>JACQDL010000061.1 GCA_016201065.1 Actinomycetota bacterium
ACGGGGGCGGCGATCACACACGTGTTGGACCCGTTCGGGGTGCCCCTGGACACCGGCGTCCTGCCGGGGGATCACGGGTTCGTCGGGGGGACCCAGCACCTCAGCGGGTTGACCCTGCTGGGGGCGAGGTCCTACGACCCGGCCCTGGGGCGGTTCACCACCCCCGATCCCGTGTTGGACCCCGGTGACCCGCAGCAGTACGCGGCGTACTCCTACGCGAACAACAACCCCACCACGTTCGCCGACCCCACCGGGCTGTACTGCAACGGCCCGGACGGGTTGTGCCGAAACCCCGCCACCGGTGGGTGGGGGCCGTCTACTCCACCAGCACCAGCACCAGTACTACCTGCTCCACCCCCACCAGCACCAACCCATGTCGTCAACCACTGCAACTGGACATGCCGGTGGATCAGCACCCCGGCCGGAATGGGCCTTCAGGGGGTCAAGACACTCATTGGGTCTGGCGTTCGCAATCTCGGTAGCGGCATCCACGAAGTCGGCAACTGGTTCAGTGACAAGGTGGACACGGTCGCTAACTGGGTCACCTACAACCGAGAGGCGCTGAACCATCTCGCCACAGACATAGCGGGGATACTCGGCGGGGTGCTCGCGATAGCCGGCGGCGGCGCCATGGCCGACGCCGGGATCGTAGTCAGTTCCACCGGCGTTCTCGCCGTCGTTGGAGTACCCGTCGCCATGCTCGGTACGGCGGTGATCGCATACGGTGGTACGTTGGTCGCGGCAAGCGCCAACGACGCCGGCAAACAACTCGGCAACCTCCACAACCCACCATCTGGGAACTCCGGGAACTCGGCAACGACTCCAGTCACGTCGAAAGTTGGTGAGGACCCATTCCTGGCGAAGGCGGCAGCGAAGGCTGGAAGCGACCAGCGTGTCCAGGCTGAACTAGACTCGTTGCAGTCTCAGCTGGCGCGCGGCAACATGAACCCTGGGATCGGGACAAAGTCCCTCGCTGGGACTGACGTCTCGTATGCGCGAGGCGTCAATGGCGCGCGGCTCTTCTTTAGAAACGTGGATGGTGGAATCCAGATCGTCGGAAAGGCGAGCAAGGCAAACGAATTGTCGGTAATCTCGAGGTTGATGAAGATATATGGCCAGTGATCCATTCTTGCGAATGAAGATTCATAACGCATACGTGACCTTCCTTATGGGTGAAGGTGACGATCCCGCCACGATTGAGAATGTGGATGCCGAGTTGACTTTGGAGGACGGTACCCGCTGGAGTGCAACGTTCCTGACATTGCGTGAGGTCGGCGAGATCCTCGATCGCTGGAAGGACTCTGGAGAGTTTCTCTCCGGGGGATACCTGCGTATTCCGGATCTGATCGTAACGAGGGAAGCAGGCCTGACGGTCATGGCTGCGGCGCTACGAGATCTTCTCGAAAAGGGTGTTGAGGGGTACTTGGTTCGGTTGCCTGCGTGAAGCCACGGCCGTTTCAAGATCATGAGGTGAGGCCGAGGATGGTGAATGGTCGGTCCATGGATCGTGCGGCCCAGCAGAAGGTGGAGCGCGGTGGGTTCTGCCGGAGGCGGGCGGCGGTGCGGGGATTGGTGGGCGTTGGTACACCGAGCATGCTTTGGAGCGGATGGTTCCGCGTGCGCCGGAGGTCATGGCCCAGCTTGAGTCGCGGGCGATGGCGCGTGCTCAGGCGGCCGGGGTGAAGCCCGGGACTCCGGAGTTCGGTCAGTGGTTGGCGAAGTGCGGTCCCGACCCGCGGAACGTGCCCCGAGCGTCGTGGAGTCCGAGATCGCGAACTCTGGTTCGACCGGTGTGCGCGTGATCACGAACTCCAGTGGCGACGTCGTCACGGTGATTGCGGGGACATGATGACTGAGGACGAGCTGCGCCCGATGGTGCTGATAGGGCATCCCAGCGGTGATCGCGTTATGATTCGGGTGCTGGGGCGACTGCGGGGTGGCGTCGATGACTACTGGGATGGGAATTGGCTTGTCAGTCCGGTGGAGATCGTGGCCGGAGGATTTACCGCGAATGTGGGGGCCTCCCTTCGCGCTGAAGAGTTCCACGCGTTCCGGGAAGCGGTGCAGCGTTTGAACGCTGAATTGCGGGGCGAGGCGGTCTTGGAGTCGATGGAGGGGTGGCTGTCGCTCGTGGTGCGTGTCGTGTCCTCCGGCCGGCTGACGGTCATGGGTAAGGCGATCGATCGTCTCGGCGGCGGCAACCAGCTCTTGTTCAGGATCGATGACCTGGACCAGTCCTATCTCTTGGGGATCATCGAGGCGCTCGACGAGGTCGAGGCCTTCTTCCCGGTGGTGGGCACTTGTCCGCGTACGCCTTGAGGTGTTGGGTTCTGTACGGGCTCATGTGTAGGTCGTTCTTCGTACGGCCTCACTGGTAGGTGGGTTCCCGGCGAGTCCTGTGTGTTCTTGTCTTGGGTGTTGATCACCCTTCGGAGTGTCAGCCGCCAAGCAGACACGTCCGAAGGGTGATCGCACCCGATGATCCTGGATCAGGAGTCCTGGATGAACTTACGTCGTTTCCGCGCCTTGCTGGAAGCATGCGCTACCTATGCTGAGATTGGCCGCGAGTGTGGGGTCGACTGGCGTGCGGTGAAAAAGTATCTGAAAGAGGACGCACCGGTGGTGCCGCCGGTGGGTCCGTCCCGTAGGGGCACGCAGCCGCGGGTGATCGATGCGTTGACCGGGGTGGTGGATGCCTGGTTGCGGGCCGATGTGCGGTTGAGGGCCGCGACGATCCATGAACGGCTCGTCACCCAGTACGGGTTCACGGGCAGCTATCAGCGCACGAAGATGTATGTGGCCGAAGCCAGGCCACGGATCGTTGTTGAGCTTGACGCGGGTGATGAGAACCGGGTGCGGGGGTTGCACCGCCGGTTCGAGACGGTCGCCGGGGCGCAGGCCCAGGTCGATTGGGGTGATGAGACCACGATCTTGAGTCATGTGGGGATCGGTAAGGTGTGGTCTTTTCATATGACGTTGTCGTACTCGCGTGATCCGTTCACCTGTTATGTTGATTCGGCGGATCTGGGGTCGTTCTTCGATTGTCACCGGCGGGCGTTCACCTATTTCGGTGGGGTCCCTGGTTCGATTGTCTATGACCGCACCAAGACCGTGGTGAAAAGGCATGTGGCTGCGGGTGTCGCGGTGCCGTTGCATCCGCAGGCGGCGGCGTTCGCGGAGCACTACGGTTTCGTGATCGATGTCCTGGCGGCCTACCGCCCGACCGGGAAGGGTCGGGTTGAGCGGCAGGTGGCGATCGTCCGTGAGCATGTCCTGGCGGGCCGGTCGTTTGGTTCCCTGGCCGGGATGGACGCCGCGTTCGCCGAATGGGCGCCGAGATCCATGGTTTGGCCGGTTCGTCGAAACGTTGACCCGCGCACGCAGCTGCACCGCCTCAGCGGACGGCGGCACGGGCGGCACATCAGGCACAAGTCGCCATGAGCAGCACATCAACGCCGCAATCAGGCCGACACGCCGCGCCGACACGCCGCAGATCAACCGATCCCCGCCCGCAGGCCGTCCCTAGCCCACCCAGGCTGAACAGCTACGGCTGGGTGGCCTGCCCGTGGACCACCACGAGTCCATCCGCAGACGACGACCGACGCGATCGCGGCGAGGACGACCATCAGCACCTCGACGCGATCAGTGAAGGTGGAGCGGTGGCGGTGCGGGAAGTCTGGTGGCGTGCCCGCCTGTGCGGCCACTCAGTCGAGACAGAACTCGTTGCCCTCGATGTCCCGCATCACGATGCACGACTCGTTCTCGTCATCGGCAGGCAGCAGTCGCACGCGCGCCGCGCCGAGCGGTACCAGCCGTGCACATTCTGCCTCGAGCGCCGCCAGACGCTCCTCACCCACGAGCCCGGTGCCGACCCGCACGTCAAGATGCAACCGATTCTTGACGACCTTGCCTTCGGGAACGCGCTGGAAGAACAGTCGCGGGCCCGCACCTGACGGATCCATGCAGGCGAATATCGAACCCTGACGACCGGGCGGCAGCGTACGATCGAAATCGTCCCAGGTGGCAAACCCCTCGGGCGGCGGCGGCACGACGTACCCCAACACCTCGCACCAGAAACGAGCGACGCGCTCAGGTTCTGTGCAGTCGAAGGCGACCTGGATCTGCTTCACCGCAACCATAGGTCCATCGTAGAGGCGCCCCAGCCATCGCCGCGCGGGTCGCGGTCCCGCGTGACGTGCGGTGGCGACCCGCTCGCGGCAGACGGGGACGTTGCGATGCGTCTTCGCTGCTGGGTGACATGGCGTCGATCACCAACCTGGCCGGCACGACTCCGTCCAAGACACGCCACCGCCACCGGGCGGTACGAGCAGCTGGGACGGCGGTCAGGATCGGGACCCGGACGTCGTTTCCGGGCCCGGCGGGTCCGTGGTGAGGCGTTGGACCAAGTGCCAGGCACGCTCGACGTGGTCGAGTCGGGTGTGTGTGCCGCCGATCGCCATCCGCAGGGTGTAGGCGCCACCCACCCGGGTGTGGCTGAGGTATGCGGCGCCGGATTCGTTGATCCGGGCGTGCAGCTTCTCGTTCGGTTCGTCCGGGCCACGCAGCCGGAAACACACCAGGGACAGGTTCGCCGGCGCGGGCAGCTCGAAGCGGTCGTCGGCGCGGACCCAGCCGGCCAACGCCCCGGCCGCCGCGACGTGCCGCCGGATGTGCTCGCGCAGCCCCTCCGCGCCGTACCAGCGGATCACCGCCCACAGCTTCAGGGCGCGGAACCGGCGGCCGAGCTGGATGTGCCAGTCCCGGTAGTCGACGACCGCACCGGATTCGGTGGCGGCGTTGCGCAGGTACTCCGGCAGGATCGACAGCGCACCGAGCAGGGCACCGCGGTCGGCGACGTAGAACGCGTCGCAGTCGAAGTTGGTCAGCAGCCACTTGTGCGGGTTGGTGGCGTAGCTGTCGGCGTGCGCCAGGCCGGCGTTGAGCCAGCGCAGCTCCGGGCAGACCGTGGCGACCCCCGCGTAGGCCGCGTCGACGTGCAGCCAGATGCCGTGTGCCCGGCACAGCGCGCCGATCTCCGGCACCGGGTCGACCGCCGCGGTCGAGGTGGTACCGACGGTGGCCACCACGAGCACGGGCAGCACCCCGGCGGCCAGGTCCGCCGCGACCAGCTCTGCCAGGTGCCCCGGGTCCATCGCCTGGGTGGACGGGTCGACCCGGACCGCCCGGAGCGCGGTCTCGCCGAGGCCGGCCACCACCACCGCCTTGGTGACCGAGGAGTGTGCCTGGTCGGAGGCGTACACCGCGCACTGCCGCCCCGCTCCGGCGAGGCCGTCACGCCGGGCCGCCCCATCGGTGGCCCGGTGCAGCGCGGCCACCAGCGCGGTGAGGGTCGCCGTCGACGCGGTGTCCTGGATCACCCCGCCGCCGGCCCCGGTGGACCGGAACGCGGCCGGCAGGTCGAGCAGCTCGGCCAGCCAGTCGAGCACGTGCTGCTCCAGCTCGGTGCCCGCCGGGCTGGTCGCCCAGAGCATGCCCTGCACGCCCAGCCCCGCCGAGATCAGGTCGGCCAGCATGGCCGGGCCGGAGGCGTTCGCCGGGAAGTACCCGAAGAACGACGGGTGCTGCCAATGGGTGAGGCCCGGCACGATCACCCGGTCCAGGTCCTCCAGCAGGGACTCGAAGGGTTCGCCCTGCTCCGGCGGGTGTGCCGGCAGGCCGGCCCGGACCTCGCCGGGCGCGACCCGGGAGGCGACCGGGAGGGACTCCACCCGCTCGTGGTACGCGGCGACCCAGTCCACCGCCTGGCGGCCGTGGCGGCGGAACTCCTCCGGTGTCATGTGTGCCGGCATGCCGGCAGCCTACGAGCCGGGCGGCGCTGTGCACTGGTGTTCGGCCACCGTCGATGGTCCGGGGCGCGCGCGGCTGCCGTGCCGGCTACCCTCAACGTGTGCCTCGCTACGAGTTCCAGTGCCGGACCTGCGACACCACCTTCGAGGTATCCCGGCCGATGAGCGAATCAGGCGGACCCGCGCCCTGCCCGGCCGGTCACGCCGAAACCCGGCGGATGCTGTCCATCGCCGGGGTTACCGGGGTCTCCGGCGGTGGTCTGCCGGTGGGCGTCGGGCAGCCGGCCGGTGGCGGTGGCGGTTGCTGCGGTGGCGGCTGCGGCTGCGGTTGAGGACCTCGGGTTTGGCGGCTGCGGCTGCGGCTGCGCTCGTCGGCGCCGCTACGGCTCGACCAGCCTGATCCGGACCGCGCGGAACTGCCGCGGCACGGCCCGCAACACGTCCAGCTTCGGGTCCGGGGTGGTGAGGAACCGGTCGGTGGCGGCCGCGAACACGCCGGCCAGCCGCGGGTCACCACGCAACGCCTGCACGGCGCGGCGGTCCCCGCCGAGCACCACCGGCCCGCCGCCGGTGGCCAGCCACGGCACCAGCACCCGGGCCGCGACGTCGGCCGCCGCCTGCCCGGCTACCGTGACCTGCCCCTCCCGCCGCCGGGCGAACCGTTGCTGCGACCAGCCGCCCGCCGCGCTGCGGCCGTGCACCGGGCGGGAGCCGACCTTCGACGCGACCAGCGCCTCGCCGTCGAAGATCCCGACCGCGTGCCCGCCCAGCCGGGCCAGCAGCACCCCGACGCTCCGCCGTTCGCTCGCGTGGGTGACCAGCGGGTCGACCGCGCAGCCGTCATGATCGCCGAGGTGCGCCACGGGCGGGAACGGCGGGTGGCACTCCGCCAGCGCGCCGTCGGCGGCCTCGAAGGAGACCAGGTCCGGCTCGTAGCTGGTGCGCGCCACCGCGTGCCGTTCGTCGAACCCGGCCAGCCAGCGGGCGAGGCGCTCCGGGTCGATCTCCAGCCAGCGACCCCCACCCGCCGCCGGACGCGCCACCATGCGAGCGACCCTACCCGGCCGGGTGGCGCCGGGGCCGCTGACCGATGATGGTCCGGTGACCACCCGACAGCCGCGTTCCGCCCGGGACCTGTCGCTGGACGAGCTCGGAGCCGACCCGCAGCTGCTGCTGACCTGGGACCGCGACCACGTCTGGCACCCGTACGCGAGCATGACCCGGCCCGGGCCGGCGCTGCCGGTGGTCTCCGCCAGCGGCGTCCGGCTGCGGCTGGCCGACGGCACCGAGCTCATCGATGCCACCTCGTCCTGGTGGACGGCCATCCACGGGTACCGGCACCCGGTGCTGGACGCGGCGCTCGCCGCGCAGGCCGCCCGGTTGCCGCATGTGATGTTCGGTGGCCTGACCCACGCACCCGCGGTGAAGCTGGCCAGGCTGCTGGTGGAGATCACGCCGGAGCCGCTGCGGCACGTGTTCTTCGCCGACTCCGGGTCGGTGGCCGTCGAGGTCGCGATCAAGATGGCTCTCCAGTACTGGCAGTCCCGGGGCCGTCCGGCGAAGTCCCGGCTGCTCACCGTGCTGGGCGGCTACCACGGCGACACCTTCGCGGCGATGTCGGTGTGCGACCCGGTCAACGGCATGCACCAGCTGTTCTCCCGGGTGCTGCCGCGGCAGGTGTTCGCGCCCCGGCCACCGGCCGGGTTCGAGGCCCCGCTGGACGAGGCGTACCTGGCCGAGCTGACCCGGCTGGTCGAGGCCCACCGCGACGAGCTGGCGGCGGTCATCCTGGAGCCGGTGGTGCAGAACGCCGGTGGGATGAACGTCTACCACCCGGGTTATCTGCGGCGGCTGCGGGAGCTGTGCGACGAGCACGGCGTGCTGCTGATCGCCGACGAGATCGCGACCGGGTTCGGTCGGACCGGGGAGCTGTTCGCCTGCGGGCACGCCGACGTCGCGCCGGACATCCTGTGCGTGGGCAAGGCGATGACTGCCGGGTACCTCACCCTGGCGGCGACGCTGTGCACCGCGGAGGTCGCCGAGGGGATCTGCGCCGCCGAGCCGGGGCTGCTGATGCACGGGCCGACGTACATGGCCAACGCGCTGGCCGCGGCGGTGGGGGTGGCAAGCGTCGAGCTGCTGCTGGACGGTCCCTGGCGGCGCCGGGTGGCCGACCTCGACCGGTGGCTGCGGGCGGGACTCGCCCCGGCCGCCGCGCTGCCCGGGGTCGCCGACGTCCGGGTGCTCGGCGCGATCGGCGTGCTGGAGACGCATGCGCCGGTGGATGTCACGGCCGTGCAGCGGGTTGCCATCGAGCATGGCGTGTGGCTGCGCCCGTTCGGCCGGCTCATCTACACGATGCCGCCGTACGTCCTCGACGAGGCCGGCACGGCGGCGGTGACCGGCGCGATGGTCGCCGCCGCACACACCCTCCCGGCGCCGCCTGGCTGAGCCGCTGGACCGTCGGTGCGATCCGGCACAATGCGGATATGGAGATCGCGGAGCACGTTGCGGCGTTGCGGCGGGACGGGACGAGGCTGGCGGACGTCGCGGCGCGGGTCGGGTTGGACGCGGCGACGCCGACCTGCCCGGGCTGGCGGATCGCCGACCTGGTCGGGCACCTCGGCGGGGCGCACCGCTGGGCTGCGGCGTACCTGACCACCGCCTCGCCCACCCGTTTTTCGGACGAGCGGGTCGCGGAGCTGCGCGCGGTGCCCGACCGGGCCGGACTGCTGGAGTGGTTCCGCGCCGGGCACGCGGAGCTGGTCGCGGCGCTGGCCGGTGCGCCACCGGACGTCGCCTGCTGGACCTTCATGCCGGCGCCGTCGCCACTCGCGTTCTGGGCGCGTCGGATGGCGCACGAGACGGCCATCCACCGGGTGGACGCGGAGAGCGCGGTCCCGACGATCACCGGGTTCCCGCCGGAGTTCGCGGCCGACGGCGTCACCGAGCTGTTGGCCGGGTTCTTCGCCCGGTCAGCGCGGCTGCGGGCCGATCCACCGGTCTCGCTGTCGGTGCGGGCGACCGACGTCGACGCCGGGTGGACGCTCCGGATCGGAGCGGAGCGGTGCGAGGTCGTCGCCGCGGACGCTGCGGCGGATGTATCCGTGGCGGGGTCCGCGAGCGACCTCTACCTGTTCCTGTGGAACCGGATCCCGGCCGACGGCCTGGCGGTCGATGGGGACGCCTCGGTACTTGAGCTGTGGCGTGGCCGGGCCACCATCTGACGACCGCTCAGCCGAGCCGGGGTACTCCGCTGCTGTCCACCAGCCAGGTGTCCTCAAGGCGTTGTAGCTGGCCGGTGCTGCGCAGCTCGGTCAACGCCTGGTTGAGGCAGGTCACCAGCGGGTTGCCCCGCTCCAGGAGCAGCCCGAGCTGCTCGGTGGAGCCGCCGTCGGGCTCGAACTGGCCGACGATGGCGGAGTTGGGGATCTCCGCCGCAGTGAGGGCGAACGCCGTCGGCAGATCGGTGACCAGGCCATCGATCCGGCCGTCCAGCAGCGCCGCCTTGGCTTCCTCGGCATCGCGGAAGGTCACCGCTGCCTGCTGGGTCTTCACCACCCGGTTGACGAAGTCCAGTGAGGTGGTGGCCTCCTGCGCGCCGAGGGTCGCCCGGCGGAGTTCGGCGACGGTGGCGGTGTGGACGAACGGCGACGTCCGCATGGTGATCACGGCCTGGCTCACGGCGTAGTAGCCCGAGCTGAAGCTGACCGAGCGCAGCCGTTCCGGGGTGATCGAGATCTCGTTGACATCGAAGTCGAACGGCTTCTTCCCCGGCAGGTAGGAGGTGTCGAGCGGAGCGACGACCCAGGACACCTGGTCCCGGCGGAACCCCAGGTTCTCGGCCACCGCGTACGCGACGGCCGACTCGAAGCCCTGTCCGTTGGAGGGGTCGTCGTGCTCGAACCATGGCTCGTGCGCGGGCGTGTCGGTACCGATGATCAAGGTGCCGGCCTGCGTCAGCGGCAGCCGGTCGGGTGCGCAGCGGCTGGGTTCGCCGTCGTCGGCCAGCGGGTCGCTGCCCGCGCAGCCGGCCGCGCCGAGCGCGAGCGTCAGCAGGGCCGCGATCAGGGCCCTGCTGCGGCCGATCCCGGCACGCCGTTGTCGACGAATGATCATTGCCTCCCTCGGTCAGGTCGGCGGAGATAGCTGAACGAGCGACGCGGGCAGCCCGCCGACTGACATTGCGAACGACAATTGTGATTAAATCACTCATCGCCATGGTGGTGCGCGACATCGTGGAGAGCGACGCACGGTATGTCCGCAAAGTTCGGAGACTGGTGGTGAGTCGACAAGTCGGTGCGACACGGTGGCGTCGGGCGGCGGCCGGGTCCGCCATGCCCGACCGGGAGGCGTGGCCGGCCGCCCGGTCCCGCCTGCGGTCCTGGCTCCGGCCGGTCACCGAGGCGAAGATCCGGACCAAGGTGGGGTTGATCGTCCTGGTCCCGCTCCTGGTGATCGTCACCCTGGCCGGCACCGCCGTCGCTGGACTGGTCCGCGACATGTCGTCCGCGGCCGAGGTGCAGCGGCTGGCCCGCTTCGGCGTCGTGGCCTCGGGCCTGGTGCACCAGCTGCAGCAGGAGCGGGATGCGGCAACGGTCTGGTTGGCGGCGCAGTCCGCCACCGCGAGGGCGGCCGTCAGCCGGCAGAACACCGAGACGGATCGGGCGTTCGCCGCGTTCCGTGGCGGTGAGTCCGCGTTGCACCTCTCACCCCGGGCCGAGGTGACCGGTCTGGCCCGACTTGGTGGCCAGACATCCCAGCTGTCCACCATCCGCGACGGGGTCCTGCGCCGTACGCTCGGCGTCGCGGAGTGCCAGATCCGCTACTCGGCCATTGTCGACAGCCTGCTCACCATCCGGGAGGAGATCTCCGGGGCCGGCATGACCAGCGCGTTGCTGTTGCAGGTGCGCGCGTTGGCCGCCTACTCGCGGGTGAAGGAGTACGCCTCGGCGGAGACCGCGCTGGTCAACGGGTTCCTTCTGCAGGGAGTCTTCGGTCCGGGGCAGTACCGGGCGTACTTCGGCGCGCTGTCCAACCAATGGTCGGCCTACCGCCACTTCATCGCGCTGGCGGCGCCCAGGCAGCGCGAGGTCGCGGCCGACACGGTCACCGGACCCGAGGTCGATCTGGCCAACCGGCTGGAGAGCACCATCGCCCGCAGCGACCCCGCCGCGCTGCGGGTCGATGCCGCGCAGTGGTCGACCGCGATGGCGGCGAAGGTCGAGCGGATGCGGATCGTCGAGGCTGCCCTCACCGCTGACGTGGTCCGCCTCGCCGTGGCGACGAGTAGCGCGGCGATCCGGCACACGGTGCTCGACGCGGTGCTGGCGACGCTCGCTGTGCTCCTGACGGTGGGCGTCTCGGTCGTGATGGGACGAGCCATCGTGCTGCCGGTGTCCCGGCTGCGGGCGGAGGCATTGGAGATCGCCCACGACCGTCTCCCGGCGGCGGTGCGTCGGCTCGCCGAGCCCGAGGCGGCAGCGCGGGCCCAGCACGACCCCGACGCGGAGGGTGGCCCGGCCGACGCCGAGGCGATACCGGTCCGCTCGCGCCCGGACAACGAGGTGGGGCAGCTCGGTGCGGCACTGGACGTGATCCACCAGGAGGCCGTGCGGACCGCCGTCGAGCAGGCCAGGCTGCGCAGGGAGATCGCCGGTATGGTGGTCAACCTGTCGCGCCGCAGTCGATCCATGGTCAACCGGCTGCTCGGGCAGCTTGACCGGATGGAGGCCGCGGAGCACGACCCGGAGCGGCTGGCTGAGCTGTTCCGCCTCGACCACCTCGCGACCCGGATGCGCCGCAACGATGAGAGCCTGCTGGTCCTCGCCGGTGCCCGGTGGCCGCGCCAGCGGGCCGAACCGGTGTCCCTGCTCGACGTCGTCCGGGCGGCACTGTCGGAGATGGAGCAGTACACCCGGATCGACATCGACACCGTCGGGGGGATCTGGGTTCGTGGGTACGCCGGTGACGACCTGGCCCACCTGCTGGCCGAAATACTCGACAACGCCACCCAGTTCTCCCCACCCAGCAGCCGGGTCGGCCTCCAGGCGGAACAGACGGCCGGGGGTGTGCTGTTGCGCATCGACGATCACGGGATCGGTCTGCCCGACAGCGAGCTGGCCGCCCTCAACGAGCGGATCAGCCGGGCCTCGTCGATCGAGGTCGCCGCGGACCGGCGGCTCGGCCTCTTCGTCGTGGGGCGCTTGGCCGCCAGGCTCGAGGTGGGCGTGCGGCTGCTGCCGCTGCCGGACGGGGTGCGGGCCGAGGTGCGGGTTCCGGCCGCGATCCTGCTCTCGGCCGAGCACGCCGCCGAGAGCATGGCACGGGCCGCCGCGGTCCGGCCGCTACCGGTGCGCCGGGTGCCCACCCGGACGCCATCCACCCGGACGCCCCCCACCCGGATGCCGCCCACGCGTGCTCCGGCTGCCGGGGACCCGGGCCGGCCGGAGCAGGTGCGCTCCGCGCTGTCGGCGCTGCGCCGGGGGGTCGAGCACGGTCGGTCCGGTGGTCCGGACGGTGGGCCCGTCACCCCTGCCAGCATCGCCACCACGAGGAGCAAGGAGGGTGCGCCATGAGCACCACAGGTGCCACAAGTCCGGACCAGATCCGATGGCTGCTTGAGGACTTCGTCTCGCGAGCGGACGGGCTCAGCGACGCTGTGGCGCTGTCCTCGGACGGCCTGGTGCTGGCGGCCGTCTCGCGGTTAGCGACCGAGAGTGCGGCGAGGTTCGGTGCCATCACCAGTGGTCTGTCGCACCTGGCCCAGAGCGCCGCGTCGCTGCTCGATACCGGCGAGATCCTGCAGACCGTGGTGGAGATGGACGCCGGATACCTGCTGGTCACCCCGATTGACCAGAGGGCGTGCCTGGCGGTGGTCGCCGGCCGCGGCGCCGATCTGGAGCAGATCGGCTACGAGGTCACGGTGCTGGTCGAGCGGGTCGGCAAGGTGCTCACGCCCGCGCACCGGTCGGCGGCGGCCCGGTAGCCGACCGGCGGCTGGGCTCGCCGGGCCGGCACCCGGGTCCCCGGGGCGCGCGTCTCCGGATGGTCCTGGCCCTCCACTATGCTGGCCAGTGGCCGCGACCGGCGAGGATCGCCGCGCCCGTTCGGGTAGCCGTGGGAGGTCTTGCTCGTGCCTGGTAACTCCTTTGTGCATTTGCACGTCCACACGGAGTATTCCATGCTCGACGGCGCGGCAAGGCTCAAGGAACTGTTCGCCGAGTCTGGCCGACTCGGCATGCCCGCCATTGCGATGACCGATCATGGCAATGTCTATGGCGCCTACGATTTCTACCGGCAGGCGACCAGCTCCGGGATCAAGCCGATCATCGGGATCGAGGCGTATGTCGCGCCGCAGAGCCGCTTCCACAAGGCGCCGGTGCTCTGGGGCGAGCCGGGGCAGCGCTCCGACGACGTCTCGGCGGGCGGCTCCTACACGCACCTGACCATGCTCGCGGTCGACGCCACCGGGCTGCGCAACCTCTTCCGTCTGGCCTCCCGGGCCAGCCTGGAGGGCTTCTACCGCAAGTGGCCCCGGATGGACCGCGATCTGCTCGCCGAGCACGCGACCGGGATCATCGCGACGACGGCGTGCCCGTCCGGCGAGGTCCAGACCCGGCTGCGGCTCGGCCAGTACCAGGAGGCACTGAGTGCCGCGGCCGACTATCGTGACATCTTTGGTGCCGGCAACTATTACCTGGAGTTGATGGACCACGGCATCGACATCGAGCGTCGGGTGCGCGATGATCTGTTGCGTATCGGCAGGGAGCTGGGCCTCCCGATCGTCGTGACAAATGATTCACACTACGTGTCCAGCGCCGATGCAAAGGCGCACGACGCGCTGCTGTGCGTGCAGACCGGAAAGACGCTGAACGAGCCCGGACGCTTCAGGCTCGATGGCGACGGCTACTACCTGAAATCGGCTGCCGAGATGCGGGCGTCATGGGACGGGCAGATCCCCGGGGCCTGTGACACGACATTGCTCATCGCCGAGCGGGTCGGCGACTACGGAGAGGTGTTCGCGCACCACGACCGGATGCCCCGGTTCCCGGTGCCCGCGGGCGAGACCCAGGAGACCTGGCTGCGCCGGGAGGTCGCCGCCGGGATGACTGACCGCTATCCGGCCGGGATCGACGAGGAGCGGCGGAGCCGGGTCGAGTACGAGCTCGACGTCATCGTCCAGATGGGGTTCCCGGCGTACTTCCTCGTCGTCGCCGACCTGGTGAGGTGGGCGAAGGAGAACGGTGTGCGGGTCGGTCCGGGCCGCGGTTCGGCGACCGGCTGCCTTGTCGCGTACGCCCTCGGCATCATCGAGCTGGACCCGCTGGAACACCGGCTGCTGTTCGAACGCTTCCTCAACCCGGACCGGATCTCGATGCCCGACATCGACCTGGACTTCGACGAGCGTCGGCGCGGCGACATGATCCGGTACGTGACCGAGCGGTGGGGCGAGGACAAGGTCGCCCAGATCGTCACCTACGGGAAGATCAAGGCCAAGCAGGCCCTCAAGGACGCCAGCCGGGTGCTGGGCTACCCGTACGCGCTGGGAGACCGGATCACCAAGGCGATGCCGCCGGCGGTGATGGGCAAGGACATCCCGCTCGGCGGCATCCTGGACCCCGAGCACCCCCGATACCGGGAGGCGACCGAGCTCCGCCAGCTGATCGAGACCGACACCGACATCAAGGAGGTCTTCGACACCGCCCGCGGGCTGGAGGGACTGATCCGGCAGGCCGGCGTTCACGCGGCCGGGGTGATCCTCTCCAGCGAGCCGCTCCTCGACGTGGTGCCGATCTGGCGGCGCGACGCCGACGGCGCGATCATCACCCAGTGGGACTTCCCGACCTGCGAGTCGGTGGGCCTGCTGAAGATGGACTTCCTCGGCCTGCGCAACCTCACCGTGATCGAGGACGCGCTCATCAACATCACCGCCAACGGTGGCGAGCCGATCGTCCTGGAGACGCTGCCGCTGGCTGACCGGCCGACCTATGAGCTGCTGGCCCGCGGCGACACCCTCGGCGTGTTCCAGCTCGACGGCGGGCCGATGCGGGCGCTGCTCCGGTCGATGGCGCCGGACACGTTCCAGGACATCGCCGCCGTGCTCGCGCTCTACCGGCCCGGGCCGATGGGCGCGAACTCCCACACCGAGTACGCCGACCGCAAGACCGGCCGCAAGCCGGTCACCCCGATCCACCCGGAGCTGGCCGAGCCGCTGGCGGAGATCCTGGACGAGACCTACGGCCTGATCGTGTACCAGGAGCAGGTCATGGCGATCGCGCAGAAGGTCGCCGGCTACAGTCTCGGCAAGGCCGATCTGCTCCGCCGGGCGATGGGGAAGAAGAAGAAGGAGATCCTCGACAAGGAGTTCGTACCCTTCTCCGAGGGCATGAAGGCCAACGGGTACTCCGCCGACGCGGTGCGCACCCTCTGGGACATCCTCGTCCCGTTCTCCGACTACGCCTTCAACAAGTCGCACACCGCCGGCTACGGTCTCGTCTCCTACTGGACGGCCTACCTCAAGGCGAACTACCCGGCGGAGTACATGGCCGCGCTGCTCACCAGTGTTCGTGACGACAAGGACAAGATGGCCGTCTACCTGGCCGAGTGCCGGCGGATGGGGATCCGGGTGCTGCCCCCGGATGTCAACGAGTCGGCCGCGATGTTCGCGCCGGTCGGCACGGACATCCGCTTCGGGCTGTCGGCCATCCGCAACGTCGGCGTAAACGTGGTCGCCTCGATCGTGCGGACCCGCAAGGAGAAGGGGCAGTTCGCGGACTTCCCCGACTTCCTGCGCAAGATCGAGGCGGTGGCGTGCAACAAGAAGGTCATCGAGTCACTGATCAAGGCGGGGGCGTTCGACTCCCTCAGGCACAGTCGCAAGGGGTTGTGCCTGGTCCACGACGTCGCGGTCGACCAGGTGATGGACACCAAGCGGGCCGAGGCGAACGGCCAGTTCGACCTTTTCGGCGGTGGGGACGAGAGCGCGGCCGCCGGCCTGATCGTGGACGTGGCGATCCCGACCGACGAGTGGGACAAGACCGAGTTGCTGGCCTTCGAGCGCGAGATGCTCGGGCTCTACGTGTCCTCGCATCCGCTGCTTGGCGTCGAGCACCTGATCACCTCCCGGGTGGACCTCCCGATCGCCCAGCTCGGCTCCGACGATGTCGAGGACGGCGCCGCGGTCACCGTGGGAGGTGTCCTCTCCGGGTTGCAACGTCGGGTCACCAAGCAGGGCAAGCCGTGGGCGAGCGCGACCATCGAGGACCTGGAGGGGAGCATCGATGTCCGGTTCTTCCCGAGCACCTATGAGCAGGTGGGTGTCCAGCTGGTCGAGGACGGCGTGGTCCTGGTCAAGGGTCGGGTGGACAAGCGCGAGAGCACCGCGCAGCTCATCGCGATGGAGCTGACCGTGATCGATGTCACCGCGCCGGCCGAGGACCGGGGCCCGCTTGCCCTGGTGCTGCCGGCGCAGCGGGTGACTCCGCCACTGGTGGAGCGGTTACGGGAGATCCTGCGCTCGCACGCCGGGACCACCGAGGTACGGATCAAGCTGCTCGGCAGCAACGGCGAGACCGTGCTGGCGCTCGCCGAGGACCTCCGCGTCGCCCGTTCGGGCGCGTTGATGGGCGACCTCAAGGCGCTCCTCGGTGCGGGCGGCATCCAGTAGCCGCTGCCGGTCCGGCCGGCCCGGTCAGGCCGACTCGCGGCGGAAGGTCCGGGTGCCGACGTAGAGCCCGATGACGAGCAGCCCGATGGTGTCGACCAGCCCCCACATGGTCGCCGTGGAGGCGACGTCACCCCGGAAGAGCGCCCGCAGGCCATCGACGATGTGCTTGACCGGATTGAGGTCGGACAGCCTCTGGAGCCAGGTCGGCGCGAGCGTCATCGGCAGCAGGATCCCCGACAGCAGGAGCAGCGGGATCGCGATCCCGTTCAGCAGCGGCGCCAGCGCGTCCTCGCTCTTCAACCTCAGGGCCGCGGCGTAGGACAGCGCCGAGAACGCCGCACCGAGCAGCCCGACGGTGGCCACGCCGAGCAACGCACCGCTGACCGAGGTCCGCAGCCCGAACGGGATCGCCACGGCGGTGAGTAGGACGGCCTGCACCAGCAGGACCAGCACGTCGCGCAGCATCCGGCCGCCGAGCAGCGCGACCCGGTGCGCGGTGGTCACCCGCATCCGCTCGATGACCCCGGCGCGGTACTCGGCGATCAGCCCGAACCCGACGAACGAGGTGCCGAACACACCAAGCTGGACCAGCAGGCCGGGGACGAAGATCTTCCATGCGTCGCCCGGCGGGAGGCTCGGGGCCGCCTCGACGACCCGTTTCAGCAGCGGACCGAAGAGGGCCAGGTACAGCAGCGGCTGGATCAGCCCGATGACGACCCAGACCGGGTTGCGCAGGCTCAGGCGCAGGGCGCGGACGAACACGACCCACGTTTCGCGAAGGAGGTTCATCGAGGGCTCCGGGGGTCAGGCGACGAGGGAGTCATCGCGCAGCGAACGTCCGGTGACGGACAGGAAGACATCGTCGAGCGTGGGGCGCCGGACCTCGACCGCGGCGAGACCGATCCCGTGGGCGTCCAGGTCACGCAGCAGCCCGGGCAGGACCGAGGCACCATGTGGCACCCGCACCTGCACCTGGTTGCCGTCGGTTGCCGGAGATCCGGCATCCTCCAGTGCCGCCACGATTCGTCGCGCGTCCTCGGCGTGTGCCCGGTCAGCCAGGGTCAGCAGGACGGCATCTCCGTTGATCGAGCGCTTGAGCTCCTCCGGGCTGCCGGCCGCCACGATCGTGCCGTGGTCGATGACGAGCACCCGGTCGCACAGCGCGTCCGCCTCGTCGAGGTAGTGGGTGGTGAGGAAGACGGTGGTGCCCAGATCCTCGCGCAGTCGTCGGATGTGGTTCCACAGGTTCGCCCGGGACTGGGGGTCCAGCCCGGTGCTCGGCTCGTCGAGGAACACCAGCGCGGGGGAGTGCACCAGCCCCAGTGCGATGTCCAGCCGGCGCCGCTGCCCGCCGGACAGCGACTTGCAGGTCCGCTTCCACAGGCCGTCGAGGTCGAGCTGGGTGAACAGTATCCGAGCCTGCTCCGCCGCCCGAGCCGCCGGTAGGCCGTAGAGGCGTGCTTGGTCGACCAGTTCCTCACCGGCCAGCGCCTCCGCGTAGGCGGCACCCCCCTGGGCGACGTACCCGATCTGGCGGCGGACGCCGACTGGATCGCGGCGCAGGTCGCACCCGGCGACCGTGGCCTCACCCGCGGTCGGCACGAGCAGCGTGGTGAGCATGCGCAGGGTGGTCGTCTTTCCCGCGCCGTTCGGGCCGAGGAAGCCGACGATCTCGCCGGCGGCGACGTCCAGCTCGATGCCGCGGACGGCCTCGACCGTGCCGGTGCGGGTCTGGAACGTCCGGGACAGTGCGCGGGCGGTGATCACGAGCGGCTCCGGGTGTGCGGCCTGCGGGACATGGGCTCCCGGGGACGGTCCATCCGGGGCCAGCACCTCGACGCGTGGTGCCAGCCGGGTCATCGTGGACCGTCGATGGCTGCTCGTCAAGTTTGATTAGTGGTACGGCGGTCGGCGCGCCCCGGTGTGGGCATGATCCGGGCGGGGTCCTCCCCGTCGAATCCGTACTCGCCAGCCTCGATCCGTGCCGACACAGCCTCCAGCCAGGCCAGCTCGCCGGTCAGGTGCGCCTCGTGCAGCCGGAACTGCTCGACCACGAGGGCGGGTTTGAGCGGGTGGTTGCAGATGTCCTGCTCCGCCCACCGCACCCACGCCAGCCGTGCCTCCAGCTGGTGGCGGTGGGTGACCAGCGCGTCCAGCATCTCGTGGCGGGGGAGCGCCCAGGCGAAAGCGATGCCGGCCTGGAGCCACTCCGGCTGGTACGGCCGCACCGACACCAGGCACTGGCGGAGCAGGCGGAGGAACTCCTCCTCGCCGGCGGGAGTGATCCGGTACGCGGCCCGGGCGGCCGGCCCGACCGGCTCGGCCGGGGGCACCGGCACCTCGCTCAGCAGGCCGCCGCGGGTCAGCGACCGCAGCGCGTTGTAGACCGAGCCCGGGTTGAGGTGGGCCCACTCGTCGGCGTGCCAGGAGATCAGCTCCTGGCGGATCAGGTACCCGTGCGCCGGTTGGAAGATCCGCACCGCACCGAGCACCAGCAGCCTCGTGACCGACATGCGCCGAGTCTAGGGAGCCGACCCACCCGGGGTCGTCGAGTTGGACGCGGCCCGGGTTCGCGCGCTCTTCGCCTGGTACATGGCGCCATCCGCGGCCGCGAGCAGCGACTCCGCGGTCACCTCGTCGCTGGCGGTCGCGGTCGCGACCCCGATGCTCACGCCCAGCCTGAACCGGGCACCGTTGATGCTGATCGGTTGGTCGATCGCGTGGCCGATCCGGGTGGCGACGTCCGCGGCGTGCACGGTGCACCCCGCGCCGGTCAGGATGATCGCGAACTCATCGCCGCCGATCCGGCCGACGGTGTCCGTCGCCGGGACCGCCGCCCGCATCCGCTGGGCCACCGCGATCAGGATCTGGTCGCCCGTGGCGTGACCGTGCTGGTCGTTGATCTGCTTGAACCCGTCGAGGTCCGCGAACAGCACCGCGATTCCGGCGCCGGGCACCCGCAGCGCGACACTGAGCTGGTCCAGGACCTGGGTCCGGTTGGCGAGGCCGGTCAGCGGGTCGCGGCTGGCGCGCTCGGTCAGGTCCTGTGCGGCGAGCTTCGCCGCGGTGACGTCGAGCAGGTGGACGATGACGGTCGGCTCCTCAGGGAGGCGCGCGGCGCGGGCGTGCATCCACCCCAGGCCGGCGTCGGGGCGCAGGTACCGGAAATCGCCCCGGACCGTCGCGTAGTGACCGGCTGCGAGCCGCTGGATGCTGAGCCGGACCGCGTGCCGGTCGGCGGGTATGACGATGTCCCAGCACGGCCGGCCGGTGAGGTTCTCGATTGCCGAGCCGAGCATCCGACCCAGCGCCGGGTTGGCCGCGATGACGACCCCGTCGGCGTTGGTGAGAAGGATGGCCGTCGGGGCGTTCGCGAACGCCGCCTGGAACCGGGCCTGCGCCGCCCGCAGCTCCGTCTGGGCCTGCTTGCGGGCCGTGATGTCGCGGACGACGACCAGCGCGGCCGGACGGCCGTCGACGGTGATCGGGGTTCCGGCCGCCTCGATGTCGACCACGGTGCCGTCCAGCCGCACGACCCGTTCCTCGACGTACTGCAGGACTTCGCGATCGTCCACCATGGTCCGCATCCGGGCCCGGGCGGTCGGCTGGTCGTCGGGGTGCATGAACGACTGCGCCGGCCTGGTCTGCAGGTCGGCCAGGCTCTCCGCACCGAAGAGCGCCAGCCCGCGCGCATTCGCGAAGACGTGGTAGCCGTCGAGGATGACGAAGATGGCGTCCGGGGACAGCTCGACCAGCGCCCGAAACCCCTCGGCGGAGTTCAGGCCCGCAACCGGCGCAGCACTGACCTGGGCCACCTCTCGGCCCGGAGTGGAGCGCCCGACCTGCGGGCGATCTGTCATGCGTTCACCGCCGTTGGCGTACTGCTCTCGCTAGGCCGGTCCGATCCTCACGGGCGGCAGTCCTGTCTCCTTCTGATCGGCAGGGCAGGGGGGCGGGATGACGATCTGCGCGGTCCTCGTCGACTGCCCGACCTGACCCAACTTGTGGCTGCGGCCGGTCCCGGTGGCGTCCATCGTGCGGACGATCGGTAGCGCTGGAGTCCCCACGGATTCGCCGCCCGACCGATCTGGCGTGCCGGCGTGGCTCCCCAACGACCGTATCAGGCCATTTGCCGCCGTTCTACAGCGTTGACGCAAGATCGTGCGGTGTGGGCGACTCCAGGCTCGTCAGGCCCGTTGTACGTCGAGAATCACCCATACGTGTCGCTGCCCGAACGGTCGCTATCCCGCCGGCAGGGCCAGCGGCACCCGGCGTTCGGTGACCGGTGCCAGGCACACGCTTTCGCTGCAGGCCGCGTAGCTGAGCTGCGCCCAGACGTCCCCGGCGCTGGCCGTGCGGTGCACCGGAAGTCGGATGGTCACCGGACCGTCCGGGAACACTGGCAGGGCCACGCTGACACCGGGCACCCGAAGCGCCACCACCGGCTTGTCGGCGGTCGGCTGGCCGGCCGTGGCGAGGGCACCACCGACCTCGACGCGGGTGGGTCGGCCTACGCCGTCGACGCCGGCCGGTGGCAGCTCCAGGCTGTAGAGGTGGAAGCCGGGCTGCTCCGGTGTGAACGTGGTCGCCAGCACGCCGCCCGCACCTGCCCCGGGCTCCCAGCGGAGGACGACCCGGACCCCGTTCTCACTGGTCTGGCCGGCAAGCCCGGTGGGGTTGGGCGCGGAGCCCCCACCACAGGCGGCGAGCGTGAGCGTGAGCCCGAGCGCGAGCGGGGCCGTCGCCTTCCCTGCCTGGCCGAGCCGGCGCCAGAGTCGACCTCGTCCGGACGCGACGCCGGTGCCCGGTGCCATTGACCCCACTCCCTCCGGTGCTGCCGCGGTGCCGCGGTGGCCGGCGGTGGTGTCAAGACTTCCAGGGGAGCGCGACCGGCGCTACCCGGAGGCGAGCAGCTGCTCCACCACCCGCTCGAGCTGCTCGCGGGTGACGGCCCCGATCACCCGTGCCGCGACCCGCCCCCGGGCGTCGACGATGAGCGTGCTCGGCACGGCGACGGCCGGGACGAAGCCGTCGAGGCGGGCCAGCAGACCGCCATCGGGGTCGAGGAGCTGGGGGTACCGGGAGCCGATCCGGGCCAGGAACGCGCGGGCTGCCGCCGGGTCGTCGCTCTCGTCGAGGCCGACAAACCTCACCGGCCTGGCGGCGAAACGCCGGGCGGCCGCGACAAGCACCGGTGACTCGGCCTTGCAGGGATCGCACCAGGACGCCCAGACGTTGAGCACGAGCACCGCGCTCTGCGCGGGTGATGCCGCGCTCTGCGCGGGTGATGCCGCGCTCTGCGCGGGTGATGCCGCGCTCTGCGCGTTTGGGGCGAGGGTCAGCCTGCCGCCGTCCAGGGTCGCGCCGTCCAGCTTTGGCAGGGGGCGCCGGGCCGGCACCGCGAAGGTGGCCAGCCCGAGCGGGTACGGCGACCCCCGACCCGGCGTGCGCACCGCTGGGCTGCCTGCCACGCCCGTCGCCCGGGACGCGCAGCCAGCCAGCAGGGACGCGGGCAGCACGACGGCGCACAACGCCAGCCCCAGCCCCCACGGCGCGCCGCGACCACCGCCCACACCTCCGGTCCAGACCCGACCCTGAGCGCCCCGTGACCGGTCAGCCGGTGGCACCGCTCACGTGCCGACGAAGGACGTGGTGAACGCGGTGAGGAGCGCCGACACCGCGACCCAGATCCACCACAACCCCACCATCTCCACGTGCGAGTGGTTGGCGGCCGAGAAGCGCCCCAGCCGGGCGCGGTTGCAGATCCCGATCCCGAACACCGCCGTCATCACCAGGTGCACCAGGTGGTATCCGGCCAGCACGATGAACGACGAGGCATACGCGCCGTCCGTGGTCGGCATCGGCAGGTTGCCGAGCTGGATGGTCTGCAGGGCGGCGTCGGCGAGGACGAGAAGGAGGGCGGCCGACGAGCCGGCCAGCAGCCGCCCCCGGCGGCCGCCCCGGATGCCCAGCTCGCCCCACCGGTAGGCCACCGCGCTGAGCACCGCCACGCCGGCGATGACCCAGCCGGCGGTGGGCCCCACGGTCCTGCCGTCCTGGGGGATCCACCCGCCCTCGGTGTCGAGCGCCCGCAGGTAGAAGTAGGTGAAGACGAGGGAGAGGACGAAGGCCGCGTCCGCGGCGATGAGCAGCAGCACCGCGAGCCGTTGCCGGCCGCGGACCTCCCCGAGCTCCTCCGGTCCGTGGGTGAGGGTCACCGTCGCGGTGCTCATGCCGTGCCACCTTCCTGGGTCGTCGCGGCCGCGCCGGAGGGCACGGGAGCCGCGATCCGCCGGGGGGCCGGAGTGGGGGCGGCGCTCCCGCCCTCGCCGTACCCGTAGAAGTCGGAGGTGACGACCGGCAGCACGGTGAAGTTCTCCAGCGGCACCGGGGTGGGGACCTGCCACTCGAGGGTCTTGGCACCCCACGGGTTACCCGGCGCCCGCCGTCCATGGCGCCAGGAGTGGACGACGGCGTAGAGGTAGATCAACGCTCCGGAACCGATGATGTACGCGCCGATGCTGGAGACGAGATTGCCGGTGGCGAACAGCGACGGGTAGTCGGCGACCCGGCGCGGCTGGCCCGCGAGACCCACCGCGAACATGCCGAGGAACGTGACGTTGAAGCCGATCTGGATGATCCAGAAACCGATCATGCCGAGCCGTTCGTCGAGCATGCGTCCGGTCATCTTCGGGAACCAGTAGGCCAGCGCCCCGGCGAACCCGGTCAGCGCGCCGCCCATGAGCGTGAAGTGGAAGTGCGCGGTGACGAACATCGAGCCGTGCATCGCCTGGTCCACCGGGACGTCGGAGAGGTAGATCCCGGTGATCCCGCCGATGATGAAGTTCCACAGCATCGCGAACGTCGCCATCACCGGCAGCCGCATCCACACCGTGCCGCGCCACAGGGTCCCGAGCAACACGAGGATGAGCAGCCCGGTCGGGATCGAGATCAGCTCGGTCGTCAGCATGAACGGCCCGTCGAGGGCCGGCGCCCAGCCGCTGATGAACATGTGGTGCGCCCACACGAACATGCTCAGGCCGATGATGCCGGCGATCCCGGTGACCGCCCCGAGGAAGCTGAACAGCGGCTTGCGGGCAAAGACCGGGGTCAGCTCCAGCACCGCCGCGAACGCCGGCAGCAGGATGACGTACACCTCGGGGTGCCCCATCAGCCAGAAGAGGTGGGCGTACAGCCATGCGCTGCCGCCGTGCGCGGCATCGTAGAAGACCGTGCCGGTGGTGCGGTTCAACCCCTCCAGCACCATCGCGGCCATGAACATGGGGAACGCGATGACGCCGAGCGCCACGCTGCTGACCGTGCCGAAGACGAAGATCGGGGTCCGGGTCCAGGTCATCCCGCGGGCACGCATCTTCACCGCCGTCGTGGTGATGTTCACACCGGCGATGCCGCTGGAGATCGCGAAGATGATGATCGTGATGAGGAAGCAGTCCATCCCGGCCGGCGCCTGGTCGGACAGCGGCGCGTAGACGCTCCACCCGGTCGGGATGCCGCCGAAGAAGAAGGTGGCCAGCAGCACCGGCACGGCGGCGCAGATCAGCCAGAAGCTCAGCGCGTTCAGCCGCGGGAAGGCCATGTCCCGGGCGCCGATCATGATCGGCAGGATGAAGTTCCCGAACGGCCCGGAGACCATGATGATGGTGCCGATGATCATGATGATCCCGTGCATGCCCACGATGGTGTTGTAGGTCTGCGGGCTGACGAAGCGCGCCCCCGGCCGGATGAGCTGGGTGCGGATCAGCATCGCCAGCAGCCCGCCGACGCCGAAGAGGGTCATGCTGAGCACCAGGTACTGCACGCCCACGACCTTGTGGTCGGTGGTGAACCGGAAGTAGCGCCCGACCCCCTGGTCCTTGCCGGCGAGGACGTGCTCGTCCGCCACCGACAGGTCCCGGCCGAGCAGCCAGCGGATCGGGCCGGCGAGGGCGCCGACGCCCACCAGGAAGCCGACCGCCCAGCAGACCATGGTGATCGACACGACCCGGTCGGCACCGTAGTCGCCGGCGGACAGCAGCCAGGAGGACACTCCCCAGCCGGCGCCGGCGAGGATCAGCCCGCAGACCACACCGGTCAGGACGTTGAGCCGGGGAACGCGCCGGCGGGGCTCGCGCCCGATGGCCGTCTCGGCGACCGCGGTATCGACCATGGGATCTCCTGAGTTACACGGGGTTACGACGTCGCTCGGGGCTGGGCCTGGACCCAGGAGGCGAACTGGTCGGCGCTGACGACCTGCACGGTGGTCTGCATGTACGCGTGGTACAGCCCGCAGAGCTCGGCACAGCGGATGTCGAAGGTCCCGATCCGGTCCGGCGTGACCGACGCCAGGGTCGTCTCACCCGGGTTCGCGTCGACCTTGACTCCCATCTGCACGATCCAGAACGAGTGGATCACGTCCTTGGAGGTGACCCGGAACTGCACCGGCTGGTTCACCGGCAGGACGAGCCGGTCCGCGGTGGCGTTGCCGTTGTCGGGGTAGCCGAACGACCACGTCCACTGCTGGCCGGTGACCTCGACCATCAGCGGCTGCCCGGCGGACGCGGCGCTGGGGGTCGGCCGGAGCACGGCGAGACCCCAGATCAGCAGGAACAGGCACAGCACGCTGGAGAGCACCAGCCAGACCACCTGCACCACGGTGTTTCCGCGCAGCGGCGGGGCTTCCTCGGCGGGCGGCTCGCTGCCGCGGTGCCGCCATCCGATGATGCTGTAGATGGTGACTGCCCACACAAGTGCGGCGACCGGGACCGAGGCGAGGCTGAAGGCGGTGACCGTCGACTCGATCCCGCGCATATGGGCAGACGCCGCATCGCCCATGAGATGCGCCGGAACGAACAACGCGAATGGGGTCAGCAGCGCGCACAGCACCACGAAGATGCCGAGGATCGGCGCGATCGGTGCCCGCTTCCAGGCGGGAACCGTCGGCGGTCCACCGGGCGCGTCGGCCGGCGCCGTGGTGAGGGTGTCAGTCATCGAGGTGACCTTCCGTCGTGACGATTACGCGCCCGGCCTAGCCGACCGTGAGTGTTCCTTCCATGTAGCCCTGCGCGGACATCGGACCACCGAAGTTCGCGTAGGTGCCGTCTCCGCACGGATACTCGCATTGCCAGACATAGCTGCCGGGGCCGCCGGTGATGAACGAGAACGTGATCACGTGCGGCGCCGGGTAGCCGTTGTCGAGGACCGGAGCGTCATCGGCGACCGCGGGGAGCGGAACCGACACGAAGAGCGGGTCCTGCGAGGACGGGATCGCGTGGATCGTGAAGGTGTGGCCGACCTCCGTGGGGTCCACCTGGGTCACCGCCCTGCCGTCGACGGTCGCTGTGCCGTCGACGGTGCCGCGCACGGTGCCGAAGAAGTCGTTGTTGAGCTCGCCACCCGTGTCGTACTGCCGGATCGTCACGGTGACCAGCGAGTGTGCCGGCACCGAGAGGCTCGACGCCGGCCCGTAGCTGACCCAGTCCGGGTGGCTGCCACCACTCGGCCCGTGCTCGCCTGCCATGCTGTCCGGCCAGGTGTCGAGCTCCAGGAACGCATGCGGCAGCTCGCCCTGTGGGGTGCTGGCGGTTCCGGAGACCTGGGCCCTGAGCTGGTGGGGTGCGGTCGTCGCGTGGGCGAGGACGGTACCGGCGAGCGCCACCGCCACCGCGCCGCCCAACAGCGTGCCGGCAACCCCGACGAATGCGCGCATTGTGACCACCCCAGAGCCATACACGCGAGCGGCGCCACTTCCCCCTGAATGCGCCGTTTTCGCTGTGCCGCCGATTGTGGGCAACAGTGAATGAGAAGTCTCACATCTGTCAATAGGGAGGTGTCGATGTTCTCGGCGTGTCTGGCGAAATCGCACGGCGTGTGCTGTTAACATGCCCGAAATCATCAGATGTCGGGCGAAAGGCCGGCTATCGCATTTGCCGGTATGGTCCAGTTCGACCGCGACCGGCTTTGCCGCTCGACCGGACGGATCGGTTGCCGCACCTGGTCGCAGGCGGCCAGGTGAACCTATCATCCGCTCGTGGAGCGAGGGTGGGAGTTTGTCGGCGCATGGTCGATCGATCCCGTGCTCGTGCTGGGGATCACCCTTGCCGCGCTTGGATACCGCTCCGCTGTCCGGCGGGTGGTGCGAGCCGGCTCGGGTGGCGACTGGCCCCGGTTCAGATCGGTCGGCTTCCTCGCCGGTCTGGCTCTCCTCGGCGCCGTCCTGATGGGTCCGATCGGCGCATACGATGACACGTACTTCTGGGCCCACATGGTCCAGCACATCGTGCTCATGATGCTGGCCGCACCGTTGCTGCTGCTCGGCGCGCCGGTGCTCCTGGTGCTGCGTGTCGTCGGGGGTCCGGCGCGTCGGCGTTGGGTCGTCCCGGTGCTGCGCAGCAGGGTCGTCCGCCTGCTCACCCACCCGCTGGTCACCTGGGCGCTGTTCGCCGCGACGTTGCTGGGCACCCACTTCTCGCCGTTCTACAACTACGCCCTGACCCATCCGCCGGTGCACCGGTTCGTCGAACACCCGCTCTACCTGGCGGTGGCGCTGCTCTACTTCTACCCGCTCATCGGCCGCAACCCGATGCCCCGGCGGGTTCCCCCGATCGTCAAGGCCCTGTCACTGCTGGCGATGATGGGTCCGGAGAGCATGACGGGCTTCTTCCTCTTCTCCTCGACGCATGTGTTCTACCCCGCGTACCTCGCGGTGGATCGTCCGTTCGGACCGGCGCCGCTGTTCGATCAGCAGCTGGGCGGGGCGCTCATGTGGGGCGGCGGAATGATCATCAGCGCGGTCTGGATCGTCGTCGCGGCGAGGGAGTGGCTGCGCGCGGAGGAGCGGACGGCGCGCCGCCTGGACCAACGGCTGCGGCGGGCGACCGCACCGTCGCGGACCGCCGAGCACACCGTCGGGCTCCCGCCGTGAGGGAGCGCAGCGGGGGCTGGCGCTTCGGACCAGCGCTACGGTTGCACGCCGCCCTGGCGGTGTCGGTGCCGGGCACGCTGTCTGCCGGCTGGCTCGAGCTCGGCCGTGCTCGCGCTGGCAACCAGCTCGCGTGGGCATACGCGGTGCAGTGGCCACTCATCGGCGTGTTCTGCGGCTACCTGTGGTGGCGGTTGCTCCGGGAGCTGGACGTCCGGCCGGTCGGCCCCGGGCGGGCGGGCGCGGAGCCGCCGCGGGAGGCCCCGGACGCGGTCGGTGCGGAGGCTGACCCGGCGGTCGCTGACCCGGCGATCGCCGACCCGGGCCTTGTGGCGTGGCAGCGGTACCTCGCCGAGTTGCACGCCACCGATCCGCCCGGTGGACCGACGGGGCGGGGACGCTGATCCCTCGGCGGTGATGTTCGTCGGTTCATGAGAATGTGTTCATCCCGCTCTCATCCGCGCCAAAGGTCCGTTTCGGATACTTGTGCTGGCACCACTCGCCGGCTCCGGTTGCCGATCACCGGGGAGCCCGCCGGCAGTGTCGCGTTCCCCGACGCCGGGAGGCAACCCGTGGCGCAGGCCCCGTCCAGCTGGTGTCCCGTGTGCACCGTCGACCTCGCCGCGCAGACCGTGCGGCACTGCTCCTCGCCGACCTGCGGCTGGTTGCGGTGCGCGTGCGGCACCGTCGTGAGCCAGCACGGCCTCTGGATCGCACCGACCGGGAGGCGGTGAGGGGACCGCCGGCGGTCCCCGGCACCATCGATCTTGACTCTCGAACGTCGTTCGAGTTGACTGCGCGTACGGCCGGCGCCGCCCGCCGTACGCGCGGCCGCAACCCGCGGCCAGGGAGAGAGCATCGATGACCGTACCCGCGAGTCCGCACGGTGCCGACAGCCCCAGCGCGGTCGACAGCCGGTTCTTCGCCGCCCTCGTCGGGCGGGACCGGGATGCGCTGGAGGAGCTCCTCGCTGAGGACTTCCTGATGGTGGACATCGTCGCCGGGGGAGTGGTGTCCCGTTCCGCGCTGCTGGAGCTGACCGAGTCCGGCGACGTCTCGTTCGAGGCGATCGAGGCGTTCCCCGACGAGGCGGTCATCCGCGAGTACGGCACGACCGCGGTGGTGATCGGCAGGACCGCGATGAGGGCGATCCTGCCCGGCGGGAATCCGATGAGCCTGTCCAGCCGGTACACGCATGTGTTCGTTCAGGACCATTCCGGCGGGCCCTGGCAGCTCGCCTCCGCGCAGGGCACCCGGATCGCCACCGGTTGAACGTCGGAGCGGTCCCGCGTCGGTACCGTGTGCGCGTGTCCAGACAGCCCCTGACCGGAACACGGCCCGTGACCGGAGCCGCCGACCGCATCCGCGGGCGGCCGACCCTCACCCGCGGCGATGTCATCGCCGCCGGGGCGCGGCTGCTCGACGAGGTGGGCGTCGAGGGCGTGACGATGCGCAGGCTCGCTGCGGCGCTGGGGACCGGCCCGGCGACGCTGTACTGGCACGTGCGGGACAAGGACGAGCTGTTGGTCGCGATCCTCGACGACAGCCTCCGCGACGTGGTGCCGCCGTCGGCCGGCCCGTGGGACCGGCGCCTCGTCGACGTGCTGCAGCAGTGCCGCGTGGTGCTGCGGGCCCGCCCGGCGCTCGTGCTCGTGCTCTGGTCGGCCCGGTGGGACCTCGGGCCGCAGACGCTGCGGGTGGCTGACACGCTGGTCGGGCTGGTCGCGGACAGCGGGTTGCCCGACGTGGAGGTGGCCGACGCGTACTTCGCGCTCTTCAGCGTCACCCTCGGCACCGTGTCGGCCGAGGTGCACACGCCGGGCAACGTGTACCCATCGGAGGCCACCGGCACCGCAACCGGGTACGCCCACCTTGACCGGTACGCACCGGGCACCGACCCGGCGCGGATGGACCGGCGCTTCGACTACGGCCTGCGGGTGATCATCGACGGCATCGCGGCCCGGGTCGCGGCGGGCAGCCCGCCGGGATGACGTTCGGCAGGGTGGCAGGGTGGCAGGGTGGCGGTACGGCCCGCCGTACCGCAGGCTGGTCATGACCTGGGAGCAGCCGCACTTTGGACGGTGGGATGAACGTCGCGTTGACGCCGGTTCAGTCGCTTGCACCGCACCAGGTGTTGCTGTTCCTCCTCCAGGTCGGCATCCTGCTCCTCGTCGCGATCGTTCTCGGTGCCGCCGCGAGACGGGTGGGACTGCCCGCCGTCGTCGGCGAGCTCGCCACCGGGATCGTGCTCGGGCCGTCGGTCCTCGGGCGGGCACTCGCCGGTCCGGCCGGCTGGCTCCTCCCGACCCAGGCCGACCAGATGCATCTGCTGGACGCGATCAGCCAGTTCGCCGTTCTGCTGCTGGTCGGGATCGCCGGCGCTCACCTGGACATCCCGTTCGTGCGGCGCCGTGCCGCGGTGGTGACCCGGGTCAGCCTCGGTGGGCTGCTGATCCCGCTCACCTCGGGTGTGGTGATGGGGTACCTGGTGCCCGCATCGCTGCTGGGGTCGACCACGCCGCGGGCCACCTTCGCGGCGTTCCTCGGGGTGGCGCTGTGCGTCAGCGCCATTCCGGTGATCGCCAAGACCCTTGCGGACATGAACCTGCTGCACCGGGATCTCGGCCAGCTCACACTCGCGGCCGCGTCGATCGAGGACGCGGTCGGCTGGTTGCTGCTCTCCCTCGTGTCGGCGATGGCCGTCGGGCATGCGCGGTCCGGCCAGCTCGCAGCCTCGCTGCTCGCCCTCGTCGGTTTCATCGGGATCGCGGCGACCGCTGGTCGGGTGGTGGTGCGCTCCGCGGTGCGCGTCGCCGGCCGGTCGGCCGATCCCGGTGCGGTCTCGGCGGTGGCCGTCGTGATCATCCTGCTGAGCGCGGCTGCCAGCCAGGCGTTGGGGTTGGAGGCGGTCTTCGGTGCGTTCGTGGTCGGAGTTCTGCTGGGGTCGCCAGGGGTGTGCGACCCGCGCCTGCTGGCACCGCTGCGCACGGTCACGATGTCGGTACTGGCGCCGATCTTCCTGGCCAGCGCCGGCCTGCGGGTCGACATCGGGTCGCTGAGAGACCCCGCGGCACTGCTCGCCGGCCTCGCGATCCTCGCCGTCGCGACGGTCGGCAAGCTGGCGGGCGGGTACGCCGGTGCCCGGCTGAGCGGGATGACCCGCTGGGAGGGCCTGGCCCTGGGGGCCGGCCTGAACGCGCGCGGCGTGATCGAGGTGGTGGTCGCGTCCGTCGGGCTGACGCTCGGAGTCCTCACCACGGCGACATACACGATCATTGTGCTGATCGCGGTGCTCACCTCGGTGATGGCGCCGCCGCTGCTGCGGCTGGCCATGGCGCGGGTCGAGCACAGCCCGGAGGAACGGTCCCGGGCGGCTGCGCAGGCCGCGTGGCGGGCGCCGGTGCACGGGACCGACCCACCGGCGCAGCAGGCCAGCCCGATGCCAGGCGCGTCCGGCGGATGATCGAGCGGCTGTTGCCGAACTGGGTCTCGGCGGTCGAGGCGTCCGAGGACCCTCCCGACGCGGCGCTGTTCCCCGCCGAGCGGGCCGTGATCGCGCGGGCAGTGGCCACCCGCCGGGCGGAGTTCACCACGGTCCGGATGTGTGCCCGCGCCGCACTCGGCCGGCTGGGAGTGCCGGCCGGCCCCATCGTCCCCGGTCCGCGGGGCGCTCCGACCTGGCCAGCGGGTGTCGTGGGCAGCATGACCCACTGCGCGGGTTACCGGGCCGCGGCGGTCGCCCGGTGCCGGGATGCGGTCACCGTCGGGATCGACGCCGAGCCGCACGCGCCGTTGCCGTCAGGCGTTCTCGGCGCCATCGCCCGACCCGAGGAGCTGGCCTGGCTGGCGGGCACCGGCGCCGGCTGGCCTGCCACGCACTGGGACCGGTTGCTCTTCAGCGCCAAGGAGGCTGTGTACAAGGCGTGGTACCCGTTGACCGGACGCTGGCTGGACTTCCAGGAGGCCGTCGTGATCCCCGACCCGGCGGCCGGCACCTTTGCCGCCCGGTTGCTGGTACCTGGGCCGGACGTGGCCAACCGGGTGCTGTCCGGGTTCGCGGGGCGGTTCCTGGTCGCGGAGGGTCTCATCGTCACGGCGATCACGGTCGGCAGGCAGCAGTTCGGGCCTGCCGACGCGGTGCACTGACCGGCTGAGATCGCCCGGGTGGCAGCATCCGTTCGCTCACGCCGTTCCCTGCGTGGCTGGCGCTTCAGATCCTGGCCGAGGCCACGGCCCGCTCAGCGGGCGAGATGCGCCCGCACGCTGCGCGGTCGCAGGTCGGTCCAGATCTCCTCGATGTGGTCCAGGCACTCCTGCTGGCTGCCGACGAAGCCGGTGCCGTGCCAGCCGGGTACGTCCGGCAGGTGCGTCGGCCAGATCGAGTACTGCTCCTCGTCGTTGACCACGACCCGGTGCGCCGCGTCGTCCATGGTGTTCACTCCTCTTCGACGGCGTGCGCCTGCTGCGCACGGTCCAGTTGCTCCTGTACTTCCTCCGGCGACAGCGCCAGGATCTCTGCGAGCAGGTCCGCGACCTCCTCCGGAGGCTCCTGGGGGACGGGATCGGCGGCCGCCCGGGCCCGATGCACCGCCACGGCGAGCCCGGCGATGGTGGGTGATTCGAAGACAGCGCCAGGGGACAGGTCGACCGACAGCTCATCGCGGATCCGGGAGGTGACCTGGGTGCCGAGCAGGGAATGACCGCCCAGCTCGAAGAAGTCGTCGGACGGACCGATGTCGGCGACCCCGAGCAGTTCGACCCAGATCCGCCGGATCACGTCCACGACCGGGTCACCCGACACGGCGGCCTGGGAGGGCGGCTGGGAACATGCTCTGGCAGGCAGCTCGGTGGGCGCACCGGACGGCTGCGGGTGCGTGTTCGCGGGCGTGACGCTGGCGCTGGTGCGCTCGATCCAGTGCCGCTCCCGCAGGAACGGGTGGGTGGGCAGGGCCACCCGTCGGCGCGGGTCGCCGGCCCAGACGCCGGCCCAGTCCAGCTCGACGCCGGCCAGCCAGAGGCGTCCCAGCGCGTCGGCCAGCGCCACACCGTCCGCTCGCGCGGACGCTGGCGCCCCGAGTGACGCTATCGCCGTCGCCTGCGGGTGCTGCTGGCGGACCAGCGTGCTGAGGGTCGTGCCGGGGCCCACCTCCAGCAGGGCAACGTCCTGCGCCAGCAGTACCTGGGCGCCCGCGGCGAACCGCACCGGACGGCGCAGCTGCCGGACCCAGTACTCGGGGTCGGTCGCCTCGTCGGCCGTGAGCCAGCCGCCGGTGACGTTCGAGACAACAGGCAGCCGCGGCGGATGGAGCGCGATCCGGCGCAGGTGCTCGCGGAACGGCGCCGCCGCGCCGTCCATCATCGGCGAATGGAACGCATGCGAGGTGCGCATCCGGCGGCATTCGACGCCACGCCCGCGCAGCCGTTCCGCCAGCTCCGCCACCGCATCGGCCGGTCCGGAGGCCACCGACAGCCTGGGCGCGTTGTCGGCGGCCAGCGCCGTTCCGGCTGGGAGCAGCGGCTCCAGCTCGGCAGCCGGCAGGGGAACCGACAGCATCACACCCGCCGGCATCGCCTGCATCAGACGTCCCCGGACGGCCACGGTCGCCAGCGCGTCCTCCAGCGACAGCACCCCGGCCAGGCAGGCGGCCACGTACTCGCCGAGGCTGTGCCCCAGCATGGCGACCGGCCGCACGCCCCACTGCTGCCACAGGCCTGCCAGCGCATAGCCCACCGCGAAGAGCGCCGGCTGGGCCAACCCGGTCGCGCGCAGCCGGGCCTCGGCGTCCCCGGCATCCATGTTGGCGTCGGGGTACAGCACGTCGCGTAGGTCCTGGTCGAGGTGCGGGCGCAGCAACGCGGCACAGTGGTCGAGCGCGTTGCGGAAGCTGGGTTCGGTGCGGTACAGCTCGTCGGCCATGCCGACGTGCTGCGCGCCCTGGCCAGGGAACAAGAAGGCGACCGGCCGATCGACCGCCTCATCCACAGCAGTGCGCACCGTCGGCGCCGGGCCGCCGTCCGGGCGGAGAACGCCGTCAAGGGCCGCCGCTGCGGTGGCCGGGGCGCGGCACACGAGGGTGATCCGGTGGGCGAACCGGCGCCTGGTGGTCTGCAGCGTGAACGCGACGTCGGCGAGTCGGGCCGCGGTGGCGCCACCCTCCCGCAAGTGCGCGGCCAGCCGTTGCCGCAGCTGCGCCAGGGCCGGCGCCGACCGGGCGGAGAGCACGAGCAGCTGGGCCGGCCGCATCGGTTCGACCGGGACCGGGACCCGGGCAGGCAGCGCGGCCCGCTCGAGCACGACATGGGCGTTGGTGCCGCCGATCCCGAACGAGCTGACTCCCGCGCGCGGCGGTGTGTCGCGCTCGGGCCACGGCACCGGCTCGGCGTTGAGCCGGAACGGGCTGGCGGCCAGGCCGAGGTCTGGCGCACCGCCGGGATCGCTGACGTACGGGTTCGGCGGGATCACCCCGTGGTGCAGGGCAAGCACCGCCTTGATCAAGCCGGCCACCCCGGCGGCGGCGTCGAGGTGGCCGATGAGCGCCTTCACCGCGCCGAGCGCGCAGCCGCCTACCGGCACCGCCGGACCGAACGCCTCGACGAGGGCACGGGCCTCGATCCGGTCGCCCAGGCTCGTCCCCGTACCGTGCGTCTCGACGTAGCTGATCGAGCCGGGCAGGACCCCGGCGGCCGCATGTGCCATCCGGATCGCAGCGGCCTGGCCCTGCACGCTCGGTGCGGTGAACCCGACCTTCACCCCGCCGTCGTTGGTGACCGCCGATCCGCGCACGACGGCGTAGATGGTGTCGCCGCCGCGCATCGCGTCCTCCAGCCGACGCAGCACCACGGCCGCCACCCCGCTGCCGCCGACCGTGCCGTCGGCGGCAGCGTCGAACGGTCGGCAGTGCCCGCTTCGCGACATGATGCCGCCGGCCACGTAGCGGTGGCCGCTACGCAGCGGCAGCCGCACGTGCGCCCCGCCGGCGAGGGCGACATCGCAGTCGTGGGCGAGCAGCGCCTGGGCCGCCAGATGCACCGCCACCAGGGACGACGAGCACGCCGTCTGCACGGTGACCGCCGGGCCGCGCAGGTCGAGGTGGTAGGCGACCCGGGTGGCCAGTGAGTCCTTGTCGTTGGCCAGCAGCAGGTCGTACTCCGTCACCCCGGCTGGCAACCGCGGGTTGCCGAGCACGTTGTGCAGCAGGTAGCTGCTCGTCCCGGCACCGGCGTAGACACCAACCACGTCGCCGGGTTCGGGGACCAGCTGACCGGATCCTTCCAGCGCCTCCCACGCGCACTCGAGGAACAGCCGCTGCTGCGGGTCGAGCAGGCTCGCGTCCCGCGGGCTGTAGCCGAAGAAGCCGGCGTCGAACAGTTCGACGTCGGGAAGCGCGCCGAACACCGGCACGTAGTCCGGCGACCGCAGATCCTGCTCCGGCACGCCGTCGGCCGCCAGCTCCTCGGGTGTGAACCTGCTGGTGGTCGGCACGCCGGCCAGGATGTTGCGCCAGAACTGCGCAACGTCGGACGCGCCAGGGAACCGGCCGGCCATCCCCACCACCGCCAGGCCGCCGCCTTCTTCGCCGACCTCGTCGACGGCGCGGGTCACGTCCGGGACCGGCGACGGGTGCGCGCTCACGGCCGCACCTGCCGACCGGCGCCACGCGCCCGGCGTCCGCGCTCAGCCAACGCCCGTCGACCGGCGGCCGCCTGCCCATCGCGTCCGCCCGGGGACCGGGCGCCCGCGGCGGAGTCCGGATCGGCCCCGGGCGGCTGCGCCGGGTCGGACAGGTACCGCGCGAGCATGGCGACGGTGGGGTGCCGGAACAGCTCCAGGGTCGGCACCTGTCGGCCCACCGCAGCCTCCAACCGGGCCCGCATCCGGGCCAGCAGGAGGGAGTTGCCGCCGAGATCGAAGAAGTTGTCGTGGATGCCCACCCGCTCCAACCCGAGCAGCTCACGCCAGATGCCGGCGACCAAGCCCTGGGTGCCGGACACCGGCGCGACGAATCCGGTGCCGAGCACGGGTCGCTCCGGTCCGGGGACGGGCAGGGCCGTGACGTCGAGCTTGCCGCCGGCCGTCATCGGCAGGTCGTCGACCACAACGAAGGTGTCCGGGACCATCCACTCCGGAAGGTGGCGCCTCAGCTGACCGCGCAGCACGTCGGCGCCGAGCGGCGCCTGGTCGCCCTCAGCCACCAGGTAGCCGACCAGCCGGGGCTGCCCGGGCCGGTCCTGGCGGAGCGCGACCCCTGCCCGGCGCACCCCGGCGCAGCCCCGCAGCCGGGCCTCCACCTCGCCGAGCTCGATGCGGTGGCCGCGGATCTTCACCTGACCGTCGCGTCGGCCGAGGAACTCCAGGATCCCCGTCGGCAGCCAGCGCACGACGTCACCGGTGCGGTACATCCTGGTCCCGGCGACGTCGGCGAACGGGTCCGGAAGGAACCGGGCCGCGGTCAGCGCCGGGTCCCCCAGGTAGCCGCGGGCCACGCCGGGGCCGCCGACGTAGAGGTCCCCGGCGATCCCGATCGGTACCGGCGCGAGCTGGGCGTCCAGCACATAGACCCGCGCGCCCGGTACCGGCCGGCCGATGGGCACCGACTCGGCGCCGGGGGTGAGCCGGGCGGTGGTGGCCGTGACGGTGGTCTCGGTCGGACCGTAGGCGTTGACCAGCTCGCGGCCCCGCGACCAGGCGTCGGCCACGTCGACGGGGCACGGTTCGCCGCCCACCGTCAGCGAGCGCAGTCGCGGCAGCGTGCCCGGGTCCATCAACCCGAGGGTGAGCGGCGGGAGGTCGGCGACCGTGATGTCGTGCCTGCGTAACGCCTCGGCCAGGTCGGGGCCCGGCGCCCGCTCGTCCGGGCCGAGCAGCCGCAGCTCGGCGCCGGCCGACAGCGCCGTCACCATCTCGCTGACCGACACGTCGAACCCGACCGAGTGGAACTGCAACACCCGTTCCCCGGGCCGGACGTCGAGCAGCGCACGTTGCCCGACGGCCAGCGAGCGCAGGCCCCGGTGCGTCGCCACGACGCCCTTGGGTCGCCCGGTCGAACCGGAGGTGTGGATCAGGTAGGCCGCGGCGTCGAGCGCGACCGGCTCCAGCTCCGGCTCCAGCTCCGACACCAGCGGCGCGGCTTCCCAGTCGAGCCCATCCACCGGCAGTACCCGAACCGGCAGGTCGCGCAGGAGGTCGGCACTGGACGGGGCGCCGAGGACGACGCCGATCCCGGCGTCCGCGACCACCTGGCGCAGCCGCTCGGCCGGCAGAGTCGGGTCGAGCGGGGCGTACACGGCGCCAGCGGCCAGCACACCGAGGAAGGACGCCACCAGGTCCGGGCTGCTGCGCAGGTGGACGCCGACGAGCGTCTCCGCGCCCGCCCCGGCGGCGAGCAGCGCCGCCGCCACGCTGCGGGCTCGCCTGTCCAGATCCCGGTAGCTGAGGGTGCGGCACCCGAGGGTGACAGCCGGTGCGTCGGGGGTGCGGACCACCCAGTCCCGCACCTGCTGCGGGAACGCGCGGGGGTCGGCTTCCGGTGGCTCGGCGGCGGCACCGGCGCGCCGCAGCGCCGCCAGTTCCTCCGGGCCGGCCAGTGGAAGGTCGGCCACCCGACGGTCCGGGTCGGCCAGTCCGGCCGCGAGCAGGCGCTCCAGACGCTCGACGAACCGGTGGGCGGTGTCGCGGTCGAACAGTTGCGTGCGGTACTCCAGGCGGACCTCGACCTGGTCCGGGGCGGGCAGCAGCGCGAGGGTGAGGTCGAACTTCGCCGTCCCGGTGTGCCACTCGGTGCCGCGCGCGGTGAGACCGGGCAGCTCCAGCCGTTCGGCCGCACCGTCCTCCACCGCGAGCATCACCTGGAACAGAGGCTGAGTGCCCGGATCGCGGTTCGGGCAGAACCGGTCCACCAAGAACTCGAACGGCAGCTCCTGGTCCCCGAGGGCGGTGAGCACGGTATCGCGCACCTGGCCGAGGAGCTGCCGGAACGTCGTCCCATCGTCGATCCGGCCGCGCACCACGAGCGTGTTGACGAACGGACCGACCACGCCCTCGCTCGCCAGCAGGGTGCGACCGGCGACCGGCGAGCCCACCAGCACGTCGCGTTGCCCCGTGTGCCGGTACACGAGCGCCTGGAATGCCGCCATGAGGACGACGAACGGCGTGAGTCGCGCCCGCCGGGCCAGATCGGACAGGGCCTGGGCGAGACCGGGTGACCAGCGTGCGGTCACCCGGTCGCCGGTGTCGTCGAGCACCGCCACCCGGCGCCGGTCGGTGGGCAGGTCGAGCGCCGTCGGTGCCCCGGCGAGGGCCTGCTCCCAGCGCGCCAGAAGGTCCCGACGACGGGTCTCCAGCCGCCGTTCCTGGTCGGCGGCGACCTCGGCGAAGGGAAGCGCCGGGGGCAGCTGGGGCGTGGTCCCGGCGCGGTGGGCGGCGTAGCAGGCGGCCAGTTCGTCGTAGATGATCCGCATGCTCCAGCCGTCGCAGGCAATGTGGTGCAGGCACACCAGCAGCACCGCCAGCTCCGGGTCGGTACGCACCAGCGTCACCCGGACGAGGGGGCCGGTCGCCAGGTCGAACGGCTCGCGAGCGGCGACGTCCAACAGGCTGTTCAGCCGGGTGGCGTCGGCGGCGGCGAGGTCGACGACGCGCAACCGGATGCCATGGGTGCCCGGCGGGAGCACCTGTTGCCGGGGTTCGCCGTCCACCAGGGGGAACACGGTGCGCAGCGCGGGGTGCCGGTCGGCCACCGCACGCAGCGCCATGTCCAGCGCGTCGACGTCGACGGCACCGGTGAGGTCGAACCGCTGGGCCACGTGGTAGATGGGGCTGTTGGGCCGCAGCTGGGACAGCAGCCACATCTGCCGCTGGCCGAGAGCCAGCGGTGCCAACCCGTCCGGCGCCAGAGCAGCGGGAGCCGACGGGTCCGGGTCCGGCGGGTCGGAGGCGGCGATGCGGTCCACGGCCGCGGCCAGCTCAGCGACCGTCGGGTGGTCGAACACCAGCCGCAGTGGCAGGTCGACGCCGAGGGTCGCGCTGGCCCGCGAGCGCAGCCGGCTGGCCTTCAGGGAATGGCCCCCGAGGTCGACGAAGGAGTCGTGGATCCCGACTGTCCGCCGTCCCAGAACCTCGCACCAGATCCCGACCAGGACCCGCTCGGTCGGGGTCCGCGGCCGCGCGGTGACAGTGCCGGTACTCGCGGCGCCGGTGTCCCGGTCGGGGCGGGGGAGCGCCGCAACGTCCACCTTCCCGCTGGGCGTCAACGGGAAGCGTGGCACCGTGACCAGCGCGCCCGGGACGAGGTGTGGGGGAAGGGTGCGCCGCGCGTGCGCGCGCAGCGCCTCCGCGTCGACGCCATCCCGTGGCACGGCGTAGGCGACCAGGATCAGCTCGCCGTCGTCCTGCCGGACAGCGCGGACAACGGTCTCGGTCACCAGGCCCGAGTCGCGCAGGCACTGCTCGACCTCGCCGGGTTCGACCCGAAAGCCTCGGATCTTGACCTGGCTGTCGACGCGACCGACGAACTCGACGACGCCGTCCGGGCGCTGCCGCACCAGGTCGCCGGTGCGGTACATCCGGGCGCCCGGTCGGGTCGTGAACGGGTCGGGCAGGAACCGCTCGGCGGTCAGCCGTGGGTGCCCGAGGTAGCCGCGGGCGACCCCGTCACCGCCGGCGTACAGCTCGCCGAGGTCGCCGGGCCGCACCGGCCGCAGCAGGTCGTCGAGCACGTAGGCGCTGGTGTTGGCGATCGGCCGGCCGATCGGGACGACGGCGTCGGTGTCGGTGAGGTCGCCGCACCGGTGGGTGGTGACAATGACGGTGCTCTCGGTCGGTCCGTAGGCGTTGCGGATCTCGGTGTCCGGGCAGTGCGCCAGCAGCCGCTGCACAGCCGCTCGGTCGGCGCGCTCACCGCCGAACATCAGGTGCCGCAGCCCGGCGAACACACCGGGTGCCTCTTGGGCGAGCTGGTGCGCCAGCGCGGTGGTGAGGAAGAGCACGCTGACACCGTGTTCGCGCAGTCGCTGGCCGAGCCGCTCGGGCACCAGCACGTCCTGCGGTGGCAGTGGGACCAGCAGCGCGCCGTTGAGCAGCGCCACCCAGGTCTCGTAGGTCGCGGCGTCGAAGGAGATGGTCGCCGCCTGCACCACGACGTCGGCGGGCCCGACGTCGACATAGGTGGTGTTCCGCACGGTCCGGACCACGCCGCGGTGGGTCACGGCGACGCCCTTCGGCCGTCCGGTCGACCCGGACGTGAACATGACGTAGGCGAGCTGGTCGGGGTGCACCCGCACGTCCGGCCGGTGTGCCGGCAGGACGTCCAGCCGCAGCTCCGGGTCGTCGAGCAGGACCGGCCGGTCGAGGCCGGCGGGCAGCCGGTCGGCGAGATCCCCGGTGAGCAGGACGACATCCACCCCGGCATCGCGGCACATCAGCTCCAGCCGTGGCTGCGGGTACGAGGGGTCCAGCGGCACGTAGCCGGCGCCGGCCTTCAGCGCCGCGAGGGCGCACACCACCCATTCCGCGCCCGGCCGCAGGTACACCCCGACCCGCGCCTCCGCGCCGACGCCGACGTCGCGCAGGTGGTGAGCGAGCCGGTTGGCCCGCACATCGAGCGCGCGGTAGGTCAGGGTGCGATCCGGCAGGCGCAGCGCGGGGGCGTCGGGCGTGCGGTCCGCCCACTCCTCGAAGACCGCGTGGACCGGTAGGTCGCGCGGGTAGTCGGTGGTGGTGTCGTTCCATCGGGCCAGCGTCCGAAGCAGTGCGTCGGCGCCGGTCGTCACGTCGGTCATCGGACACCTGCCAAGGTCGTCGGGGCCTCGAGTGCGGCCTTTGTCTCCCGGAGGAAGAGCAACGCGTCCCGGCCGTTGACCACCCGGTGGTCGTAGGCGACGCCGATGGTGGTGACCTGCCGGGGGACCACCTCGCCACGGTCGTCAAGGATGAGCTCGCGCCGGACACCGCCCAGGCTCACGGCGCACACCAGATCCGGCGGCACGAGCGGTACAGCCACGGTGACGTCGGCCTCCCCCTGCAGCGAGACCACGATCGTGGCGCCGGTGAGGTCGGCGGTCCGGAAGGTCCGCGACGTGGCCCGCTCGCGGAAGTCCATCAGCACGTCGGCCAGTTGCGTGCAGGCCATCTCCTGTGCGTCGCGGACAACCGGGATGAACAGTCCGGTGCCGACATCGACCGTGACCCCGACGTGCGCGCCGTCCACCAGCCGCACGCTGCGGCCGTCATAGTTGGTGCCGAAGAAGAGCGGGAACCGCTCCCGCAGCCCGGCGAGCGCCTTGACCAACAGCTCGGGCAGCCCGACCAGGCAGCGGGTGCTGCGGCTGAGTCGGCGGGCCAGGTCGGTCGCCTGCTCGACGTCCACCGACACGGCGGTGAACGCCGCCGGCACGGTGCGGTGCGACTCGGTGACGACCGCAGCCACACCCTGCTGTGATCGCGGCAGCAGATGCACCCGCCCCGGCACCGCGTCGGTCGGAGCGGGTGCCGGGCCCACCGGGGTCGCGAGCTGCTCCACGTCCTCGCGCCGGACGACGGACCGGCCGAGGGCCCGCACCCGTTCGAGCGGGATCCCCAGCTCCTCGATCAGCGCCCGGGCCGGCCCGGTGAGCACCACACCGTCCTGGCCGGCTGCCGCTGCGGCGCCGCTGGGCGGTGCGGCGGCCAGGAAGCGCTGCCGTTCGCTTTCGGCGGCGAAGACGCGGCCGATGACCTCGCCCGGCCGGCATTCGCCACCCACAGCGACGACGTGGTGCAGCACGCCGGCGCCTTCGCAGACCAGCTCCTCGGCCGTCTTCGAGGTCTCCAGCACCACGACCGCGTCGCCGCGGCGGATGACCGCACCGTCGTCGACCAGCCAGTCCAGCAGGACGTAGGTGCGGTCGTTGGTGTTGAGCCGGGGCACCACCACGTCAGCCACGATCGATCCCCCTTCGCAGGTAGTCCTTCACCATGTGCCGGATGTCCTCGTCCTGGACCAGGACCTCGTGCTCCAGGTGCGCCGTGCTCGGGACGACAGCGTCGCGGGCGTGCAGCTGCCGCACGGGAGCGCGCAGCCGGCCCCACAGCCGGGTGTGCACGTCGTGGGCGATGCCGGCACCCCAGGTGCCGCCCGCGGTGCTGTCCTCGACCACGACCACCTGCTGGGCCGCCGCGAGCACCGGGAGCAGCGGCTCGACGTCCAGCGGGTACAGCTGCGCCGGCACGAGCACCTCGGTCACGATCTCGTCCACCAGCAGCAAGGTGCGGGCCGCGGCCAGCGCCCGGCCCGCCAGTCCGCCCGGGCAGACCAGTACGCAGTCGGGCGCCCCGACGTCCTCAACCCGGGCTCGCGCCACCGACTGGGGGCCGAGGAGGTCGAACCCGAACAGGTCGTCCACCCGGCCGTCGCGGTGCGTCCGCTCGGTGTAGAGCACCTTGTCCTCGAACAGGATCGTGGGGCGTCCCCGCGCAAGGATCGCCGCGAAGATGTCACCGGCGTCGTGGAACGGCGAGAGTTCGAACAGCACCAGGTTCGGGACGCCGAGGAAGTGTTTCTGCAGGCTCTGGCTGTGGGTCGGGCCATAGCCGCGGCGGCCTCCGGTGGGGCAGCGGATCACCAGCCGGATCGGCACGACCCGGCCGAACATGGTCACCGCCTTGCTGGCGAAGTTGACGATCTGGTCGAACGCCAGCGTGACGAAGTCCGAGAACATGATCTCGGCGATGGCCGTCTGTCCGGTGAGCGCCAGCCCGCCGGCAACGCCGACCAGGCCACCCTCGCTGATCGGAGTACCCAGCACACGGTCGGGGTGGCGGGTGGACAGGCCGTGGGTGACCTTGAACGCGCCACCGTACGGGTCGGTGATGTCCTCCCCGAGCAGGTACACCTTCGGATCCCGGTCCAGCAGGTCGCCCAGCGCCCGGTTGAGGTTCTCGACCACCCGCTCGGTATGGCTCACGAATCCTCCCCGGTCACGGGTGGCCGCCGCAGGACGTCCTCCGACGCCGCCGCGACCCGGTCACGCTGCCGCTCGTCGGCCTGCCGCACGAGATCCGGGAATGCCGCGGCGTACTGGCGCAGCCAGTCGTTCTCATGCAGCCGGGCCAGGTGGTCGGCGTCGCGGGTGTCATCGCCCTTGCTGTGCGGACCGAGCCGCGTGGTGTGGAACTCCACCACGAGCGGTGCCGGTCGCTCCCGGACGGCGTCCAGATCGGAGCGCAGCTGGCGCCGGATCGCCGCGAGGTCCACCGAGTCGACCGGTACGTGCCGGATCCCGAACGCGGCGGCGCGGGCGGCGATCGAGCCGGCCAGGTGCCGGTGGGTCGGGGTGGACTGCGCGATCCCGTTGTGCTCGACCACGACCAGCAGGGGCAGCTGCCACAGCGCGGCGATGTTGAGCGCCTCGTACACCGCACCCTCGCCCCAGCTCCCGTCGCCCACATAGGCGACCGCGAGCCGGCCGGGTTCGGCGTCCCGGAGCCGCAGTGCGACGCCGGCCGCGACCGGGAGGCTCTGGCCCTGCACGCCGGTCGACAGGTATCGGTCCCGCAGCAGGTGCTGGCTGCCGCCGACACCGTGGCAGACCGCGCCGCGCCGTCCGGTGATCTCGGCGAGCAGGCCGTGCGGGTCGTCGAAGCGCGCGAGGTAGTGGCCGTGCCCGCGGTGGTTGCTGAACACCCAGTCGTCCGGGCGCAACAACGGTTGCAGGGCGACCGGCACGTACTCCTGGCCGAGGCAGGTGTGCGTCGTACCCGACACCAGGCCCTCGGCGAACAACCGCAGCACGGTCCGCTCGACATGCCTGATCAGCAGCAGCAGGTCGAGGTCGGCCGGTGCCGGCTCGGTCAGCATGGCTCCTCCCGCGCCAGCATCCACGAGTCCGCGACCAGCGACACCACGTCCCGGACGGTCGTGGCGGACAGGTAGGCGCGCAGGTCCAGCCGGATGTCGAGGCGGTCCTCGAGCGCGGTCAGCAGCTGCAGCGCGGACAGGCTGGTCCAGGGATGCAGGGACTCGAAGCGGGTGGCGTCGTCGAGGTTCTCGGCCGGGACGCCGGTCACCTCCTCGAGTAGCCGGATGACGGTCGTGAGCGGCTCAGGCATGGGCGGGCACTCCCTCGTCCTCGGGTGCGGTGGGGTCTTCGAGGGTGATCCAGTCCGGCAGCAGCGACGCCGGTGCGGGCAGCGGCAGGTCGTAGCGCACGCCGCCGTCCGGATCCTCGGTGCGGGTGAACCCGGCGGAGTCGAGGAACTCCCGGACCGGGTCGTTGCGCCCGCTGGGCCGCCAGCGGGCGCTCAGCCGTGGTGCTCCGGCCCGGCCGGCCTGGTTCACCACCGCCGACAGCACGGCGTGCTCGATGCCGCGGCCGAAGACGCGGCAGCTCATGACGAAGTTCTCCATCTCCCAGCCGTCGGCGGCCAGAGCCACCCACACCCCGCCCACCACGCCCTCGTCGCCGAACCGGTCCGCCACGGTGAACGCGAGCACCAGGTGGTTCGCGGACGCCGCCATGGCGCGGGTGCGGGCCTCCGGGCGGGTTCCGCCGGCGAGGTTGAACTGGTTCGTGCGCCGCTCCAGCTGGACCACCCGGAGCAGGGTGGCGCTGTCCGCGGGGCGGATGGTGACCCGCAGGTCGAGATCGCGCAGGTAGTCGGCGGCCGACTCGAACGACGCGGCGACGTCGGCACGCCGTGCGCGCGCCCGGTACAGCTGGGTGCGCTCGCGGTCGGTGTCGCCGACCGCCAGGACGTCGAAGTGTCCGCGGGCGAGCAGGGTCGCGACGTGACCAGCGGGGTCGCCGGCAAGGTGGAGCACCTCGACGTCGGGCAACTCGCGCCGGATCAGCGCGCACTCGAAGCGGGAGTCGTCGGCGAACACGAAGCTGTCCAGGCGCAGGTCGAGGGTGCGGGACAGCTCGCGCAGGTTGTGATCCTTGCGGCCCCAGTTGACCGCCCGCGCGACAACGTCGTCCGGGCGCAACACCAGGTCCGGGTGCCGGGCGAACACCTCCTCGACCGCAGCGGGATCGTTCTTGCTGCACAGCGCCAGCAGCACACCTTGCTGCCGCAGTGTGAGCGCGACCCGTTGCAGCTCGGTGTAGCAGTTGCCCGGGTAACCACCGCCGATCTCCAAGCCGTCAGGGCCGTCGTCGCCGAGCACCCCGCCCCAGAGCGTGTTGTCCAGGTCGAGGACGAGCACCTTGCGGCCAAGACCGGCTACGGCCCGCGCCACTGTGGTGGCCTCCTGCGCGTAGTGCCGCTCGACGGCGGGCGTCCATGCCATCGAGGCGAACCGGTAGAGCCGGTCGTCGCGGACCGGGCCGGGGTGATCGACGAGCAGCGCCTCCAGATCGAGCACCTGTACCGATGGCAGCAACTCCGGCAGCTCCAGAAGACCCAGGTTGAACTCCCGCCACACGCGCCCCAGCGCCGCCTTCGACCGGTGCGCGATCACCGCTCGGTGCTCCGCGGGCGACAGCGGCACGGTGTGCAACAGCACCGTCCCTGGGATGCGCGCCGTGAAGCCGGCCAGCGCGCCGCGCAGCGCGCCGAGCCGGTCGGCGAGCACCTGGCGCAGCGCCTGCGGGGCGGCAGGGTCCCAGGACTGCGGCAGCACGGCGCCGTCGTGCAGCAGGCACAGGGTCAGGTCGGGGTCGAATCGGGCCAGCACCGATCCGGGGTCGGCCAGCTGCACCATGAGCTGGTCGAACCCGGCGAGCTGGAAGTGCGGCGCGATGCCGCCGCGCAGCAGCAGCACCCGCAACATGGGGACCACGGACTCCGCCGTGAAGGTACCGGTGACGCCGACCCGCATCGGGCGCAGTGGCCGGTCCGGCGGCGTGATCAGACCCGGCGGGACACCCTCCAGCAGCCGGCCGGCGGCGGCCAGCTCAGCGTTCCCGGTCACCCGACCCAGCGCGTCGCGCAGGTCCGGGTCCGGAGCGGCGCCCGCGGCGCGAACACGTCGGATCCGTTCCAGTACGTTCCCGTCGTCCATCGGCCGTCCCTTCCGGATGATCCCGTCTGCCCGGTGTGTCGGTGCTGGTCGTTGATCCGTCCGTCACACCCGCAGGACGGTGCAGACCCAGTGCGTGCCGCTGCTCGTGCTGGTGAGGGCGACCAGATCGCCATCGGACAACTCACCCGCCGCGAGGTGCTGCTCCAGGCTCAGCAGCTGATCCGCGCAGCCGACGTGGCCGTGTTCCAGGGCCAGCTCGACGTTGGTGCGCTCCAGCGGCACGTCCAGGTCCTTGGCCAGCTCGGTGAGCTGCTTGAGGTTGTCGTGGAGGTGCACGACGCGGGCCAGGTCGGCGATCTCGATGCCGGCCCTGGTGCAGGCGGCCTCGACGACCTCGCGCTGGCGCGCCCGGAGCGTCGCGACGAAGCTGAACATCCGGCGGACGTCGCCGTCGAAGAACACCTCAAGCCGCTCGAACGGGCTGCGTACCCTCGGCTGGTCGGGGTCTCCGGCGGTGAACGGGTGGGCCGCGCCACCGCGGTCCATCCGCATGAAGTCCGCGTAGCGACCGTCGGTGAGCACGTGCGTGGTGAGCCAGCGGCAGCGGCCGTGATCCCGGCGGAGCACGGCCGCCGCGGCGCCGTCCGAGAACACACTGGTGTTGATCTCCATGCGGTTCCAGTACGGCTCGCAGACCCGGTTGGCGCCGACCAGCAGCGCGGTCCGGTACTCCGCGTGGGTGGCGAACCTCCCGGCGACCGCGTCGAAGCCGGCGACGCCGCCGCCACACGCCTGACTGAGCAGCACCGCCTCTGCGCGGTGCGCGCCGAGCCCGGCCTGGGTGGCCGCGGCCGGGTCCCAGTACAGGTACTCGACGAGGTCGGAAACGGCCAGGACGACCAGGTCGACATCCGCGGCGTCGACGCCGGCCGCCGCCAGCGCGCGCCTCCCGGCGTCGACGGCGAGATCGGTGAGGCCGACGCCGTCGGGTGCCCGGTGGAAGCCGCGGTACCCCCAGCTCGCGACCCGCTCCAGATCGTCGGTGTACCGGGGGGCCGCCTCGGCGACGTCCGCGCGGTCGCCGAGGACGTGGCCGAGGCCGAGGATCCCGAACACCGCGCTCACCCCCGCTCGATCGTCACGTCGAGCCGCAGCGGCCGGCCGGCCACCGCTGACCAGTCCCGTCCAGCCGCCTCGCCCAGGAAGCGCAGCGCGGACCCGTTGACGCCCGTGTCTCGCGCGGTGACGGTGAGCCGGTCGCAGCCGGCCCGGCCGGCCCGCCCCACCAGCTCCGCCAGCACGGCCGCCTCAACGCCCTTGGCGAGCACCGGGCAGGACACCGAGAACAGGTCGACGACGCCCACGGCCCCGTCTAGGAGCCGCATCCGGACCGCCGCTCCGAGTCCGTAGTCCGCGAGCCGGTCCCGGATCGTGACGGCGAGCAGCCCGTCGAGGCCGGCCGCCAGATCGGTGAGATCGCTCGGCCGGCCGAGGGTGAAGTCCTTGGCCCGCGCGACCAGCTCGGCGATGTCGGCCAGGCGGTCGACCGGTGCTGGTCGGATCTCGAGCCGCACGTCGAGTCCGGCGACGTAGTCAGCCAGCGACATGGCGGCGGCCGGTCCGGTCGCGGCAGTGACCGGGGGCGGGCGGCCGGGCGCCAGCGGCCGGGCGCCGGCGTCAGGGTCGCCGGCGTCCGGGTCGGGGAGTCGGTCGAACAGGCCGCTCGCCAGCAGCTGCGCGGGCCACTCCTCCGGCTCCCCGGCGAGGACGACGGTTCGGGCGTCGTGCTGGCGGCTACCGAGGTCGTCGGCGAGCAGCGGATCCGTGGTGATCACGGCCACCGCACCCGCCAGCTCGTCGGCGTCCGCTGCCAGCGCACGCACCTGGTCGCGCGCGGGTCGGCGGTCGACCGCCCAGCCCGGAGCCAGGTCGCGCAGCAGCTCCGGGAACGCCGTCACCAGAGGACCCAAGGCCACGCGTCCGGGCGATCCGCGCAGCGCGACCCGGAGGCCGGCGGCGTGCAGCTGGAGCAGCGGCTCCCGCAGCGCGGTCACGGCGTCGAGAGCCTGGGTGCCGGCGGCGCCGGTCCGGTCCGGCGAGACGTCGACCGCCAGCAGGGCGTCGCCGTCGAGGACGACGACCCGGTGGCGGCGGGCGTGACGCAGGGCAATGATCCGGCCCAGCTGGTCACCCAGCCGGGCGTAGAGCTCCTCGGTGTAGGGCACTCTGGCGTACCGGAACATCGCGGGGTGGAACGCGCGCGCGAGGCCGACCCGGCGGACCGCCTCCTCGGCGTCCGCCACCAAGACGTTCGGGCGCCCGGCCAGCAGCTGCCGGACCGCCTCCCGGGCGGCGGTCGCCGCGGCCACCACGCCACCCGGATCCGCAGCGTCACCGACCCCCTCGGGTCGCCGGTCGGGGATCTCGGGCAGCACGACGAGCAGGCACGACCCCCACCACCGGGCCGCGGCCGAGGCAGCCTCCACGACGCCGACCAACTCCTCCACCCAGCCGCGCCGGGCGGACACCGGACCGAGCTCGGTCAGCCGGGGCGCCACCACGAGCACGTCGGGCCGGGACCGCGCGAACCCGCCCGAGTCGTCCAGGCACTGCTGGGTGATCTGGTTGGCCGGGCCGACCTCCACGGACGCCGCCAGCCCGGCCCGGTGCAGCGCCATGCCGAGGTAGGGCACCAGCGGGTCGGCCGTGTAGCTGGCCAGCACACCCACCGTGAGCTGGGGCGCCTGCTGGCTCCCGCGCACCTGCCGCCACCGGGCCCGCAGCGCGCGCAGGTCGCCATCCGGATGTGTGTCGCGCATGTCGCCCCCTAGACCTTGGCGCCCTTGGCGCGCATGACGTCCCGGACCTGACCGATCGAGCGCAGGTCGCGGATCTCGCGGTAGGAGAAGGACAGGCCGTACGCCTCCTCGAGGGTCACCATGAGCTGGAGATGCCGCAGGCTGGTCCAGGCCGCGAGCGTGTCCGGGCCGGCACCGTCGACCACCTCGGTCGGGTCGACCTCGAACACCTCGGCGACGACGCGGACGAACTCGCCGCCCGCCCCCGGCGCGCTCACGGCTCCACCGGCGCTGGCTCCAGCGCCGGCCCCGCCCCCTCGGGGCGCGGCGCGGTCCGCGACCCGTCCGGGCGCTCGCTGGGCTGCCGCCGGCCGGGTGGTGGCTCGAGATCGACGTCCGGCAGGATGCTCTCGATCCGCCGGATGTCGGGCACCGCGAAACCGATGACGGCGACCGCCGCGCCGAGCAGGCCGACGATGACGTACATCAGCCCGATGCCGGCACCGGGACCGGTCCCGACCAGGTCCGCGAACAGCCGGGCGCCGGTGTGGCCCGGACGCATCCACGGCTCAAGCACCCGGTCCACGAGCGGACCGGCGATCAGGGCGGCCAGCGGGATGGTGAGGTCCTCGACGAACTGGCGGGCGGCCATCACCCGCCCCTGAGCATGCGGTACGACCTTTTCCTGGAAGAGGGTCTGCGCGTAGCCGTCGATGAACGGAATGCACAGGTGAACGACGAGCAGGGCGACCGCCCACGCCACCCAGTTCTGCCCGACGCCGTACAGCACCCGGCCGACGAGGCTGAACACCATGATTGACACCAGCACCCTGCGCATCTTGTGTGGCGTCCGCGGCAGTGTGCCGAGCAGCACCGCGCCGGTCACCCCACCGATCGCCGCGAGCGTCTGCACCAGGCCGACCTGCGCCTCGTCGTTGCCGGTCCGGGCCAGGATCAGTGGGATCAGGAGCAGGAAGCCGACGGAGGCGAAGAGGTTGATCGAGAACATGATCGCCTCGAGGAATGCCAGCGGACGCCGGGCCCGGAGGTAGCGGAAGCCGTAGAGGGCGTCCTGCCACAGGCTCGCCGGTCCGGCCTCACCGCTGGCAGGGATCGGTGGCAGGGTGACCAGCAGCGTCACCCCGATCGCGGCGAGGTACGACAGGACGTCGATCAGCAGGACCACGCGGATGTCGGTGTGGGCGAGCAGCGCCGCCGCGAGCCCCGGGGCGAAGATGACCGGGACCGACCGGACCGCGAACATCATCGCGTTGGCCCTCGGGTAGGCGCCCCGCTCCACCATCACGGTGATCGTCGCCGAGTAGGCCGGTCCCTGGAACGCGAGGAAGGCGCCGGTCGCGGCGTTCACCGCGTACAGCTGCCACATGCTGACCGAGTGGGTGGTGAACAACACCAACACCGCCAGGGTGGCCACGGCCGACCCCACGTCGCTGAGCACGATCGTGAGCCGCCGGCTCCATCGGTCGATGAGCGCGCCGGCCACCGGGCTGAACACCACGGTCGCCGTGAAGGCGCAGAAGGTGAGCATGACGAAGTCGGTCGCCCGCCCGGTGGCCTCCCACACCCAGATGCTCAGGGCGAAGTTCGTCATCCGGGTCCCCACCGCCGACAGCAGCTGGCCGAACCAGATGGTGGTGAACCCGGCAAACCTCGAAGGTCGTCGTAGCGCCGTCACGGTCATCCCCTCTGGTGGTGGTCGTGGTACTGGTCCCGCTGTTCGTCGAGCAGGCATCCGGCGGCGAGGCGGCGCAGCCGGGCGAGCGTGCCGTCGAGCAGCCGCTGCGCGGTGCTCCGGCGGTATGCCGTCGTGCCGTAGCTGAGGTCGACCCGCAGTCGGCCGGCGACCATCGACCCGGCGACGTCGACCGGGAAGGGCCAGCGGCCGTCGGGGTCCTCGGTGGAGCCGTAGGGCGCGGTGCAGACCTCGAACCAGGGCTGTTGGCCGGGCACCTCGTCGAAGCCGAAGTTGCCCATGTAGTTGACCGCGAGCCACGGGTACCCGTGCTCGGTCAGCCGCCGCCGTACGTCGAGGTCGCGGGATCCGTAGCGCAGCGCGCCGTACCCGATCCCGTTGCGCGGTACCCGACGCAGCTGACGGACGACGTCGGCCGCACCGTCGACGTCCGTGGCGTCCATGCGCAGCCGGAGCCGGATCGGGTAGAGCACCTGGAACCAGCCCACCGTGCGTGAGACGTCCACGTCGTGGAAGAGGTCCTCGCGGCCGTGCCCGGTGGTGGCGAGGGCGCACACGTCGCTGCCGGCGCTGTCGGCCACGGTCGCGGCGACCGCCCAGACCAGCAGGTCGCGGATGCCGCCGCCGACCCGCCGCGCGGCCTCGTGCAGGCCGGCTGTCACCTCGCCGTCGAGCGCGTCGCCGATCCCACCGAGGGTGCCCAGCGTGGTGGCCCCCGACGGGTCGTCCGGGGCCACCACGGCCGCGCCGTCGGCGTGCTGGTCGAGCCAGAACGGCAGCTCCGCCTGGGTCGTCGCGCGGTTGGCCCAGGCCGCGAGCCGGTGGCTCCAGGCGAGGTAGGACGTGGTCCGGCCGGGCAGCACCGGCGTACTGCCGCACTCCAGCTGCCCGCACAGGCTCTGCAGGTCGTCCAGCAGGATGCCACGGGACACCGCGTCGACCACCAGGTGGTGCGTCACGATCAGCAGCCGGTCCCGGTGCGGCGCCGGGAGCCGCACATGGAGCACCCGCACGGTCGGACCGGCGTGCAGGTCCAACTGGGTCTGTTCGGTGGCGGCAAGCCGCTCGACCGCGGTGTCGAGGTCGGCTGGACCGGTCGTACGTAGGTCGTGGCTGGTAAACGGAACGGCGTCCGCGACCGGCGCGCAACGCTGCCGCCAGCCGCCGGTGGCGTCAGGGTCGCTGTCGAAACGCAAGCGCAGCGCGTCGTGGTGTTCGACCAGCAGCCGGACGGCGGTGCCGAGCGTCGCGGGCGCGACCGGCCGCACCACCTCCAGGTAGTAGGGATGGTTGAAGTGAGCCGGGCGGCGCATCCGCGGCGCGAGCTCGGTGAGGAACCAGCTCTGGGCGGGGGTGACCGGGCCGGCCTCGGCCGGCGCTGGCGTGGCGCCGTCCGGTGCGCCCACGGTGGCGGTGGCCGCGACGCCTCCGGCGTCAGCCAGCACGCACAGCTGGGCGATGGTGGGATGCGCGACGAGCTGCCGTGGCGTGATCGACACGCCCGCCGCCGTGGCCTGGTGCACCAGCCGCATGGCGAGCAGCGAGTCCCCGCCGAGGTCGAAGAAGTCGTCGTGGACGCCGACCTCCGGCAGCCGCAGCAGGTCGGCCCAGATCGCGGCCAGCAGCCGCTCCCGAGGCGTCCGGGGCAGGGCCGACGCCCGGTTCGCGACCCGTCGGTACCCGTTGTCGACCGCGGACCGGATCGCGGCCGCCGTCGGTAGGTCGGCGGCCAGGTCGACGTATCGTTGCGCGGTCGTCGGCGGGTTGTCCGCGCTCGCCACGGTTGGGATGTCGTCCGGGCCGGCAGTGTCGAGCAGCCACAGCCGCGCCGCGATGCCGCCCAGCGGCTGGTCGGCCGGCAGCAGGAGTACGGTCGCGGCGGGGTGGGCGGTGCGTACCGCCGCCACGACCTCCGGGTCGCGGTGCAGCACCAGGGCCTGCGACGGGTCGCCGAGCCCCGCCACCACAGCCGGCAGGTCACCGGGGTCGCCCGGTGCCACCCGGGCGGCACCGGCGGCCACCAGCGCGGCCAGATCCGGCGCGCCGGGGGCGGCCGTGAGGACGACGTCCCGGCCTCGCGCCGCTTGGTCGCGCACCAGGCGGCCGACGTCGCCGGGGGTGCCGGCAGCCGGGTCGAGCACCAACCTGTCCGGGTGCCGCCGCAGCCCGCGGTCGGCGGCGCGGGCAACCAGGGTGCCTGCGATGACCTCGAGCGCTGCGGTGTCGGTGGGGGAGGCCGCGTACCGCCGGGCCCATGCCGCGACCGGTTCGACGCTCACGTGCGCGTACCTCGCGCACGCCCGGCGCAACCGTTGGGTCACGTCGGCCACCATTCCGGGCCAGGGATCGTGGGCACCGGCGAGCGCGCCGGGCACCACCCCGATCAGCAGCGGGGCTGGGTTCCGCAGGCGGAACCGACGGACCGCCTCGACGAGATCGCGCAGTGCACCGTCCAGCCGGGTGGCCGCAGCGGGCAGGGCACGCGGTGCGGACAGGTCAGCGCCGGTCAGCCAGTCCTCCCAGCGCAGCAGCACCACGGCGAGGCCGTCCGGATCGGCGAACGGTCCATCGATGTCCAACAGCGGCCGGAGTACCTGGCAGCGGCCGGCGGGGAGCAGCTCCAGCCCCGGGCGCACCTGCGCCGCCCAGAACCGTGCCGTGGCGAGCACCGGCTCGACCGGGAAGGATGCCGCGACGGTCACCCGGTGCCCATGAGCGCGGATCGGTGCCGGCGCCGGAACACGACCGCGGGTCGGGCCGATCGGCTCGTCCGGCCGTGCCAGCAACTCGGATACCGTCGCGGTAAAGCGGTCGAGCAGCCGCCGGGCGCGCCGCGGTGCGGACAGGTCGGCGCGGTAGGTCAGGTCGGCCCGCAGCTCGCCGTCACCCCAGCTGAGGGTGAGGAAGAGGTCGAAGTCGACGCCCGGCGCGCCCACCTCGATCGGCTCGACGTCGAGGCCGGACAGCCGCGGCGTCTCGTCAACGAGGTCGAGCAGGTTGAAGACGCTCTGGAACAGCGGGTGCCGGGAGGCGTCGCGGGGCAGCCGCAATGCCTCCACGATCCCGGCGAAGGGCACACCCTTGTGCCGATAGGCCTCCAGCCCCGTGGTGTGCACGCGGCGCAGCAGCCGACGGAACGACGGCCACCCGGTGAGGTCCAGCCGGAATGGGAGCAGGTCGGTGCAGCACCCGATCAGCCGTTCCAGCTCCGGCCGGTCCCGGCCGGCCCACGGCACGCCGACCACCAGGTCCGACTGCCCGCTCTCGTGCCGCAACAGCACCGCGAACGCGGCCAGCAGCACGGTGAACGGCGACACCCCTTCGGCCCTGGCCAGCTCGCGTACGGCGGCCCCGAGACCGGCGGGCAGCGTCGCCGCCTGGTGGCCGGCCCGATCCGAGCGGACCGCCGGACGCTCGTGGTCGATGGGCAGGTCGATCGCGGTCGGAGCGCCGTGGAGGGCCCGCCGCCAGTAGGCGACGTCCGCAGCGGTCGCGGCGGCGTCCTGGCGCTGCCGTTCGTCGTAGGCGACGTCGCCGAACTGCAGCGGCAGCGGGGGCAGCGGCGACGGGAGGCCGGCGACGAATGCCCCGTACAGCTCGACAAGCTCGTCCAGGAAGAGGCTCCAGCTGGTGTTGTCGCAGATGATGTGGTGCATGCCGATGAGCAGTAGGTGCTGGTCGTGGCCGGTGACCAGGAGCCGCACCCGTAGCAGCGGCCCGGTCGCCAGGTCGTACCGGTTCTCGACGTGCCGGTCGATCTCCACGCGGGCGGCAGCGTCGCGCTCGGCCATGGACCGGTCGGTGAGGTCGATCGGCGCCAACCAGCAGTCCAACTCGGGGTGGACGACGGGGGCCGCCTCGCCGCGGCGGCTCGTGAACGTGGTACGCAGGGACTCGTGCCGGGCCACGATCTCCGCCACGGACCGGCGCAGCGCCGTGACGTCGAGCGGACCGGTCAGCCGCGCCGCGAAGGTAGTGTTGTGTCGCGCCGTGTCGGCGTTGAGTTCGGCCAGCGCCCACAAACGCTGCTGGGTCGAGGACGCCACCGGTTCGGCACCGGACGGAGCGGGCCCCAGTGGAGTGGTGGACTCGGTGGCGTCGTCCAGCAGCCGAGCCAGCTGCTCCACGGTCGGGTTGGTGAACAGCGCGTAGAGCGAGACGTCACGGCCGAACTCGGCCTTCACCTGGGACAGCACCTGGGTGGCCACCAGCGAGTGGCCGCCGAGGGAAAAGAAGTCGGCGGTGACGCTGACCCGATCGACCGGCAGCATCCGCTGCCACAGCGCAGCCAGCCGCTCCTCGGTGGGTGTGCGGGGCGCGACGTACGCGTGGTCCGCAGTCGCCGGGGGGCGGACGGGCACCAGCCGCTCCAGCAGGGCGGCCGGGTTCGCCATCGTCTCCGTGACCAGGACGGCCCGCTCGGCCCCGGCTGGCGTGGCCAGCCGACCCGGTCCGAGCAGGCCGCCCGACCCGTCGGGAATCCCGTGGAGCAGGCGGCCGATCTCGGCCGCGAGCAACGCGGAGTACCGCGCGGTGTAGGGGACGTGCCCGAGCCGGTCGGCCTGCTCGTCGGCGACCGGGTCGGCCGAAACGTCGGCCGTGGATCCGTCCGGGTCCCGCGCCCAGACCACCCGCGTCCCGGGCACGCGGGAGCCCAGCAGGGCAAGCCCGTCGTCCAGCCGGCCCAGGACTGTGGCCCACTCGCCGTCCCGGAAACGACCCGAGGCGGGGCACACCACGAGCAGCAGCGGTGCCGTGGTCTGGCGTCGGTAGGCCCGGACCCCGGACTCCAGGTCGGTCATCGCGGCGTCGAGGATCGTCGCGGCCGCCGCCGGGCCCTCCTCGGGGTCACACCGGCGCAGCCAGTCCTGCCAGCGGATCAGGCAGACAGCAGCCGCCCGGTCGGCGGGAGCGAACAAGTGCTGGATCAGCTGGCCGTAGCCGACCGGGGTCACCCCAACGGGCACTCTCAGCAGCCGCAGCCAGGCCTCGAGCGGGGCCCGGACAAGGTCCGCAGTGAAGGTCGCGGCCAGGGCCACCTCGTCGCGCCGCAGCGCGCCGAACGACGCCAGCGGCCGCTCGGGCTCATGGGCCGCATCGGCCAGCTCGGTGAAGCCGTCGACCGCGGCCGACACGAGCCCCTCGACCGTTTCGTCCAGATAGAGGTCGGTGTTGTAGTGAACGGCACCATGCAGGCCGTCAGCGCCCCTGGTGAGGGCGATGAAGAGGTCGAAGTCGGTCAGGTCCGAGTCGACCGGAACCTGCGCCACGGTCAGCCCGGCGGCGGTCAGGGACTCCTCACCCGCCTCCGCGACGGTCAGCATCACCTGGAACAGCGGGTTACGGCTGGGGTCCCGCCGGCCGCCCACCTGCTCCACCACCCGCGCGTAGGGCGCCTGCTGGTGCTGGAACGCCGCACTCACCGCGCGATGGGTCAGGGTGAGCAACTGCTCCACCGTGGGGTCGCCGGACAGGTCGAGCCGCATCACCAGCACGTTGGCAAACGAGCCGATCAGCGGTTCGAGCTCGGTGCGCGGCCGTCCCGCCGACGGCATTCCCAGTGTCACGTCGTCCTGGCCGTTGAACCGGCGCAGCAGAGCCGCGAACCCGGCCAGCAGGACAGCGTTGAGGGTGGCGCCCGCGCCGCGCCCCTGCCGCGCCAGGCCGTCGGTCACGACGGCGGAAAGGACGAACTCCCGGTGCCGGCCGCGGTGGGACTGCACAGCCGGACGCGGGTGGTCGGGCGGCAGGGTGCACTCCGGTGGCAGGCCGTCGAGCCGGTCGCGCCAGTAGGCAAGGTGCTGCTGCATCACGGCGAGCGCCGCGGGTTCGCGATACCGCCGGGCGTGGTCGACGAACTGGGTGGTCAGCGCGGGCAGCCGGGCCGGCCCTTCGCCCGAAAGCTCGCCGTAGAGCGCGACCAGGTCGCGTGTGAAGACGTCCGCGGACCAGGCGTCGAAGATGATGTGGTGAGCGGTGACCAGCAGCACATGACGGTCATCGGCGATGGCGAGCAGGCGGGTGGCGAGCAGCGGCCCCCGGGTCAGCGAGAACGACGTCGCGGAGTGGGCGGTCGACGCCCGGCCCACGGCCTGCCGGCGCGCGTCGTCCGGCAGGGCCCTGAGGTCGGTGACCGGCATGGGCAGCCGCAGACGTTGCCTGGCGTGCTGGGCGATCCCGCCGTCGTGCTCGGCGAAAACGGTGCGCAGTGCGTCGTGGCGGGCGACGACCGCGTCGAGCGCACCGTGCAGCCGCGGAACGTTGAGCGGTCCCTCGAGCCTCAGCGCGAACGGGACGTTGTATGCCGGCGAACCGGGCTCACGTCGGTCGAGGAACCATAACTGTTCCTGGGTGAACGAGACGGGCGATGGATTCTCGGTCTTGCGGCGCAGGCGCAGCGCGAGGAGCTCTCGCTGTTCCGGCGTGAGATCGGCGAGCGTCCGCTGGAGACCGTCCGTCATTCCGCCCCGTCCCCTCGCCATGGGTCTCCGCGGCCGCAGTCATGAAGCGCGGCGTGCGAGCCGGCGGAGCTGCCCAGCGTCGGTGTCGTCTCCGAGAAGAGAGTCGTGCGGTGCATCTGGATACGCACCTGTCGGGTGATTTCCTCGGCCCCGGTCTTGAACCTGGGTTGGTGGCGGGTTCCGGTGTCGGTGGGCTTCTTCACCCGGTAGTGGTTGTGGCGGGCGCGTTTGACCACGCGGGGGTAGGAGCGGTGTCGACGGGCCGGGTTGAGGTTGCGGCGGCGGACGATGCGCACGGTGCGCAGGTACTTGATCGATCGGGATCGATGTCAGCCTCGGTTGCCGCTCGACAGACAGGGGCGCTGATCGCGTGGTGGGTGAGCAGGTAGCCGTAGATCTCCCGGCGGACCATGTCCGGGCTCTTGGACCGCAGCACCCGGCCCGGGCGCCCTCGACGAGCCGCTGGCGGGGGCGTGCCGCGGATGCCTCGGGTTGACCAACACCGAGCCATACGACCCGTCGGGCAGGATCGTCAACACCGGCAGCCTCAGATCGGCCTCCACCCGTCAGCGCCGCCCCGGAGGCGGTCACCTAGTCGGTAAAGGAGGAGAAGTTGCGGTCGGCGATGGGCGCAGTTCCCCTGCAGCTATCCGCATTTCCCGCGATGGGTTCTCCGCAATCGTCTCACCGATCAGCTTCCTCGAAACATCGATAGGTGACGCTGGCCCGTTCCGCTATATCGCGGCATCCGCCAGCCCGCCAATCCGGCCCGTCGCCAGGACGTCATGGCAGGCAAGCGTGGGGTCTGGTTATGACCATAACGCGAGGACGCGCAGCGAAAGTGTGGAACCGCGGGTCACGTTCCGGACTAGTGCGGAAGCTTCGGCTCGACGGGCGCGATCCGGCTGCCTACGCTCGCGTGGTGATCGAGGAGAGCGCGGACCTGGCTGCCTTGCTCGCCATCAGCGACCTGCACGTCGGCCACCCGGAGAACCGGGACGTGGTCGACTCGATCCGACCCCGCCAGCCTGGCGACTGGTTGATCGTCGCCGGTGACGTGGCCGAACGCGTCGCCGACATCGAGTGGGCCCTGGGTCTGCTGGCCGAGCGGTTCGCGAAGGTGGTGTGGGCGCCAGGCAACCATGAACTCTGGACCCATCCGCGAGACCCGTTCCAGCTCCGCGGGGTCGAACGGTACGAGCACCTGGTCCGGCTCTGCCGGGAGCTGGGGGTGCTGACTCCGGAGGATCCGTACTCGCTGTGGACCGGCGCGGGCGGACCAACGATCGTCGCGCCACTGCTCATCCTCTACGACTACACCTTCCGGCCGGCCGGCGCCGCGACGAAGGCGGAGAGCCTGGCCAAGGCCTACCGGGCCGGCGTGGTGTGCACCGACGAGGTGGTCCTGCACCCCGATCCGTACCCCAGCATCGACGCCTGGTGCGCGGCACGCGTGGCGCTCAGCGAGGCCCGGTTGGCGACTCTGCCGCCGCAGCTACCGACGGTCCTGGTCAGCCACTTCCCGCTGGTCCGGGAACCTACCCGGATACTGCGCCACCCGGAGTTCGCCCAGTGGTGCGGCACCCGGCGGACCGCCGGCTGGCACACCCGGTACCGGGCCGCGGCCGCGGTCTACGGTCACCTCCACATCCCGGGTACGACCTGGTATGACGGCGTGCGGTTCGAGGAGGTCTCGTTGGGTTACCCGCCGGAGTGGCGGCGCCGAGGCGGGCCCGCCGGCTTACGCCAGATCCTGCCGGGCCCCGGGAGCGTCCTGTGATCGAACTGATCCTGCCCGCGTCGGTGGCCGCCAGGGGTGGTTGGCAGCATGACGCACTGGCAGGGCTACCGGGCGGCAGCTGTGGCCCACGCCGGTGACCTGGCCGGGATCGGGATCGACGCCGAGCCCCACGAGGCGCTTCCTGACGGGGTCGGCTGGCTGGTCACCACCGGCGAGGACCGGCGCGGACCGGCGCGGGCTGGTCGAGCTGGTCAGCCGTCCGGTCATCCACCCGGCAGCGGCCTCGACTACTACGTCCGGGGTCCGCGCTGGTTGGAGACCGCCCGCGAGGCGTGCGCCAGCGGTGATCCGCGGGCCGGGGAACTCGGGCGGCCTGCGGTGGTGCCCGGCGAGCCGACCGGGTACGTGCTGGTGGAGGTCTACTGGGAGGCCGCCGGCCTGACGATCGCGGGCGGCGCCTCCAAGGTGCTGCTGGATACCGTTGCGACGCGAACTCGCCCAGGCCACAGCCAGCCTGCGAGCTGAGTCGGCGTGGACCGAACTGGCCAAGCTGGGTTTCTTCGGCATTGGCCTGCCCCTTGAGGTGGGCGGCGGTCCTCGTCCGGATCGGCCTGTTGGCGCTGCGAGCGGCCAGGGGAACACGTGGCCCGGCGGGAGCAGTTCGGCCGCCGGTTGATCGAGTTCCAGACGGTCGGGCACCGGTTGGTGAGTCTGGTCGCGGCGGCCGAGTTCGCCCTCCAGCAGTGGGACGATGAGGCCGGTGCGCCGGCGGCGGACGAGGCCGACCCCCCAACCCCCCGAGGAGTTTCCGGATGACTGTCGGCAAGACCGCCCCGAAGAGCGCCACGAAGGCCGCATTGACGCGCCTGACCTGGGACCAGGTGCTGGCCCACCGGATGCGGGTGCACCACCTGGACACCCCGGCGCCGGTCGGTGATCTGCTGGAGGTCGTCGACCGGATCTGCTGCCTGCACGCGCAGCTGCTCTCCAGCGCGGAGCTGTCGCTGTGGGCCCGGGTGGCGGGCGTCACCGCGGGCGAGGCGGAGCGAGCCCTCTGGGACCGGCGGGATCTGGTGAAGATCTGGGCGATGCGCGGCACGTTGCACCTGGTCGCCGCCCGGCACTATCCGGTGTGGCAGGCTGCGTTGGGGACCTACCGGCACTACACCAAGCCGAGCTGGTCCAAGTATTTCAAGATCACCCAAGAGCAGCTTGCCGTCATGCTGCCGGCGATCGATGAGGCGCTGTCAGGGCGGATGCTCGGCCGGGATGAGCTCGCCGACGAGGTGGCGCACCGGACCGGAATCCCGGAGCTGGCCGACCGGTTGCGGGACAACTGGGGCGCGACCCTGAAACCGTCGTCGTTCCTCGGCCAGCTCTGCTTCGCCCCCAACCGGGGGCCGAACGTCCAGTTCACCAGCCCCCGGTCGTGGCTGGCCGCGCCGCCCGCCGCGGTGGACGCCGGTGCCGCGCTGGCGACGGTGACCCGCCGGTACCTGAGCGCCTACGGTCCCGCGTCCCGGGAGGACTATGCCCGATGGTGGGGGCACTCGCCCGCCACCGCGGGGCGCCTGATCACCGGGCTCGGCGACGAGGTCGTGGCGGTTGACGTCGAGGGGGTGTGCGGCTGGATGCTCGCCAGCGACGCCGAGGCGGCCGCCACCTCGGCGGGACCGGGCGTGGCTCGGCTCCTGCCCGCCTTCGACCCATGGGTGATCGGCGCCTCGCGCAACGTCAGCGCGTACATCGCCGATCAGTTCCGCGATCTGGTGTACCGCCCGCAGGGCTGGATCTCGCCGGTGGTGCTGGTCGACGGCCGCATCGTGGGCACCTGGCGGCACGACGTCGCGCGCGGCCAGGTGACGGTGACGGTGGCGCCGTTCCCGGCGGTCGGCCCGTTGAGCGACGCCCGGGGCTGGGCCTACGCCGCGGTGGAGGCGGAGGCCGCCCGGCTGGCCGACTTCCTTGGTGGCTCGCTGTCCTACCATCTCGGGGCGGCGTAGTTCCCGGACACCGCCTGGGGTTTCCGGGACCCGAGCGACACCCGGCGGGCACGCGGGACCGACGCGCTGGCGTGGGTCACCTCGCACCCGTTCCGCGAGACCACCGCGACGATCCTCGACGAGGTCGGCCTCAGCTCTCGCGTGGTGGCCGACCAACTCGGCCACGCCCGGCCGCCGATGATCCAGGACGTGTGCTTGCGTTGGGGTGTGGTCGCGCGGCGGCCGCGCTGGACCGGGCGTTCGGCTACGGGTCAGGCGAGTCCGATGGGTAAAGCATGGGCCGGGTTCAGGCGGGTGATTGCCTCTCCCCGTTTGACCTGGAACGATGGTGCGCCGGACGAAGCGGCACACGAACCGCATACACCCTGATTCCTGGTGATCCGTTGCCGGTGCGTGTGGCCAGGTCGCGGGGCGTTGGCGGTGCCCGGTGGGCGCCCGGAGGTTCTCGGTTGGGGTGCTCCCGCCGCTGCCGATTGTCGCTCGATGAGGGGTGGCGTCGTCTCATGATTGCGGAGGATGCGCTGGCTGGCTGGTACGTCCGTCCGGGTATCCAGGGGCGCTGCTATGTGCGGGACGGGCACGCGGTGGTGCGGTTCCTGGATGAGTTGTCCGGCGAGTTGGGTCGGCTGCGCGCCGGGCTGGTCGGGCTGATCCGTGTGGATCAGTACGTGCGGGCAGTCCGGGTGGATCGAATGCGCGTCGAGGTGCGGGCTGCCCGGGAGGGTCGCTCGGATGCGGGCGGTGATCCGGTGGGGACCACCGGTGGCGCGCAAGGCCGCACTGCACGGACCCGCCCACCGCCCGCCCGCGGACCCCGACCGGAGAAGCAGTGGAAAGACCGGGCGCACCCGCGGTCCCTTCGTGGCCAAACACCACCGGCCGCACAGGGATCCACAACACCCGGTAACCGCGAACCCAAACCAGGTCGGTGGATCCGGGTTCAGAGGGCCGTGATCATGGCGACGGAAGCGTCAGGGGGGCATTGAGGGTGGTCCATACTGGGCGAGTGCCAGACGGAGTGCCGACTGCGCGAGGGCGCTTCGCCGTCCAGCGACCGATGATCCGCTCCGCTCTCGCTGGGACCGTGGTGGTGCTCGTCCTGGGTGCGCCATGGTTGCTGGCGGGGATCGGGAGCGGCCGACTGCCTGTGGTGTCCGGGGTGGTGGCGTGGCGCAACTTGGCCACTGCCGCGTTGTGCGGGCTCGTGCTGCTGATGGCCGTCCTGGGCCTGAGCATCCGGTGGAGGTCTGTCGCGGCCGGTGGGGGTGCGCCGCTGGCGGTGCTGGCGATGGTGGGCATCGTTGTGCTCGCCGGTCGCGGCTTCGCAGGTGGGGCCGGGCAGGGGCCGGACGGCGGGCAGTTGCGGGTGTTGTCCTGGAACACCAACGGTGGTCTGGTCGATGCGGTGACGATCGCGCAGGAGACGCTGGTTCAGGACGCCGACGTTCTGGTCCTGCCCCAGATTGCCGACCCACAGTATCTGCGGCTCCAGCAACTACTGCGAACCGGCGGCTACGCCGGGCTGCGGCGCATCGGGGCCGAGACGGCGGTTTTTGCTCGTGTCAGGTACCAAGTGGCGGACCAGCAGGCCTTCGATGCCAATCCGGAACGTCAACTGATTGTTCGCCCCGATGGGTGGGGTGGTCCAACGATCGTGGCTGTGCACCTGGACATCCCGTTTCTGCCGGGCGGGAACGGTTTCTGGAACCGTCAGGTTGACCAGCTCGCCGTGTTGTGCTCCGCCGCGTCGGCCCAGGATGTGGTGCTGGTCGGCGACCTCAACGCGACTATCGACAATCTGGCTGGAACTGGGCTGGCCGCCTGTACGGATGCGGCAGTTGCGGCCGGGTCCGCCGGTGTCGGCACCTGGCCAAGCTCCCTGCCAGGCGTGCTGGGCATTTCGATCGACCATGTGCTGGTCCACGGCGTCCACGTCCGGTCCACCGGTTTCGTCGTACTCACCGACCAAGACGACAGCGGAGCCAGGCACCGGCCGGTGCTGGCCACCCTGACAACCTCGACTACGCCCTACCAGTAGCCGCCGGGCTCGCATGCACGAGTGAATCGGCCTCGTCGGGTCTGGTCGACTCGAATGAGGTAGAAGCCGCGTACAGTACTAAATCGGGAAAATCGGCCACACTGTGACCATCCAACGAGCTGACCCGCCGAAGCCGGGAACCAGGATCATCGCGTCAGATGTCCTGCGATGGTGGTGCGCCGCCAGGGACTCGAACCCCGAACCCGCTGATTCAAGATCGACTGTTCTGGTTGTTCCCCGTTGCTCCCCGATGTCGCCTCTCACCTGCGACGATAGGCAACGAAGCTGCCGTGACGGTCAACGTTGTTACCCGTTCGTTCAGGTCGTTTTCGATGCGTAGACCATGCGGGACGATCGCACCGGTCGGTCTCTCCGCGCGGAAACCGCAGTCCCGGTTAGTCGGTACTGGCTCGCGATAGTGCGAACCCCGAGCGCCAGTCACCGGAGGGGCGAGTTCATGGTCGAATCGAAGCACGCTTTACACCCTTCTCGATAAGTGCCAAATGGTGACAATAACGACTATGCGGGCATGCGTCTAACGGGAGGTATCCTGTCCGCGGAGGTGGTTTGTATTCTCTCTCTCTCTGCCCCTGGACGCCTCTGACGAAGGGGAGTCCCGAAACGCCCGAGGAGACACCGTAGGACCGCTGCTAGCTCGCGGCTGGTCGTCTGATGCGGGAAGGCCACTGCGGGGCCACCCCTAGGGAGTAATTCCTAGGCGCGGTGCGGTGCGCCGCGGTCAAGTCTCCATAATAGGAGATTCGCGTGGCGTCGCGCGGACCCTGATGATCGGGTCCGCGCGACGCCTGCTTGTGACTTGCCTATCGGCCCCAGCGTTGTTGGGCAGCTTGGCGGGTGGTGCCCAGGCGGGCCGCGATTTCGGCCCAAGAGTAGCCGGCCTGTCGGAGACCGATGACGGCATCCTGCGTGGCGCGCTCCAGCTCGTCGGCCAGGGAGAGAAGGTCGGGTAGGGCCTCGACGTCGCCTGCGGCGATGCGGCGACCGTGGGCGCGGATGATCCGGCGGGCGAACGCTGCATAGTCGGGGTTCTCCACGCGGCCGCTGCGACGTCCTGGTGTCTGGCGGGGCTCTGGTGTCGGGGTCGGGGCAATGCCATGATCGGGTGTCAATGCCGCATTGACGGTGGTTTCGTTGTTGTGGCTGGTCATGGGTGTCTTCCGCCGTGTGCTGGTGGTTGCCCGCGAGGGGGCTGGCCGGGGCGGGCGCCCCCTTGGGGCCTGCCCGTTTCGGCGGCCGGCTGCGGCGGTGCAGGGGTCCCCGGCGGAAGGGTCGGAGGGGTCGTCTGTTCGGACAGCGCAGCGGGGTCTTTCCCGGCCCTCGCCGCTGGACAGGGACGGCTCGTCGGTGCTGGGCCGGGAAAGATCGTCCGAGCGGATGCGCCCCGCAGTGCCCTTCCGGTGGGGTGGCGCCGCTGCTACCTGCCCCCCGGAAGGTGACCACGGTTCCCCGGCCGTAGGCCGGGTCCGCGCCGTAGGTGCCGACCTACCGTGCGGGCTGACCACACCCGAGTGCCACGGGCTCGGCGGCCCGAACTCGGAGCAGGTCGCAGCCGGCCGCCGACGACGTTGGCGGCGGTCTCGGGTCAATCGGTCCGCGTCAGGGGCTGGCCGGGCGCCGCGCCGGGACCGGCGCCGCCAGCGCCGCACGCCCGGCGGGCCGCGTCCGGCCAGAGGCCCGCGTAGCGGGCCGCCTTGATCTAGTACAGGCGAATTCGGCAGTAGGTCGTTGGTTGCTCGTCGGCGTCGGCGCAGCGGTCGGGTGGGTTCGCGGAGATGCGGTTGCGGTGTGGCCGGGTAGCGTCGTCGGCGTGTCGAGCGGTGGTGGCGAGGAACCCGTGGTCGGTGGCGCGTTGACGGCCGAGGATGCCGGTCGGGTGCTGTCGTCGGCGTGCGCGGTGGTCGGGCTGGATGCCACCGGGGCGGTGTTGCGGCGGATCGGTACGCATGCGGTGTTCCGGTTGGCCTCGCCGGTGGTGGTGCGGATCACGGGGGCTGCGGAGGCGTTGGCACGGGCCGAGCGGACGGTCGGGGTGGCGCGGTGGCTGGCTGAGGTCGACTTCCCGGCGGTGCGGGTGTTGCCGGGTGTTGAGCAGCCGGTGGTCGTCGCCGGGCGGGTGGTGACCTTCTGGGTGTTGATCGCTGATGAGGAGCGGTGGGCGGAGCTGGGTCAGGTCGGTGACCTGATTCGGCGGTTGCACTGGCTGGAGGAGCCGCGCGCCCTGCGACTGCCTCGGCTTGATCCGCTGGGGGAGACGTGGCGGCGGATCGAGGGTTCGGTCGGGTTGGGTGCGGATGATCGGGCGTTCTTGTGGGCGCGGGCGGAGACGCTGAGCAAGCGGTACGACGAGTTGGATTTCGTGTTGCCGTTCGGGATGGTGCATGGCGACGCGCAGGTCGGTAACGCGCTGCGGGATGGGTCCGGGCGGGCGGTGTTGATCGACCTGGACGGGTTCGCGGTCGGTCCGCGTGAGTGGGACCTGGTGCTGACCGCGTTGTACTTCGAGCGGTTCGGGTGGCATACCCGCAGCGAGTACGACGCGTTCGTGCACAGCTACGGCTTCGATGTCATGAACTGGTACGGGTACCAGACGCTCGCCGACATGCGGGAACTGATGATGACGGTGTGGTTGTCGCGTGGGATGACGACCGATGAGACGGTCGCCGCTGAGGTGCGGCGGCGGATCGGTGACCTGCGCAGCGGCGCCGAACGGCGCGGTTGGCAACCGTTCTAGCCGGCTGTCGTCTCCCCCGGAATCGGCCGCGATGGTGAGCGGGTCAGCCGGTCTGCTGCCAGAGCCGGGAGGTTCGGGCTTGCTCGTGGAAGTCCCGCACGGCGGGGTGGTCGGCGTGCGTGTCGAGGCGGGTACGGAACTCGCCGAGGTAGGACACGCACCGCGCTGACTTCAGTTGCGCGCCGAGGTTGAGGGCGCGGATGGCGATCGCGCATGCCTGCTCGGGTTCGTCCTGGCCGAGGAAGGAGTCGGCGAGGACCATTGTGGCGAAGAAGTCGCTGCGGACGTTCGTGCCGCTCAGCGACTGCTCGGCGTAGCTGGTGGCTTGGCGGGCCTGACCGAGGTCACGGAAGCAGTGCCCGAACTCGGCCGCCAGCTCGGCCTCGTCGAAGTAGTTGATCCATTCGGGGTCGTCGCCGGGGTTGTGTGCTTCGAAGGATTTCGAGGCTTCGGCAAGGGCGGTCGAGCAGCCGGTCTGGTCGCCTGCGCGGGCGAGGGCTCGGGCCTCCATCGCCCGGAACTGCGCCAGCAGTGTCGGGGTGGCGTGGTCGCGGACGCCGAGGATCGCGGCTCGGGCGAGTTCGCCTGCCTCGCGGTACTTGCCGAGGTAGGTGGCCTGGTGGCTCATCGCGGACAGGACGCTGGCGGCGAGCCGGCGGTCGTCGGCGGCTTGGGCGAGCCGTAGTGCCTGGACGAAGTAGCGTTGCGCGAGCCCGTGGTGGGCGCTGTCGTAGCTCATCCACGCCGCGAGCAGCGTGCCCTCGGCGACGGTGGCGAACAGTGCGCGCCCGACCACGTCGGTGTACCGGGCGGCGAGCAGCGCGGAGACGTCCCCGTCGAGGTACTGGATCAGGGCGCGGCGGGCGTGACCGCCGCCGAATCGGTTGTCCAGCTCGACGAACATCTCCACGGTGGTCTTCACGGTCTGCACGTCACCCATCCCGACGTGGGTGTGGGCGCGGGGCGCGGGGAGGGGCTCGCGGTCGGGTGCGACCAACCAGCCGAGGGACGCGGAACGCCACGCGGTGATGTCCAGGCTGGTCTCGCCCGTGCCGTGGTGTGGGTTGAGGTCGGCGCGCCACAGTCCGGTGACGGCGGCTACCGCGTCGGTGGTGGTGGCCGGGTAGTCGGGGTCCGGGACCTGGGCAGTGGGTGGGGCCTCGCTGAGCCCGAGGGTGTGGGCGGGCTGACCGTAGGCGGCGGTCAGTAGCTCGACGTACTGGGTGGGGTAGTGGTGGCCGTTCTCCCACCCGGCGATCGCGCGCGAGAGGCTCGGGTCGGCCACCAGCGTGACGCCGCGTTCGGCGGCGGCCCGCCGGAGGGCGTGGATGAGCTTCTGCTTCGTCCAGCCCCGCGCGCTGCGGGCAGCACGCAGCGACTCGGGCCGGTAGTGGCCGGGTGTCGCCGTCGGGATCACCTCCAGGGAATCACACCGAACCGTGGCCTTCGGCGCGAATGGTGCCGGTTGCTCACTCGATGCTAACCATCGTGTACGGGGGGTGCGACGAAGTGTCGCCGGGGGTGACATGCCGTGTCACCCCGTTTCACCGGCTGCCATCTGCCGGTGGCATACCGCAGCGGTCAGGGTGGAGGGAGCCGGTCGGGTGGCCGGTGACGAGCTGCGGAGGTGGCGGTGCGTGAGACGTCGGTCGCAGACCACCGGCCGGACCTGGACCGGGCGCGATGAGTGACGAGGGCCGGGAGCGGGACGCCTCGCGTTGGTCACCGGATGAGGCGGGGGGTTGGTATGACGCGCGTAACGCGGTGACGGGTCTGCGGGACGTCCTCATCGCCGCCGGGTTGGCCACGCACTTCCCCTACCTGCGGGCGGAGGTGAACGCGTTCGGTCAGGGGATCGTCGAGGTCGGGCGCACCACCCCGGAGGCCGCGAGCCGGCTG
>JACQDL010000001.1 GCA_016201065.1 Actinomycetota bacterium
CCAACACAAAAGAATCAGACCGCTTCTTCCACCGCAGCAGCGAATCCCACTCGGCAGGCTCAACCTCGATGACCATATGACAATGCTACGCCAACCCGAGAATATTCGAGAATCCGGTTTTGTTTAATGTTCGCCATACCTGCACGATGAGCATGACGACCACCTACACTGTGGAGCGCACGAGTGACGTATCCCGTTGATCTGGACCGCTGCCAACCACCCCTGGCCACGTCGTGGGCCGCTGCGGGGCTTGCCGAGAGGGTCCACCGACCAGCCGGCCAGCGGCGACACGCCAGCCGGGGATGCTGGGTGATGCCGGCACCCGGACGATCCCGTCTCTGGTCACCACCGGTGCGGCCACCAGAGGCCGTGTGGGAGGCACCCACGATGCGGGTGGCCCTGGCCCGTCAGGACATCAGCACCGTCTACCGGCTGCCCTTGATACAGATCTTCCAGCGCGGCGTGAGCGACATCCTTCCGGCAACCCACGTCAGGCCCATGGGCAGCGGCCGCGCTAGGCTCAGCAGCGGCCACCTCACCAGACAGGAGCCCGCCTGTGTACGTCCAGCCGACGCGGCGCCTGGTGCTCTGGGACATCGACAAGACGTTGGTGGACATCGGTGGCATGAGCCGCGAGATTTATGCTGCCGCCTTCAAGATCGTGACCGGCCTTGAACTCGAACACATGCCGAATATGGCCGGAAAGGCGGACCACGACCTCATCATCGCTTCACTACGCTTGCACGGGATCCCTGAGCCGGCGAGTCATCTGGTCGAATTCTATGGTGCATTGGCCGCCGCGACCGAAGTTCGGAAGGCTGAGATCAAGCAGCACGGACGCTGCCTGCCGGGCGCTCGCGAGGCCATAGAACGGCTCGCCAAGACACCTGGCGTTATGCAGTCAGTCGTGACTGGCAACATCCGACCAATTGCCGAGGCGAAGCTCGCAGCCTTCGACCTGACCGGCCCGATCGACTTCGACATTGGCGGCTACGGCTCGGATGATGGTGAACGCGCCATGTTGGTACGGCTGGCGCTGCAACGGACGCAGCAGAAGTATGGGGTGTCCTACCTGCCCGAGCAGGTATTCGTCATCGGGGATACGCCGTATGACGTCGCCAGCGCCAAGGCAAACAATGTCAGGGCAATCGGTGTGGCGTCGGGCAGCAGCACAGCTGGCGAGTTGCACGCCGCAGGCGCAGACGCGGCGCTGAACTCTCTGAGAGATACACGGGCGCTCGTACAAGTCTTGCTCGGCTAGCGCGACCGCGCAAAGACGGCGAACCGCTCCCGGAAGTCTCGTGCGGCGTTTGTGTTGACCGACGCAAGTGCGGCGTCGAACTCGCCGATCCGTTCAACAACTCGGGAGGGGCCGATCGTCAACGCCAGATCAAGGGCTTCCATACCGGTCTGACAGGCGTGCTCGACCTCTCCGGCCAGCAGTCGGCATTTTGCCAGTCTTGACAGGTAGTGAACATGGTCGCGGACACGCTCCGGCCGCCGCGCCTTGAGCAGTGCAATGGCCCGAGCAAGTGCCGCACCGGCTTGCGTGTGCAGTCCCAGATCGAGATAGCAGGCGCCAGCTTGGGCGTTGACCTCGATCTCGTCAACGTAGGAAATCCACAGCGGCTCGTCGGCCGCACCGGCCCTGCCGTACGCCTCTTGGGCCTCACCCAGCGCGGCCAGGCTCTCTGGGCGGTTGCCCAACTTGGCGTGTGCCCGAGCCAGACGAGTTTCCAGCATGGTTCGGACGAGTGGCGTCGGGGCCTTCGCAGCGGCTTGCACGGCGGTCGCCGCCAATGCTTGTGCTCGCTTCGGGTGGTCGCGGTACGTCGCTTGCAAACTCAGGTAAGCCAGCGCGCTGGCGGCCAACGACCCGTCGTCTGTCTCGTGAGCGACATAGACAGCCGTGGTGAAGTTACGGCGGGCAGCGCCATGCCGGTTGCCGTCGAGCGCAAGCCAGCCGGTCATTTGGCTGAGCTGACCTAGGCTGTGCAGGGTGGCCGGCCGGGGACTAGCGTCAACGGCTCGCGCCAGACGCCCGACGTGCCGTGTCATGGGTTCGTACAGGTCGTCGCCGCCAACCTCTGCATCGAGCTGCAAGAAGAGTTGCAGGAGCCGGTCAGCACCTGCTGTGACAGTAGTATTCACGACTTCTTCATGCAGCGCGGCTGTTGCCTGGCGACCCTGATCCACCGTGGCAAGGCTGTGACCCAGCAGGCCAGAGAGCACACCGCTGTCGTCATGGGGGGCTTCCCGTCGGGCAACGCTGGCCTGGGCGATCTCCCGCCGCTGCCGCTGCACGAGTGACGCCAGCTCGTCGTACTTCGCGGTCAGTGCGCCGCCAGCGTCCAGGACGGCGTCCGCTCTCTCCCAAAAGCGGCGCGGCACGTTCTGCCGCCCGACCTCGACGTTGGCGATGGTGCTGCGGCCGTAGTGGGTGTAGGGGGCGAGCTGGTGCTGGTTGAGGCCCGCCGCCTGACGGTACTTGGCAAGCTGGCGACCGAGGACTCGCCGAGCTGCAACGACCTCGTGCGGATCGATCACGGCGCACCTCCCCGTCTCGTCGCGCTGTGTCAATGGAATGTCGCGGACCGGCGAACGATCTGTCCGACCTTGGTGCCGGCTGGCTTGGCTTGCAGTCAAGCAACGAAGCAGAACACTACGGAGCCTGGCAGATGACCATCAATCCCAGCTACCCCAGCCGGTCACGACCTCCGGTGCGCCAGGGAGCGCCCCTTGGCGGTCTGTCCAGCAATTCTGTCGTCGTTCGCGAATCACCACGGTACCGGCACGGCGAACGAGACGACCACCTACACCGTGGAGCGAACGAGTGATGTCCCCCGCTGACCTCAACGCCGGCCGCCAACCGATCTTCATGTCGTGGGCCGCTGCGGCGGTTGCCTTGCATGAGCGGGTGCTGACCGTTGCCCTCGACCGGGCAACGGCCGATCTGGTCGAGCTGCACGCCCCCGTGGACCAGAGCGGGGAACAGCCGGTGTGCTGCGGCTGTGACCAGGCAAGCCGCACCGACCCGCCCGCGATGTGGCCGTGCCGTACCTACACCCTGCTCGCGGCGAGCGTGCTGAACCTGGGTCCAGGTGGGGTGGAGGAGGAGCTGAGCAGGCTGCGGGGCTTGCCGAGAGGGTCCACCGACCAGCCGGCCAGCGGCGACACGCCAGCCGGGGATGCTGAGTGATGCCGGCACCCGGACGAACCCGTCTCAGGTCGCCACCGATGCGGCCACCAGAGGCTGTGTGGGAGGCACCCACGATGCGGGTAGAGGTGAGCGGGATCGTCCACGGCCGCCAGGTGCGCACCTACGACCTGCTGGTCCGCATCGCCCTCGGGTTGGGCATTCCACCCGGGTACATGGGGTTGGCGTGGTGCACACACACCGACTGCCAGCTGCCACCACTCCGTGACGGTGAGCGGAGGACTCCCCGGCCGGCCGCGCCCCCCGCGGGTAGACCCGTCCGGACCGGGTGAATGGGGCGTGGCGGTGGTTCCCCAGCCACCGGCCGGCCCGAACCCTTGCACGACGAGATCCCGCTCGCTACGGTCCAAATTCCGTCACGATGGCTTACGCCACCCGACGCCTGGCGTCGTCGATCACCTCGGCCTTGGGAGCAGGGATGCCGGAACCCGCAGTGGAGGTGCGCGGTCTGACGGTGGTCCGTGGTGGTCGTCCCGTGCTGGCCGGGCTCGACTGCACGGTCACCGCCGGCACGGTCACCGGGCTGCTCGGCCCCAGTGGCAGTGGAAAGACCACGCTCATGCGCTGCGTGGTCGGCGTACAACGGATCTCGGCCGGTGCGGTGATCGTGCTCGGGCAGCCGGCGGGGACCGCCAGCCTGCGCGCACGCGTCGGGTACGTGACCCAGGCGCCGAGCGTGTACGCCGACCTGTCGGTGCGGGACAACCTGCGCTACCTCAGCGCCCTGGTCGGGGCGGCGCGGAACCGGATCGACCAGGTGCTGGAGCAGGTGGGGCTGACCGCTCACGCCGGCACGCTGGTGCGCAACCTCTCCGGTGGAGAGTGTTCCCGCGCGTCGCTGGCCGGCGCCCTGGTCGGCGATCCGACGTTGCTCGTGCTCGACGAGCCCACGGTCGGCCTCGACCCGGTGCTGCGGCGCGACCTGTGGGCCCTCTTCACCGACCTGGCCGAGCAGGGCACCACGCTGCTGGTCTCCAGCCACGTCATGGACGAGGCCCGGCGCTGCCATCGGCTGCTGCTGCTGCGCGAGGGGCGGCTCATCGCCGATGACACCCCGGATGCGATCCGGGTCCGCGCCGGCACCGACGACCTTGACGAGGCGTTCCTCCGCCTCATCGAGGCAACCCCGACCGAGCCCGCGGTGGCCGCACCCGCCAGCCCGGGACCCGACCCGGAGGTGACCCGCCGATGAACCCCCGCCGTACCCTCGCCACCGCCGGCCGGGTGCTCGGCCAGCTCCGGCACGACCACCGCACGGTGGCCCTGCTGCTGGTCGTGCCGTGCGTGTTGCAGGCCCTGTTCAAGTACGTCTTCGAACGCTCCCCCGGTGTCTTCGACCGGGTCGGGCTGCCGATGCTCGGCGTGTTCCCGGTGATCGCCATGTTCCTGGTCACCGTCGTGGCGATGGTCCGGGAGCGCACCAGCGGCACCCTGGAGCGGCTGCTCACCACCCCGCTGGCCAAGCTCGACCTGCTGCTCGGCTACGCACTGGCCTTCGGCCTGCTCGCGCTGGTCCAGTCGGCGCTGGTCTCCGCGGTGGCACTCGGTCTGCTCGGACTTACCGTGCAGGCCGGTGTCGGCATCGTGCTTCTGGTCGCTGTGATCAACGCGCTGCTGGGTATGGCTCTGGGGCTGCTGCTGTCGGCGTTCGCGCAGACCGAGTTCCAGGCGGTGCAGTTCATGCCGGCGGCGCTGCTGCCGCAGTTGCTGCTGTGCGGCCTGCTCACCCCGCGCGACCGGATGGCGTCGTGGCTGCACGCGATCTCCAACTGGATGCCGCTGAGCTACGCGGTGGACGCGCTGGTCCGGGCCGGCCACACCAGTGCGATCACCGCCAGCCTCGTCTTCGACGTCGTCGTGGTCCTGGCCTCCGTGCTCGCGGCGCTGGCGCTCGGCGCCGCGACGCTGCGCCGCCGGACCGCGTGAACCCGGCCCACCAGGTACCCGACAACGTTCCAGCACGCCGCAGGGGCCGGCCGCCCGGTCCGGGCAACACCCGCGACGATCTCCTCCGCTCCCGCGGAGCGGCTCGTCCGGATCTACGGCCGCACCGTGCAGCGCTACCTCACCGGCGTGCCGGAGTGATCCCTGCCGAGGCCGGACTGCCGGGCGTCACCCCGGCCCGGGCGACGGCCGGTAGCCGGCCAGCCGACGTGCCGCGGCGGCCAGCTCCACCTCCGTGAGCAGCCTCGGTGGCCGGCCCGCTGAGATCACCCGCAGCGCCACGTCACACAGCCACTCCAGATGGGTGGCCCGGTCCAGCGCGGTCGCCAGGTCCACGGCCGTGACCAGGGCGCCGTGGTTGGCCAGCAGGCAGCCGGAGCGGCCCCGCATCGCCCGGGCCATCGCCTCGGCCAGCTCCACCGTGCCGTACGTCGCGTAGGCCGCCACCCGCGGCGGCCCACCGAACATCGCGGCGTAGTAGTGCACCAGCGGCACCTCGTCCACCAGGCAGGACAGCGCGGCTGCCGCCGGGGAGTGGGTGTGCACCACGGCACCGGCCCCGGTGATCTCGTACGCCGACAGGTGCATCGGCAGCTCGGTGGTCGGCGCCAGCGGCGCCTCCACCGGCGTGCCGTCGAGCTGATGCACGCCGACCTGCGCGCCGGTCAGCTCGGCGTACCCCACCGCGGACGGGGTCACCGCGACCAGGTCACCCACCCGCACGCTCACGTTGCCGGCGGTGCCGGCGACCAGCCGATCCGCGAGCATCCGCCGCCCGGCCTCGGCGACGGCGTGCCGCTCCGTGTCCAGGATCATCCTCGCATCATCCCCTGCCGGCACCCGATCCCGCCGCCCCGGGGCGGCCCGGTCACCAGCCCGCCGGTGGTGTGATCCGATCATGCGACGTTGGCGCGGTCACGGGTCGGTGGAGCACCACCGGCCGGACGGCCACGACAGGGAGGCGCCATGAACGACAACCCCGCCCACAGCCCGGCGGACACCAGCGGGTGGGACCCGTGGCTGGCCGACCGGCACGGGCGGGCGCGGGTGTCGCTGACCGCCGAGGCGGCCGCGCCGGACGACGACGTCGTCCGGGAGCTCGCCGACATCTACGAGCACGTCAGCGGTGCGGCACACCCGGATTGGGCCGAGTTCGGTGCGGCGATGGTCCGGGACCACCGCCTCGTCCTGCGGCTGTCGCCGCTGGCACTGCGTCCGCGCTCCGACGGGTAGCCGAGCACGGCGCGGCCCACGCGGCTAGGCTCACGGCCAGCAAGCCATTTCGGGCTGTTTGGTGGTCGACATGGCGGTCATTCGTAACTGCATCCTTCCGGACGATCTGGCCTACGACATCCCGCAGGACCAGTGGGCCAGGTTCCTCCCCAATGGCCTGCTCGAGTTCGGCGTCACTGACGTCGGCCAGACCCTGGCGGGCAAGTTCCAGACGATCTCCTTCCGCCGCACGCCGCCCCAGCATGTCGGCTCGGGTAGGGCCATCGCGCTGCTGGAGAGCGCCAAGTGGCTCTCCCCATTCAGGGCGGCGGTGCCCGGCACGGTGGTCGCCGTCAACAAGGAGTTGCTGGGGCGGCCCGCCCTGGTGAACTTCGATCCGTACGGCGACGGTTGGGTGCTCCGGCTCCGGCCGGACGAGCCGCTGCCTTGGATCCGGGGGGACGCCGCGCGGGAGGAATACTCCCTCCGCCTCCAGCAGACCTTCCGGTCGGTCGCGGGGGTCAACGACGACTTCTGGTGCGTCCACTGCTCCGACTGGGACGCGACATGACCGCGACCACCGTCGAGCTGTTCACCCACCCGATGTGCAGCGGTTGCCAGCAGGCGTTGACGGCGCTGCGGAACCTGGAGCGCGCGGGGCGCCTGACGCTGGTGGTGACCAGCCTCGGCTCACCGCTCGGCCGCAAACGCGCCACCGAGGTCGGGGTCAGCGTGGTACCCACCGTCCGACTCGGCACCGAGCTGCGGCTGCTCGACGGACCGAGCGACCTCCGCACGCTGCTCGCCGAGCTCAACGACACGAGCAGCGACGACGCGAGAAGCAAGGCCGCCCCGCGCGGTCCCTGACGCACCAGATCGTCGGGCGGCCGTCAGCGGACCGGGTAGCCGGCCTCGCGGAGCGCGGCCTTCGCCTCGCCGATCCGCACCGCGCCGAAGTGGAACACCCCGGCGGCCAGCACCGCGTCCGCGCCGGCCGTCACGGCCGGCGGGAAGTCCGCGGCGCGCCCCGCCCCACCGCTGGCGATCACCGGCACACCCGACACCGCGCGTACGGCGGCGATCAGCTCCAGGTCGAAGCCGGCCATCGTGCCGTCGGCGTCCATCGAGTTCAGCAGGATCTCCCCGGCGCCGAGCTCCTGCGCCCGGACCGCCCAGGCCAACGCGTCGAGCCCGGTGCCGCGCCGGCCGCCGTGCGTGGTCACCTCGAACCCGCTCGGCGTGGCCGGGTCACCGGGGCGGACCCGCCGCACGTCCAGCGACAGGACGAGCACCTGCCGGCCGAAGCGGTGCGCGATCTCGGCGATCAGCTCCGGCCGCCGCACCGCGGCGGTGTTCACGCTGATCTTGTCCGCACCCGCGCGCAGCAGCGCGTCCACGTCCGCCACCGCCCGCACCCCACCCCCCACCGTCAGCGGGATGAACACCTGCTCCGCGGTCCGGCGCACCACCTCGAAGGTCGTCTCCCGGCCCTGCACCGAGGCGGTCACATCGAGGAAGGTCAGCTCGTCGGCGCCCTCCGCGTCGTAGCGGGTGGCCAGCTCCACCGGGTCGCCGGCGTCCCGCAGGTCGGCGAAGTTGACCCCCTTGACGACCCGGCCCGCGGCCACGTCCAGGCAGGGGATGACCCGGACCGCGAGGCTCACCGGCTCTCCCGGTAGGCGGTCAGGTCGATCTCCACCCGCATCCGAGGATCGATCAACGCCGAGACCTCGACCATGGTGGCCGCCGGCCGCACCGCCCCGAAGAACTCGGCGTGCACCCGCCCCACCGCGTCACCGTCGGCGGCGATGTCGGTGACGTACATCCGGGTCCGCACCACGTCCGCCGCGTCCAGCCCGGCCCGCCGGAGCGCGTCCAGCGCTGTCCGCAACGCGGTACGGGCCTGGGCCGCCGTGTCGTCGCCGTCCACCACCGACGTGCAGCCGGAGACCAGCACCCACGGGCCGGCGACCACCGCCCGGGAGTACCCGAAGATCTCCTCGTACGGGCCGCCGGAGGAGATCCGTCCCGGCCGATCAGCGCCGGTCATCGCGGCGCCGGTCATCGCACCGCCGCCAGCGCCTCGGGCAGCGTGAACGCCCCCGCGTACAGCGCCTTGCCCACGATCGCTCCCTCCACTCCCAGCGGGACCAGCCCGCCGATCGCCCGCAGGTCCGCCAGCGAGGACACCCCGCCGCTGGCCACCACGGGCGCCGTGGTGTGCGCGCACACCTCCCGCAGCAGCTCCAGGTTCGGGCCGGTCAGCGTACCGTCCCGGCGCACGTCGGTGACCACGTACCGGGCGCATCCCTCCCGGTTCAACCGGTCCAGCACCGCCAGCAGCTGTCCACCGTCCCGGGTCCAGCCCCGGGCGGCGAGGGTGTGGCCGCGCACGTCCAGCCCCACCGCGACCCGGTCGCCGTGCTCGGCGATCGCCTTGGCGCACCACGCCGGGTCCTCCAACGCGGCGGTGCCGACGTTCACCCGGGCGCAGCCGGTGGCGAGCGCGGCGGCCAGCGACGCGTCGTCGCGGATGCCGCCGGAGAGCTCCACGGCGACGTCCACCGCGTGCACCACCTCGGCGATCAGCGTGGCGTTCGACCCGCGGCCGAACGCAGCGTCGAGGTCGACCAGGTGTATCCACTCGGCGCCGCCCTCCTGCCAGGCGACCGCGGCCTGCACCGGGTCGCCATAGGAGGTCTCCGTGCCGGCCTCGCCCCGGACCAGACGGACCGCCCGGCCGTCCGCGACGTCGACCGCGGGAAGGAGCAGCAGGGAGGCGGTGGAGGCCGGACCGGGATGGGTGGGGTCGGTCATGGCTAGCGGGAGCTCCGATCGAGAAACAGCGTGACAACGGCGGGGGTGACGACGGTGGCGGCGAGCAGGACGGCAATCCGGGGCCCCCAGGAGTCGGTGGCGGACCACACCAGCACGGCGACGGCGGCGAGCACTGCGGCGATCATGCCGCGCTGGCCGCGGGTCCGCCGGCTCCACCGCTGGCCAGGCGCGACGGGCGCGGCACCGCGCAGCCGGCGGCGCAGCCGGTCCCGCCGCCGGCGGCGGGCGGTCAGCCGGTCAGACCGGACCCGCGCCTCCTCGGCCCGCCGGGCTCCCTCGGCGAGCCGGACGGCCCGGCGGCGGGCCCGCTCCTTGCTCACCGCGGCCTCACGGCGCTCACCACGGCCTCACGGCCGGCTCACCGGAGCGTCTCCAGCCAGTTGGCGAGCAGTGCGGCCCCCGGACCGCCCGACTTCTCCGGGTGGAACTGGGTGGCCGAGACGGTGCCCCGCTCCACCGCCGCGACGAACGGCTCGCCGTGCTCGGCGGTGGTCACCACGCCCTCGGTGCGGGTCGCGGCGTAGGAGTGCACGAAGTAGAACCGCTCGCTGCCGACACCGCGGAAGAGCACCGACTCCGGCGGTGGTGCCACCGTGTTCCACCCCATGTGCGGCAACACCGGCGCGGTGAGCCGGTGGACCGTGCCCGGCAGTACCGCCAGCCCGGCGGTGGCGACGCCGTGCTCCTCGCCGCGCTCGAAGAGCACCTGCATGCCGACACAGATGCCGAGCAGCGGCGCGCCGGTGGCGACCCGCTTCCGGACCACGACGTCACCGCCGACGCCCAGCAGGCCGGCCATGCATGCGGCGTACGCACCGACGCCGGGCACCACCAAACCGTCGGCGGCGAGCGCGGACGCCGCGTCCGCGGTCACCGTCACCTCGGCGCCGGCCCGGGCCAGCGCCCGTTCGGCGGAGCGCAGGTTCCCCGAGCCGTAGTCGAGCACCACGACCCGCGGCCTCACAGCACGCCCTTCGTGCTGGGCACGCCCCGGGTGCGCGGGTCGACCGCACACGCCTCGCGCAGCGCCCGGGCCACCGCCTTGAACTGCGCCTCCACGATGTGGTGGTCGTCCCGGCCGGCGAGCACCCGCACGTGCAGCGTGATCCGGGCGTGGTGGGCGAAGGACTCCCAGACGTGCCGGGTCAGGGCCGTGGCGTACACCGGGCCGATCATGGGCGCCATCGCCTCCGGCTCAACGTGCACGACGTACGGCCGGCCGGAGAGGTCCACGGCGGCCTGGACCAGGCACTCGTCCAGCGGCACCAGCGCGTCACCGAACCGGCGCACGCCCGCCTTGTCCCCCAGCGCCTGCGCGAACGCCTCGCCGAGCGCGATCGCGGTGTCCTCCACGGTGTGGTGGGCGTCCACCTCCAGGTCGCCCTTGGTCCGCGCGACCAGGTCGAACCCGCCGTGCTTGGCGAGCTGCGCCAGCATGTGGTCGTAGAACCCGATCCCGGTGTCGATCTCCGCGACGCCGGTGCCGTCCAGGTCGACCTCGACCAGCACCGTGCTCTCGCCGGTCTCCCGCTGTACCCGACCGGTCCGACTCATGCCCGCTCCCCCTCCGCAACCCGGTCACCCGACACCTCGCCGGGTGCGATCTCGCCCAGCGCGGCGAGGAACCCGCTCACCTCGTCAGGCGTGCCGGCGGTCACCCGCAGCCACCCCGCCAGCCCGACGTCACGCACGAGCACGCCCCGCTCCAGCAGTGCCCGCCAGGCCCGCGCCGAGTCGGCGAACCGGCCGAAAAGGACGAAGTTGGCATCGCTGGGCACGCACGTCAGCCCGATGCCCGGCAACGCGGCGACGATCCGGTCACGTTGCTGGGTGATGGCGTCGACGGTGGACAGCAGTGCCCCGGTGTGCCGGAGCGCGGCCCGGGCGACCGCCTGGGTCAGCGTCGACAGGTGGTAGGGCAGCCGGACGAGCTGCAACGCCTCCACCACCGCCGGGTCGGCCGCCAGGTACCCCAGCCGCAGCCCGGCCATCGCGAACGCCTTCGACATCGTCCGGGTCACGACCAGCCGGGGGTTGCCGGGGAGCAGGGACAGTGCGCTGGCCGTGCCCGGGCGGGCGAACTCGGCGTACGCCTCGTCGACCACGACCAGGCCGGGCGCCACCGCGAGCACCGCCTCGATGACGTCCAGCCCCAGCGCCGTGCCGGTGGGGTTGTTCGGCGAGCAGAGGAACACCACGTCGGGAGCGTGCGCGAGGACCTGCGCCGCGGCCCGATCGGGGGTCAGGGTGAAGTCACCCTGCCGCCGCCCGTCCACCCAGCCGGTGCTGGTGCCGGTCGCGATGAGCGGGTGCATCGAGTACGACGGGGTGAAGCCGAGCACCCGCCGGCCGGCACCGCCGAAGGCCTGGAGGATCTGCTGCAGGATCTCGTTCGACCCGTTGGCGGCCCACACCTGCCCGGCCCGCAGGCCGTGCCCCAGGTAACCGGCCAGCTCGGCCCGCAGGTCGAGGGCGTCCCGGTCCGGGTAGCGGTTCAGGCCGGCCGCCCCGGCCCGCACCGCGGCCACCAGCTCCTCGACCAGCTCGGCCGGGACGGGGTGGGCGTTCTCGTTGGTGTTCAGCCGGATCGCGACGTCGAGCTGCGGCGCGCCGTACGGCGTCCTCCCGCGCAGGTCGTCGCGGATCGGCAGGTCGTCCACCCGGGTCACCGGCCGGTCCCCGGTGTGCCGGGCACCGGTGCGCCCGGGGCGGCACCGACCCGGATCTGCACGGCGGCGACGTGCGCGGCCAGCTCCTCCGCCGCACCCAGCGCGCTCAGCTGCGGCTCGACCGCGGCCAGCGCCTCCCGGCTGCACTCCACGACGTGGATGCCGCGCAGGAACGACTGCACCGACAGCCCGCCGGTGTGCCGGGCGGTGCCCCCGGTCGGCAGCACGTGGTTGGAGCCGGCGAGGTAGTCGCCGAGCGACACCGGGGCGTACCCGCCGACGAAGATCGCCCCCGCGTTGCGGACCCGCGCCGCCACCGCCGCCGCGTCGGCGGTCTGCACCTCCAGGTGCTCGGGTGCCCACGCGTCGATGACCGCGATGCCCGCGGCGAGGTCGTCGACGAGCACGTGCGCGGACTGGCCGGTCAGCGCGGCCTCCACCCGCGTCCGGTGCCGGGTGGCCGGCACCTGCCGGGCCAGCTCGGCGTCGACCGCGTCGAGCAGCGGCGCGTCGGCGGTGACCAGCAGGCAGCCGGCAAGCTCGTCGTGCTCGGCCTGGGCGATCAGGTCGGCGGCGAGGTACGCCGGCTCGGCGGTGCCGTCGGCGAGGATGGCGATCTCGGTGGGGCCGGCCTCGGAGTCGATCCCGACGACCCCCCGGACGAGCCGCTTCGCGGCCGCCACGTAGACGTTGCCGGGTCCGGTGACGAGATCCACCCGCGGGCAACCGGCCACGCCGTAGGCGAACATCGCCACCGCCTGCGCGCCGCCGACGGCGTACACCTCGTCGACGCCGAGCAGGGCGCAGGCGGCGAGCACGGCCGGGTGCGGCCATCCGCCGTACCCGGCCTGTGGTGGGCTGGCCAGCGCCACCGACTCGACCCCGGCGACCTGCGCCGGCACGACGTTCATGACGACGCTGGACGGATAGGCGACCCGCCCGCCGGGCACGTACAGCCCGACCCGGCGCACCGGCAGCCACCGCTCGGTGACCCGGGTACCGGGCGCCACCTCGACGGTCTCGTCGGTGCGGCGCTGCGCGGTGTGGACCAGCCGGGCCCGCCTGGCCGCCTCCTCCAGCGCGGCCCGCACCGCCGGGTCCAGGCCGGCCAGGGCCGTGGCGAGAACCTCGGCCGGCACCCGCAGGTCGGTCAGCCGGACCCCGTCGAACCGCTCGGTGAGCTCCCGCACCGCCTCGGCGCCCCGCTCCCGCACCGCCACGCAGATCGGCCGGACCGCATGCTCGGCGGCCGCGACGTCCAGCGCGGCCCGCGGCAGCAGGTCACGGGGGTCGGCGGTGGAGCCACGCAGGTCGATGCGGCGAAGCACGGCGGACCTTCCTCGATGGGCGCTCGGGCGGGCGTCGGGATGAGTGTCCAGGGTAGAAGACCTGGGTACGGGGACCGGCAGGCGGGCGGCGGGACAACTAGGCTTGGCCGGTGGCCGAGAGCATCCCCCTGTTCCCGCTCGGCACGGTCCTGTTCCCCGGTGTGGTGCTGCCGTTGCACGTCTTCGAGAACCGCTACCGCGAGCTGGTGAGCACGCTCATCGAGTACCGCGACGGCACGCCGCGGGAGTTCGGGGTGGTCGCGATCCGGCAGGGCTGGGAGGTCGGGCCGAAGGCCGCCGAGGCACTGTTCGAGATCGGCACCGTCGCGTCGCTGCGTCAGGTCACCCGGCACCCCGACGGGCGGTTCGACATCATCGCGATCGGCACCCGGCGGTTCCGGCTGCGTTCGGTCGACGCCGTCAGCCGGCCCTACCTGGTCGGCGCGGTGGATCGGCTGCCGGAGGCGGGCGAGCTGGCGCCGCGGTTCGCCGGATCGGCGGCCGGCAACGCCCTGCGGGAGCTCGCCACGCAGGTCGGTACGGCGTTCCTGGACTACGTCGCGGCGCTGGCAGCGGCCCGTGGCGTCCGCCCCGACGGCGACGAGCTGCCCGAGGAACCGTCCGCGCTGTCATATCTGGTCGCCTCGGTGATGCTGCTTCCGCTGGAGGAGCGGCAGGCACTGCTGGCGGAGTCCTCGCCGGTGGCCCGGCTGCGCGCCGAGCTGAGTCAGCTCGGCCGGGAGGCGGCGCTGCTGCGGCTGCTCCGGGCCGTGCCGGTGCCGCTCACCGACCTGCCGACGTCCAGCGGCCCGAACTGACACCCGCCCGACCGCGGGTCACTGTCCGCCTGGCTGGCCGAGATCGTCGCGTGCGGCGAAGCCGACCACGATCAGGTAGACGACGACGGCGGCGGACGCCTCGATGACCACCGCGGCCCCGGTGCGGAGCCGGACCGGGGCGAACACGATCGCGCCGACCTGGGCCAGCGCCTGGCTGCTGGGGCGGCCGGTGAGCGACTGGCCGACGAGCCTGGTCAGCGTGGCACCGGCGAGCCCGCCGACGGTCAACGCGATCGGCATCAGCCAGCCCCGACTCGCCCGCGGCAACCACGCAGTCACGCCGGCCAGCACCCCGACGACGAGGGTGATCAGGATGTACCGGCCGTCATCCGCGATCGCCACCTCCGCCTCTGGCTGCGTCGCGAGCAGCTGCCCAGCCTGGACGACCCGGAAGGACAGCCGTGGCGCGAGGTGGACCCAGACCGGCCCGGCCGCCAGACCCGCGGCGAGCAGGGCCAGCACGACGGCGACCGCCCACCGCAGCTCGGCCCTGCCGGGGCGGTGCTGACCCGGTGGTCGCAGCGGTGCGGGCGCCTGCCATACCGGGTCGGCCGGGGCCAGCCCGGGCTGCCCCGGGCCGCCGTCTCCTGTGCTCACTCCCGCTCCTTCCGACCAGCGCTGGCACCAGTCTGTCAGGTGACCACGCGGCCATCGCAGACCACGACCCGCGGGCACCACCAGACCCCGGGCTCGACCAACGGGTCACCGGAGAGCACGACCAGGACCGCCGGCCCGCCGGCCTCGATCCGCCCCGTCCGGCCGTGCCGGCCGGCGACCCCGGCCACCCGGGCCGCTCCCTCGGTCGCGGCCCGCAACGCTCCGAGCCGCCCGAGCCCGGAGGCCGCCAGCCGATCCAGCTCGCGCGGGTCCACCCCCGGCCGGGTACCCACGTTTCCCAGGTCGGTGCCGTACACCAGCCGGACTCCCGCGCGGACGAGCTCGGCGGCGTTGGCCGCCGCGGTCGGCCCCTCACCGCAGGCGAAAAACGTCTGGAGGGTGGACACGACCACGATGCCGGCGGCGGCGAGACGGTCCACCATCGACGGCGGCAGCCGCTCGACCGGTACATGGGCCAGCTCGTCCACGCCCGCGTCCAGGGCCCGACCCACCAGGTCGACGGTGAGCGCGTGGGCGACCACCGGCAGTCCCCGCGCGTGTGCCGCCTCGACGACGGCGCGGACCACCCGCGGCGACGGCACCGGCCACCCCGGTCCTGGTTCGAGCGCGATCTTGATCAGATCGACGCCGTCGGCGGCGAGCCCGGCCACGATCTGCTCGGCCCGTTCCGGGGTGTCGACGAACTCGGCGAACCCCGCGGCCCCCCACGACCGTGACGGGTAACCGCCCGGAGCGGTGAGCACCGGACCGGCGACGGCCACCACCGGTCGCGCCGGCGGCGGGCCGTCCGGTCCGGTGCGGTAGGCCCGGGCGAGCGGGCGCGGCGCACCGAGGTCACGGACCCCGACCACACCGCCAACCAGCAGCTGCTCCGGCTCGGCCAGGGCCAGATGCGCGTGCGCGTCGATCACCCCGGGCCCGATCCACCACCCGCGGTCGCCCAGGACCGGCAGGTCGGCCGGCACCCCGACCGCGTCGACGGGTCCGACCGCGGCGACGGTTCCATCCCCCGCGACCACGACGACGCCGTCGATCGGCGTGGCCGCGCCGCCGGTCCAGACGGTGCCACGCAGCGCGAGACCGCGGCCCGGCAACGGCCCGGCAACGGCCCTACCCGGCAGCACTCGGGTCGCCGCGCCGCCCCGCCCCGACCGGCAGCGGCTTGGCGAACTCGTACTCCGTCGTCCGGGAGAGGTCGTGCAGGTCGCGGGAGCGCCCGGTGCGCTGGTAGCCGCACCGCAGGTACAGCTGGTGCGCGTCGCGGAACCGGCTGTCCGACCACGCCACGACCACCGTGGCCCCGCCCCGGGCCGCCTCGGCCTCGACCACGCCGACCAGCTCCGCGCCCAGGCCGCGCCGGCGGGCCGGGCGCGCGACGTACAGCGACTTGAGCTCCACCTCGGTCGCGCCGTGCGGCCGCAACCCCACCGAGGCGACGACCTCGCCCGCGAGCTCGACCACCCACAACCGGCCACCCCGGGCGGCAACGGCGGTCGCTGGCGCGCGCAGCCATGGCTCCTCGCCATCGATGTCGAGCACACACCCCGGGTACTCGGCCCAGCACCCGCCGATCAGAGCGATCAGAGCGGCGGAGTCCGCATCCCGGACCACCCGCCGTCCCGGCGCGGGCACGGGCCGTCCACCGCGTCCGGTCCGGTCACCGACGACGTCGCGCACGACCACCTCCCGGGGGGTCCCGACGGACGTGCCGCCCCGCTGCCGGCGGACCGCCCGGCACCGGGAGCAGAAGCACCCGCAGGTCCAGCAGCACGTGATAGAAGACCGGCAGCAGCAGGCTGCCGGTGCCGAGGTACAGCACGGCGAGGCAGCCGCCGAGCAGGCTGGTCAGGACGATCCCGAGCAGGCCCTGGTAGGCGTGCGCCAACCCGAAGCCGACGGCCGAGGCGAGGACCAGCTGGGATGACCCCCACCCCGGTGCCAGCGCGGTGACCACCGCGATGAGGAACCCCCGGTAGCACAGCTCCTCGCAGGTCCCGGCGGTGACCGCGAGCCCGGTGAACGCTCGGCGTTCCCGGAAGGTCCGGGGTAACAGCGCGACCACCGCCTCCGGCCCGACCGGCCGCTGGGGTTCGGGATGCCGGTCCAGCCGGTGTCGCACCGCGACCAGCGCGCCGGCCGTGGCGACCAGCCCCAGCCCACCGACCACGGTCACCGGCGCGGCCGATCCGGTCAGCCGCGGCAGCGCGACACCAACATGCCCGAGCCGCAGTCCGTCGGCGCCGAGGACGACGCCCACGCAGGCGACCAGCAGGACCCACTCGGTGGCCACCGTGCGCCGGTACCGGTAGAGGCGGGCATCGGGGTCGCGCCGGACGGTCCGGAGGAACCGCCGATGACTCCACCGTCCGGTCACCGGTATCACGGCCACCAGGACCAGCAGCAGCCCGACCGACAGCACCAGCGACGGACCACTGAGGACCATGCCCGACGCGGGATTGCTCACCCGCCGCTCCCATTCACGACTCGGCCCGGACGCGCTCCAGAGCGGTCTCCAGGTCCTGCGGATAGGGGCTGACGAACTCTACCCGCTGACCGTCAGCGGGGTGCCGGAAGGCGAGTCGCCGCGCGTGCAGCCACTGCCGGGTCAGCCCGAGGCGGGTGGCCAGCACCGGGTCGGCGCCGTAGGTCAGGTCGCCGACGCACGGGTGGCGCACGGCGGCCATGTGGACCCGGATCTGGTGGGTGCGGCCGGTTTCCAGCGTCACGTCCAGCAGGCTCGCCGCGCGGAAGACCTCGATCGTGTCGTAGTGCGTCACGCTGGGCCGGCCCCCGGCCACCACGGCGAACTTCCAGTCGTGCCGGGGGTGCCGGTCGATCGGGGCGTCGATCGTCCCCCGGGTCGGGTCCGGACGGCCCTGCACGAGCGCGTGGTACTGCTTGTCGACGGTCCGCGACCGGAACTGGTCCTTCAGGTCGGTGTAGGCCCGCTCGCTGGCGGCGAGGACCATCACCCCGGTCGTGCCGGCATCCAGCCGATGCACGACGCCCTGCCGCTCGGCCGCTCCGGAGGTGGAGATCCGGTACCCCATCGCGGCGACCCCACCGATCACGGTCGGCCCGTCCCAGCCCGGGCTGGGGTGCGCGGCAACGCCGACCGGCTTGTCGATGACCACGATGTCGTCGTCGTGATGGAGCACGACCAGGCCGGCCACCGGCTGCGGTGGCGCCACCGGCAGCCCGCGCGGAGCGGGCAGGGTCACCTCCAGCCAGCACCCCGCGCGCAGCCGGGTCGACTTGTCGGCCGGGTGCCCGTCGACCGACACGTCACCGGCGGCGACCAGCTCCGCCGCGGCGGTGCGGGAGAGCCCGAAAAGGCGGGAGAGTGCCGAGTCCAGCCGGAGGCCATCCAGGCCGTCCGGAACGGGCATCAGTCGCGTGTCTCGACCCGGCCGGGCGGAGGCGCTCATTCCTGACCGGCGGCGGCGGGTCCGACCCGACCCCGACCCCGGCTCCGGACTCCCGACGGCTCGACGCCGAGGAAGGCGAGGAGCACGGTCAGCACGCCACCGACCACGATGCCCGAGTCCGCCAGGTTGAAGACGGGAAAGAACCGACCGGCCGGATCGAGCACGCTGATCCAGTCCACCACCCAGCCGCGCATCGGTCCGGGGCTGCGGAAGAGCCGATCGACGAGGTTACCGGCGGCGCCACCGAGGATCAGCCCCAGCGCCACCGCCCACGGCCGGGAGCGCAGCCGCGGGGCGGTGCGCAGGATGAGCACGACCGCGGCGGCGGCAATGGCCGTGAAGAGCACGGTCGCACCCTGCGCGAACGAGAAGGCTGCGCCCGGGTTGCGGGCCTCGATGAGGTAGGCAAGCCCGCCGGGCAGGCGGACCGGCGGCCGGTCACCCAGCGCCGCGACGACGATCGTCTTGGTCGCGATGTCGACGACCAGCACCGCCAGCGCGACCCCGATGAGCAACCTCGTCCGGGTGAGGGCACGACCGGCCGGCACGCCGTCCTCCGGTGCGGTACCGGCATCCGCCAGGTCTGTGGTGTCTGTCACCACCCCAGTGTCCCGCCTGGTGGGTGATCGGTCAGCGGCGCACCCCTGGATCAGCGCCGCTCCTCTCGCTGTTTGCACTCCACGCACAGGGTCGCGCTGGGGAACGCCTGCAACCGGGCCTTCGCGATCGCCTTTCCGCACCCCTCGCAGATGCCGTAGGTGCCGCCGTCGATCCGCTCGATCGCTCGCTCGATCTGGGTCAGCAGGTCGAGCCGGTTGTGCGCGATCGACAGCTCCTGCTCCCGCTCCAGCGTCTTGGTGCCGGTATCGGCCTGGTCGTCCCCTGCCCCATCGCGCACGAAGTGCTGCACGTCGTTGAGGTCGGCCATGGTGCGCTCGTACTCGGCGCGGAGCTCGACGAGCTGGGCCTGCAGCTCGCTGCGGACCTCAGCCAGCTCGGTGACGCTCCACCCGGTTGCCGCCTGCGCCTGTGTGTTGGTCGTCTTGGTCACGGCAGTGGCCTTTCTCACCGAGGTGTTGGATGCGGCCGGCGGTGTCATGGCGGGCGCGCTACGGGCTGGGGTGCTCACGGCCGGGCCGGACCGCAAGGACCGACCCACCCTGAGGGACACGATCACGAGATGAGCGCACAGGATACGTTCCGACCAAGTGTCGTGGCCACCGTAACGCGCGGCAACTGGCAAAGGTGCCGGCTAGGCCGAACGGCCGCGCGTGCCATCACCTGTTCCACCCAGCCACGCGGCCAACCGCCCGTGGGTGCTGATCGACCGGAGCCGCCGTTCGGCGGCGTCCCGGCTCCGCGCCGTGGCCACGACCAGCAGCTGGTCCCCACGGACCAGCCTGGTCTGCAGTTCCGGCACGATGCTGCGGCCGGCGCGGACCACCAGCGACAGCGCAGCGCCGGGCGGCAGTTGCAGCTCGTCGACGTACACCCCGTGCAGGCGGGACCGCGCGGTGATCCTGAGCTGGAGCAGATCGGCATCGAGCTCGGCCAGCGGCGCGGACTCGACGTCGACGTCCCTGGTCTGGTCGTCGTCGACGACCTGGAGCAGCCGGGCCACCACGGGCAGCGACGCACCCTGCGCCAGGGTGAACACCGCGACCAGCACGAGGACCACATCGAAGACCCGCGACCCGCCGGGCAACCGGATCGTGTCCGGGATCGTCGCCAGCACGATCGGCACGGCGCCCCGCAGCCCCGCCCAGGACAGGAACGCCTGCTCCCGCCACGGGATCCGGAACCACACCGTCGAGACGATCACCGACGCGGGCCGCGCGAGCAGCAGCAGCCCACCGCCGATCACCACCGCCGGGAACACCGCGGCCGCCAGCCGGTGTGGCGTGGCGAGCAGGCCAAGGAGCACGAACAACCCGATCTGGGCCAGCCACGCCACCCCCTCGGCGAACCCCAGGGTGGCGTGCCGGTGCGGGAGCCGCGCATTGCCCAGGATCAGCCCGGCCAGGTACACGGCGAGGAAGCCCGAGCCGTGGGCCAGCGCCGCCACCGCGTACCCGATCACCGCGAGCGCCACCGTCGCGAGCGGGTACAGCCCCGCCAGCGGCAACGCGACCCGGCGCAGCAGCACCGAGCCGAGCCAGCCGATCGCGGTACCGATCGCGGCACCTACCACGAACTCGTAGCCCACCAGACCCACCGCACCGAGCACCGACCCGGGCCGGTCAAGGGCCGCGTCGCTGGCCAGCAACGCGACCAGCAGGACCGCTGGCGCGTCGTTGAAGCCGGACTCCAGCTCCAACACCGCCATCAGCCGGCGCCGCAATGTCAACCGACGCAACGTGGCGAAGACCGCCGCCGCGTCCGTGGAGGACACCACCGCGCCGAGCAGCAGGCCGGTCCGCCAGTCCACGTCCAGCAGGGCGACCGTGAGCGCGCCGGTGACGGCCGTCGACACGGCCACCCCGACGGTGGAGATCACCAGCGCCAGCGGGACCGAGCCGCGCACCGTGGACCAGCGGGTGGTCAGCCCGCCCTCGGCGAGGATGAGCGCCAGCGCCCACATCGCCAGCAACCGGGCGAGCTCGGGGTTGTCGAACCGGACCCCGGCGACATCCTCGCCGATGAGTACGCCGAACCCGAGGTAGATCAACAGGCTGGGTAGGCCGACCCGGGTGGCCAGCCGCATCGCGAGCACACCCACCAGCACCACGACGGCACCGACCAGCAACGCCAGATCGGGGCCACCCGCCAGGCCGGCACCGGTCATCTGGGACCGAGCAGCTCAGCCAGCCGGTCAGCGGCGTACGCAGCGGACTCGACAGTGCTGGTCTCGAGATCGACCGCGACAAGCTTGTCTCGGCTGCCCGCTCCGAGGACCAGCCGGAGGCACCGCCGGGGCACGCCAAGCGCGGCCGCGAGAGCCCGCAGGGCGGCCTCGGTCGCCCGCCCGTCCACCGCGGGCGCGGCCACCGCCACCACCAGGGCGCGCCCGCGGGGGCCGTCGTAGGCACCACCCACGGCCGGCCGGGACGCTGCCGGGCGGACCCGGATCGGCACTCTCAGCTCACGCACCGTGCCATTGTCCGGGACGCGCGTCGCGCGCCCTCCACAGCGGGCTCGGCGGTTCCTGATTTTCGCGGCGCCGCCACGGCATGATATTCGCGGCGCCGCCACGGCGTGGCTCGCGGAATCCGCGACGACACGGCTACCATCGGTTCCGCGTCGACGGGGACGAGTAGCGCCGGACGCAGCCCGCAGCGACCCGGGGACGGTGTGAGCCCGGGGGCTGCCCGGCGCGAAGATCACCCCCGAGCCCCGGAAGAACGGACCGGTGACGGTCCCAGTAGAACCGGACCACGAACGAGAGGGCAGCCGGCAGCGGCAGCCAAGGAGGGTGGTACCGCGGCGGTCACCGTCGTCCCTCCGCGCAAGGTGGCACCGACTTGCCGGAGGAGAACAGTCACGATGGCCGACGACACCCGCCCGACCTTCACGCCGCTGCCCAGCCACGTCGACCTACCGCGGCTGGACCGCGAGGTCCTGGATCGGTGGGCCGAGCGGAAGGTCTTCGCCCGCAGCCTGGAGCAGACGGCCACCGGGCCGCGCTGGGTCTTCTACGAGGGCCCACCGACGGCCAACGGGACGCCCGGCACGCATCACGTGGAGGCGCGGGTCTTCAAGGACGTCTTCCCGCGGTTCAAGACGATGAAGGGGTTCCACGTGCCGCGCCGGGCCGGCTGGGACTGCCACGGCCTGCCGGTGGAGCTCGCGGTGGAGAAGGAGCTCGGCTTCACCGGCAAGCCCGACATCGAGCGGTACGGGATCGCCGAGTTCAACACCCGGTGCCGGGAGTCGGTGGCCCGGCACGTCGACGAGTTCACCGCGATGACCGAGCGGATGGGGTACTGGGTCGACTTCTCCCAGGCGTACTGGACGATGTCGACGGAGTACGTCGAGAGCGTGTGGTGGTCGCTGAAGCGCATCTTCGAGGCGGGTCTGCTGGTCGCCGACCACCGGGTCGCGCCGTACTGCCCGCGCTGCGGCACCGGGCTGTCCGACCACGAGGTCGCGCAGGGGTACGAGACCGTGGTGGACCCCTCGGTCTTCGTCCGGTTCCCGGTGACGGGCTGGGGTCCGGCGGTCGACCTCCCGCCGGGCGTCGCCGGCGGGCCGGTGGAGCTCCTGGTGTGGACCACGACGCCATGGACCCTGGTCTCGAACACCGCGGTCGCGGTCCATCCGGACGTGAGCTACGCCGTGGTCCGCACGCCGACCGGAACCTTCGTGGTGGCCGAACCACTGTTGGCCGGCCTGCTCGGCGACGGCGCCAGCGCCGAGGTGCTGGCCCTGGTGCCCGGCCGGACGCTGGAGGGCACCACCTACGCGCCGCCGTTCGACCTGGTGGAGATCCCCCAGGCGCACCGGGTCGTGCTCGCTGGCTACGTCACCACCGCCGACGGCACCGGGCTGGTGCACCAGGCGCCCGCCTTCGGCGCCGACGACCTCGCCGTCTGCCGGGCCTACGGACTGCCCGTGGTCAACCCGATCGAGGCCGACGGCACGTTCGCCGCGACGGTCCCGCTGGTCGGCGGCATCTTCTTCAAGGACGCGGATCGGACCCTGGTCGCCGACCTGGAGCGGCGTGGCCGGCTCTTCCGGCAGGCGCCGTACGAGCACAGCTACCCGCACTGCTGGCGCTGTCACACCCCGTTGATGTACTACGCGCAGCCGTCCTGGTACATCCGCACGAGCGCGGTCAAGGACCAGCTGCTGGCCGAGAACGAGCGCACCACCTGGTATCCGGCCCACATCAAGCACGGCCGCTACGGCGACTGGTTGAACAACAACGTCGACTGGGCACTGTCCCGCAACCGGTACTGGGGCACCCCGCTACCACTGTGGCGGTGCCCCGCCGGACACCTCACCGCGGTCGGTTCGCTGGCCGAGCTCGGCACCCTCGCCGGGCGGGACACCAGCGGGCTGGACCCGCACCGGCCGTACGTCGACGAGGTCACCCTGGCATGCCCGGAGTGCGGCGAGCGGTCCAGCAGGGTGCCGGAGGTGATCGACGCCTGGTACGACTCGGGCTCGATGCCATTCGCCCAGGTTGGCTACCCGCACCGGCCCGGTTCGGCCGAGGAGCTGGAGGCGATGTACCCGGCGCAGTTCATCTGCGAGGCCATCGATCAGACCCGCGGCTGGTTCTACACCCTGATGGCGGTCGGCACGCTGGTCTTCGAGCGGTCGTCGTACCAGAACGTGCTCTGCCTCGGTCACATCCTCGCCGAGGACGGCCGGAAGATGAGCAAGCACCTGGGCAACATCCTGGAGCCGATCCCGCTGATGGACGCGCACGGTGCCGACGCGCTGCGCTGGTTCATGCTCGCCTCCGGCTCGCCGTGGACACCACGCCGGGTCGGTCCCGCGGCGCTGGAGGAGATCGTCCGCAAGGTCTTGCTGACGTACTGGAGCACGGCGTCGTTCCTGACCCTCTACGGGCACGCGGCCGGGTGGCGGCCGGGAGACCGCCCGGCCCCGGCGGTGGCCGACCGGCCCGCGCTGGACCGGTGGGCGATCTCCGAGGCCCACCGGCTGGCCCGGGATGTCGACGCGGCGCTGGAGGAGTTCGACACCACCCGCGCCGGCCGGCTGCTCGGCCAGTACGTCGAGGAGCTGTCGAACTGGTACGTCCGCCGGTCCCGCCGCCGGTTCTGGGGCGGCGACCCGGCGGCACTGGCCACCCTGTACGAGTGCCTGCGGACCCTCACCCTGCTCATGGCGCCGTTCGCGCCGTTCCTCACCGACGCGGTGTGGGAGCGGGTCTTCCACGCCACCGCCGAGGAGCTCCCGGACTCGGTCCACCTCGCCCGGTGGCCGGACGTCGATGCGGCACTGATCGACGACCGCCTCGCCGGCCAGGTCGCGATGGCCCGGCGGCTGGTGGAGGCCGGCCGGGCGGCTCGGGCCGCCTCCGGGGTGCGCACCCGGCAACCGCTGTCCCGGGCGCTGGTCGGTGCCGCCGGCTGGGGCGACCTGCCAGCGGAGCTGCGCGCCGAGATCGCCGAGGAGCTCAACGTCGGCGAGGTGAGTGCGCTCCGGTCTACCGACGGTGAGCTGGTGGATGTCGCGGTCAAGCCGAACTTCCGCGCGCTCGGCAAAAGGTTCGGCTCCGGCACCAAGGCCGTCGCGGCGGCCGTCGCGCAGTCCGCTCCCGCGGCGCTGGCGACGGCGGTGCGCGAGGGTGGTCGGGCCACCGTGCTGGTGGATGGCACCCCGGTGGAGCTGTCCGCCGACGAGCTGCTGGTCACCGAGACGCCCCGAACGGGCTGGTCGGTCGCGACCGAGGGCGGCGAGACCGTCGCCCTGGACCTGACGATCACCCCGGAGCTGCGCCGGGCCGGGCTGGCCCGGGAGGTCGTCCGGCTGGTGCAGGAGGCCCGCAAGTCCGCCGGCTTCGACATCTCCGACCGGATCGCCCTGTGGTGGTCGGCGACCGGCGAGACCGGCGAGGCGCTGGCGGAGCACGGTGCGGCGATCGCCGAGGAGGTGTTGGCCAGCACGGTGACCGCGGGTGGGCCGGCAGAGCTGTCCGGGCTGGCAGAGCTGGTCTCACGTGACGACCCGGAGCTGGGGCTGTCCTTCTGGCTGCGCCGGGCCTGATCATTGATCCGGGCCGGCTCCCGTTGCGGTGCCGGCCCGGGCCCGGGAGGCGAGCAGGCCCGCCGGCCGGCAGGTGGCACACGCCGTGAACCCGGACCGCGCGGCCTCGGCCACCGGTAGCGGCACGGTTTCGCGGCCGGCCAGGTGAGGGCAGCCCGGCAGGTGAAAGCGGGGATGCCCGTCGACCACCAGGACCTCGGCGGCCAGCCCGTCAACCAGCGTCCGGTCGGCCGCCGACACGTCCTCCGCAGCCGGCTCGGCAGCCGCCGAGGTGTCCCCGGCGGGGACCGAGCCTGCCGTGCCCGGTCCCTGCCGATCCGACTGCCCGCCGGCCCTGCGGCGCTGGCGGACCGACCACACCTGCACCCCACCGGCGAGCAGGCTCGCCCCGATCGCGGCCCAGACCAACCCCAGGCTCGCCGCGAACAGGTTCGTGCCGAGCAACGCCGCCGAGAGCAGTACGAGCAGCAGGCTGAGCGGGATCACTGACCGACCCCATGCCGCCGTACCGGTCCAGCCACCGCACCGGCGACCTCCGGAAGGCAACCGCTCAGCGAGTGCTCTCCTGGGCGGTCCTGCCGTAGGGCGAGCCGTAACCGGCACCGGCGCCAACGGCGTTCTGGGCCGCCTGGGCCGGCTCGGCGGAGGCCCTGCTGTCCAGATCCCGGAGCTGGGTCTCCAGGTAGGACTTCAGTCGCGTCCGGTACTCCCGCTCGAAGGTACGGAGCTCCTCGATCCGCTTCTCCAGGATGGTCTTCTTGTGCTCCAGCCCGCTGATCAGCTCAGCGTGCTTGCGCTCGGCGTCGGCGACCATGGCCTGGGCCTTGGCCCTGGCGTCCCGCTCCATCGCGTCCGAGCGGGTCCGGGCGTCCACGAGCACCGAGTCGGCCTTGACCCGGGACTCCGACACCAGCTGTTCGGACCTCGTCCGCGCCTCACCGACGAGCCGGTCAGCCTCGGTCTTGGCGTCCGCGACGTACTTCTCCGCCGTCTCCTGGGCGAGGGCCAGCATCTTCACCGCCTGGCCGTGATCCGGTCCGGAGTCCGGTCCGGCCATCGACGGCGGAGCGTTCATCGACAGCGGCGGTGGACCGCCCATGGACATCGGCTGGCCGGGTTTGGACTGCAGGTCGTCGACCTGGGCCTTGAGGTCGTTGTTCTCCTCGATCAACCGAGCAAGCTCGGCCTCGATGAGGTCGAGGAACGCGTCCACCTCGTCCTCGTCGTACCCGCGCTTGCCAATGGGTGGCTTCTTGAACGCCACGTTGTGCACGTCAGCGGGGGTCAGCGGCATCTGATCACCTCGAGAGGAGTGTGGACATGGTCGGTACCGGTCTGCTGCTCATACTGCCAACCTTCCGGCCGTCGCTCTATCAAGATGCTGGGATCACACCCATCAAGATGTAGAGCGCGACCAGGAGCACCATGAACCCCAGATCGATGTTCAAGTTTCCCAGACGCAGCGGCGGGATCACCCGCCGCAGTGCCTTGAGGGGTGGGTCGGTCATTGAGTAGACCACCTCGAGGCCCACCGCGACGACTCCGGAGGGGCGCCAGCTCCGTGCGAAGACCCTGACCCACTCGACCACGAGGCGCGCAAAGAGCAGCAACACATACGCGAAGAGAACAAAATGGATCAAACTCCACAAACTAGCCACAAGTATCCTCGGGTCAACTCTGGTTGAAGAACCCGCCCTCGGCGATGCGGGCCTTGTCCTCGGCGGTGACGTCGATGTTCTGCGGAGACAGCAGGAACACCTTGTTCGTCACGCGCTCGATGGTGCCACGAAGTCCGAAGGTCAGCCCCACCGCGAAGTCAACCAGCCGCTTTGCGTCGTTGTTGTCCATCTCCGTGAGGTTCATGATCACTGGCACGCCCTCGCGGAAATGCTCCCCCACCGTCCGGGCCTCGTTGTAGGTGCGCGGGTGCAGCGTCGTGATCCGGTAGGGGTGCGGGGCGTCGTCGTACCCGATGTCGTGCGCCGCCGGGGTCTCCTCCCATGCGCGGACCGACCGCTCGCGGCGAACCGGCATGACGGGCGCCTCCGCCGGGTAGTCGTCGTAGTCGTCGTAGTCCCCGGCGTCGTGAGGCCGCTCATCATCCTCGACGAGGCCGAGATAGATCCCCATCTTGCGCATCGCGCCGGCCATCGAGGCGCCCTCCTCGGTTCTCCCGATCCCTCCTGCCGACATTACCGGACCAAGCTCGGCCGGCCGCCCAACAACGCGGTTCCGACACGCAGGTGTGTCGCTCCGAACCGGACGGCCAGCTCCAGGTCGCCGCTCATGCCGGCCGACACCATGGTCGCCGCGGGATGCTCGGCGCGCAACCGGGCCGCCACCTCGGCCAGTCGCGCGAACGCCGGCTCCGGGTCGACGCCGAGCGGTGCGACCGCCATCAGCCCAGCCAGCCGCAGGTGCGTCGAGCGCACGACGGCCTCCGCAAGCGCCAGTATCCACCGCGGCGCCGCGCCGCCGCGGCCAGGCAACGACCCCGCCGCGGGCCCGGACACCTCGACCCCGGACGCCTCAGCCTCGGACAGGTCGACCTGCAGCAACACCGGCAGTGGCCGGTCCCGGACCCGCCCCGCGGCCGCGTCCAGCGCGTCGACCAGCTCGGGCCGGTCGACGGTGTGCACGAAATCCGCGTACCGCACGACGCTGCGCGCCTTGTTCCGCTGGAGCTGGCCGATGAAGTGCCACGCCAGACCGGTCAGGTCGGTCAGCTCCGCGGCCTTGACGCGGGCCTCCTGGTCGCGGTTCTCGCCGACATCTGCGATCCCCAGGCTCGCCAGCCGGCGCAGGTCCGGCGCCGGAAAATGCTTCGTGACCGCGATGAGCGTCACCGAGTCCGGCTCGCGCCCCGCGGCGGTGCAGGCCCGGGTGACCCGGTCGCGGACGGCCGCGAGGTTGGCCGACAGCTCGGCCAGGCGCTGGTCGCCGGTCAGCTCCGCAGCCACACCAGCCCCGCCTGCCTGCCGGTGACGCCGTCGCGCCGGTAGCTGAACAGCTCCCCGTCCTCGGCGGTACACCGGGAATCGCGATGGACCTCGGTGACCCCATGATCGACAAGCTGACGCGCCAGACCGGCCCGCAGGTCGAGCCCGGCGGTGCCCTGCCCGGTCCGGCACGCCGATCCCGGCAGCTGGCTGTCCACCTCGTCGCGCAGCTCGGGGGGGACCTCGTAGCACCCACCGCAGATGGCCGGGCCGAGCACCACCCGCAGCCTCGCCGGCTCCGCGCCGAGCCGGACCATCGCGGCGAGGACCAGCGGCACGATCCCCGCCGCGGCACCCACCCGCCCGACGTGGGAAGCGCCGACGACCCCGGCGACCGGGTCGGCGAACAGCACCGGGACGCAGTCCGCCACCAGCACGGCCAGGGCCAGCTCGGGCACCGCGGTGATCACCGCATCGGTGTCCGGCACGGCGCCGGCCGCGGCCTGGTCCATCAGGGCGATCCTGGTGCCGTGGACCTGGTTGAGCCACACCACCCGATCCACCGGGAGCCCGACCTCGCGGGCCAGCTCAGCCCGGTTGGCCGCGACCGCGCCCGGATCGTCGCCGACCTGATGCCCGACGTTGCGCTCGTGGTACGGCGGCCGGCTCAGGCCGCCTCGGCGCGTCGTGAACGCCGTGGCCACCTCGAACACGAAGATCCCTCACCTGAGAACGTCGACGGGACGGCGCGCGGCCGCCTACGGCTTGAGGAAGTCCGGCACATCCAGGTCGTCGTCGTACTCCATCGCCCGGCGCGCCTGTCCCGGTACCGGCGCGCCCGCGGTACCGGGCCGACCGGCCTGCCGGGCCGGCGGAGTGATCGGCCCGAGCGGCTGGCCGGTCGACTGCTCGGCACGGCGGGGCACGTCGACCCGCTTCTTCGGCTGACCACCGTCGAACCCCGCCGCGATCACGGTGACCCGCACCTCGTCACCGAGCGCGTCGTCGATCACGGCGCCGAAGATGATGTTGGCGTCCGGATGCGCCGAGTCCGCGACCAGCGAGGCCGCCTCGTTGATCTCGAACAGGCCGAGGTCGGACCCGCCGGAGATGGACAGCAGCACGCCGTGCGCACCCTCCATGCTCGCCTCCAGCAACGGGCTGGCCACGGCAATCTCGGCCGCGGCCAGCGCCCGGTTGTCGCCACGCGCCGATCCGATCCCCATCAGCGCACTGCCCGCGCCACTCATCACGGACTTCACGTCGGCGAAGTCCAGGTTGATCAAACCCGGGGTGGTGATCAGGTCGGTGATGCCCTGCACACCGGAGAGCAGCACCTGGTCGGCCGACTTGAACGCCTCCATGACGCTGACGTTGCGGTCGGAGATCTGGAGCAGCCGATCGTTGGGGATGACGATCAGGGTGTCGCACTCGTTCCGGAGCTCCTCGATGCCCTGCTCGGCCTGCTGCGCCCGCCGCTTGCCCTCGAACGAGAACGGCCGGGTCACCACGCCGATGGTGAGCGCGCCGAGCTTGCGGGAGATCGCGGCGACGACGGGTGCACCACCGGTGCCCGTGCCACCGCCCTCCCCCGCCGTCACGAACACCATGTCGGCGCCCTTGATGACCTCTTCGATCTCGTCCTTGTGGTCCTCGGCGGCCTTGCGGCCGACCTCGGGGTTGGCGCCGGCGCCGAGGCCACGGGTGAGCTCCCGGCCCACGTCCAGCTTGACATCGGCGTCGCTCATCAGCAGCGCCTGCGCGTCGGTGTTGATCGCGATGAACTCAACGCCCTTGAGCCCGACCTCGATCATCCGGTTGACGGCGTTGACGCCACCACCGCCGACGCCAACGACCTTGATGACCGCGAGGTAGTTGTGCGGGGGTGTCACGGCTGGTTTCCCTCTCGGCGGGCGGTTCGACGCTGCGGTAACGCTATGACCGGCTGGCCACGGCGGCGAGACCACCGGTCGACGGACGAAACCGTCGGCCCGGCACCCTCACCCTCAGGTAGACCCTTATCGTTATGTCAACCTGAGCACCAGCCGGACACTAGGTGCGACACTGGCATCGAGCAAGGACGCGCTCGGCGTGTCGGTGAAGTTGGGCACGTCCCGACGTTCCGCCATCCGGTGCCACCGTGCGTGGCCCACCCCGCCACCACTCAACGCACCACCGCGACCGACGGGGTGCTCACGTCATACATCGAGCCGGGCCTGGCAAGCAGCACGGCGAGCACCCGCGCCTTGAGCGCGCTGTCATCCGCACCACCCCAGACGACCGTCCGGCCGTCTCGCAGACCGAGGGTCACCGAATACCCCGTTGGCGCCTCGACCACGCTCACCTTCGCCCTGATCGCCGACGGTAGCGCACCGAGCACGGTCAGGGCAGCCCGGCCCGCCAGCCCGATCTGGTGCGGATGCACGAGCACCAACCGGGGAAGCGTGGCCGGCACCACCTTGACCCGCTCGAACAGCACTCCGTCGACATCGACCAACCACAGGGCCGGGCCGTCCGGCACGACCGCGACCGGCGAGCGCTCCACGACGTCGATGCGGGCCGTCGCGGGCCAAGCCCGGCTGACCCGAACGTGCGCGACACCGGGGAGCCGGCCGACCCGGCCGGCGATGCCGGACACATCGAGCCGTGCCAGCGGGTCACCCAGCGGCACGGCGGCGGCCCGCTGCACGGTCTCGACGGTCACCGTCCCGGTCACACCGTTGACCACCACGTGCCGGACGCCGAACACGCCGGTGAAGCCAACCACCCAGCCGGCGGCCACGAGCAGCACCGCGCCCGCGGTCAGCGGCACCAACGGCCGCCTTCCGGTCACGGGTCCACCTCCGCCAGCAGGCTCAGCACCTCCGGGCCGATCATCGTCACGTCACCCGCGCCCATGGTGATCACGAGATCGCCGGGCCGGGCCCGCCGGGCCAGCTCCCCGGCGACCGCCGACCACGATGGCTCGAACCGCACCCGATCGGCCGGAAGCGGCACCGCGGCGGCGACCGTTCCACCGGTGACCCCGGGAATGGGGTCCTCGCGAGCCCCGTAGACCTCCATCACGACGACCTCGTCGGCCAGCCCCAGGGCCAGCCCGAAGTCCTGGGCGAACGCCTGTGTCCGGCTGTACAGGTGGGGCTGGAACGCCACCACGAGCCGTCCGTCGCCCGCCACCACCCGGGCGGCCGCGAGCTGCGCCGCGATCTCGGTCGGGTGGTGGGCGTAGTCGTCATAGACCCGGACCCCGGCCAGCTGGCCGCGCAGCTCGAACCTGCGGTGCACACCGCGGAAGCCGGCGAGGCCGGCCACCAGCCTGTCGAACGGAAGGCCGAGCTCAAGGCCGGTCAGCAACGCGGCCGCCGAGTTCGCGGCCATGTGTCGTCCGGTCACCGGGATCAGCACCTCACCCAGCGGGCGGCCGCCGAGAGCCGCGGTGTAGCTGGTGCCGGTCGCCTCCACGGTCACGTCGATCAGCCGGAGGTCGGCTCCCTCGGACTCGCCGTAGCTGCGCACCCGGCAGGGGGCCAGCCGAGCCAGCGCGGCCGCGCCCGGGTCGTCGGCGCAGACGATGAGGAACCCCTCCGCCGCGATCAGCTGGACGAACCGTTCGAACGCCGCCGTCACCGCCTCCGCCGTGCCGTGCTGGTCGAGGTGGTCGGCCTCGACGTTGGTGACCACGGCCGCGTGCGGCGAGAGCAGGAGGAAGGACCCGTCGGACTCGTCCGCCTCCGCGATGAACAGCTCCCCGGTTCCGTGGTGGGCGTTCGAACCGGACTCGTTGAGATCGCCACCAATGGCGAACGACGGGTCCACCCCGGCGGCCTGCGCGCCGACGGTCAGCATCGACGTGGTCGTGGACTTGCCGTGCGTCCCGGCGATCGCCACACCGAGCCGGCCGGACATGAGTGCGGCGAGCGCGGCCGCCCGGGGCAGCACCCGGATGCCCTGCTCCCGGGCCCGCACCAGCTCCGGGTTGTCCGCCCGGATGGCGGTGGAGACCACCACGGTGTCGACGCCGTCGAGGTGCTGCGCGTCGTGCCCCACGTGCACGGTCGCTCCGAGTGCGCGCAGCGCCACCAGCGTCCGGGACTCCTTCGCGTCGCTACCGGACACCGGGATACCCCGGGCCAGCATGATCCGCGCGATGCCACTCATCCCGACCCCACCGACCCCGACGAAGTGCACCCGACCGAGCCCGGCCACCCCGCCCGGGATCAGGACCTCGTTCGGGTGCAGCGTCATCGATGGCCTCCTCGCGGCGTCAGCGGTCGGGGTCGTCGGCGAGCGCCGAGCCGCCGGCCCGTTCGGCGGCGGCCAGCACCAGCTTGGCCAGGGTGACGTCCGCGTCCCGGCGTCCGTGACTGGCTGCGCCTCGCGACATCTCGGCGAGCCGAGCCGGGTCGGCAAGGACCGGGACCAGCGTCGTCGTGATCCATTCCGAGGACAGGATCGCATCATCGACCAGCAGGCCGCCGCCTGAGTCCACGATGGGCTGCGCGTTCAGCCGCTGTTCGCCGTTGCCGTGCGGCAGCGGGACGTACGCCGCCGGGAGACCGACCGCGGCCAGCTCCGCGCAGGTCACCGCCCCGGACCGGCACAGCACCAGGTCGGCGGCCGCGTACGCGAGATCCATCCGCTCCAGGTAGGGCAACACCACATAGGGTGGCCCCCCGGCGGACTCCTGTACCGCGATGGCGTTCTTCTTCCCGATCGCGTGCAGCACCTGCACCCCGGCCCGGGCGAGCTCCGGGGCAGCGGCGGACACCGCGGCGTTCAGCGAGCGGGCGCCCTGCGATCCGCCGGTGACCAGCAAGGTTGGCCGCTCCGGATCGAGCCCGAAGTGCTCGCGGGCCGCGCGCCGGGTGCCGGCCCGGTCCAGCTCGGCGATCGCCGGGCGCAGTGGCATGCCCACCACCTCGGCGCCGGGCAGCGGCGTGCCCGGCATGGTGACCGCGACCGCGACCGCGAACCGGGCACCGATCTTGTTCGCCACACCCGGCAGCGGGTTCTGCTCGTGCACCACCAGCGGAATCCGCTGCCGCCGGGCCGCGAGGTAGGCGGGGAGCGCGACGTACCCGCCGAAGCCGACCACGACGTCGGCGCCGACGCTCCGGAGCAGCTCCCCGGTGCGGGCAACCGCCGCCCGCACCCGAAACGGCAGCCGGAGCAGGTCGCCCGACGGCTTGCGGGGCAACGGCACGGCGGGGATGAGCGCCAGGTCGTAGCCGCGGGCCGGCACGAGGATCGTTTCCAGCCCACGCTCGGTGCCCAGCGCGGTGATCTGCACGGACGGGTCCAGCCTGCGCAGCGCGTCCGCGGTAGCCAGCGCCGGTTCGATGTGGCCGGCGCTGCCACCCCCCGCCAGCACGACGTGCGGCGATCGCGTCATGGTCTCCTAGCTTTCCGATTGGTCCCGTACGTGCCGGTTGGCGCCAACCGCCCGCTTCCACCCGGTGCGTTCGGCGCGGTCGGGCCAACAGAACGTACCGGACGCGGACCGGACCGGACCGGGACGGTGGCCCCCGCCGACCTGGCCTGCCGCGGCGGCCCCGCCGCACGGCCGGGCTGGCGCGGCGCCGGGCGGGGTCGCGGTGACCGAAGGGGCGGCGGGGACGGTGCCCGCGGCACGTACGGGCTCGGCGCCGGCAGGCCGAGCCAGCGTGCCGTCCGGGAGGCGCGGCGTGCGGTCAGGTGCGCGATGGCGGCCGGCTCGTGCCGGGCGAACGAGGCGAGCATGCCGAGCACGAACAGGGTGACCACCAGCGACGTGCCGCCGAAGGAGATCAGCGGCAGCGGGATACCGGTCACCGGGAGCAGCCCTGTGACGTACCCCATGTTGATCACAGCCTGGCCGGACAACCACACGGTGCTCGCCCCGGCGACGAGCTGACAGAACGGGTCCACGCTGCGGCGCGCGATCCGCATCCCGGTGTAGGCCAGCGTGGCGAACAACGCGAGGACGATCAGGCAGCCGACCAGCCCGAGCTCCTCGCCGAGGATCGCGAAGATGTAGTCGGTGTGGGCGTTGGGCAGCGGCCCCCACTTCTGCCGGCTCTGCCCGAGCCCGACGCCGAACCACCCCCCCGAGGCGAGCGAGTACAGGCCCTGGACCGCCTGGTAACCCTCGTCACTGGCGTGCGCGAACGGGTCCAGAAAGCCGGTCAGCCGGTCCGCCCGGTACGGCGAGACCACGATCAGCAGCAGGACGGCCAGCACCGCGCCGGCGCCCATCGTGCCGAACAGCCGGAGCGGCGCACCGACCGTCCACAGCAGGCCGAAGAGCCCGACCACGAAGCAGAGCGTGGTGCCCAGGTCGGGCTCGAGCATGACCAGGCCACAGAGCACGGCCACCACGGGGACCAGCGGCACCAGCAGATGCCGCCACTCGCCCAGCATCCGTTCCTTGCGCACGAGCAGGGCGGCCCCCCAGAGCACGAAGGCCAGCTTCGCCGGCTCGGAGGGCTGGATCTGGACCGGGCCCAGGTCGATCCACCGCCGCGAGCCGCCGACCAGCACGCCGAGCCCGGGCACCAGCACGACGGTCAGCGCCACGACCGACGCCAGCAGGGCCGGGTAGGCGACCGCATGATAGGCCCGGGGCGGCAGCCGTACCCCCAGCCAGAACACCGGGACGCCGATGGCAACCCACATGAGCTGCTTCTTGAACACGCCGTAGGTGGAACCCAGGGTCAGGTAGGAGTCGACCATCGACGCCGAGGCGACCATGACCAGGCCGATCAGCAGCAGCAGAGCGCCGGTGACCAGCACCAGGTGCAGGGAGGTCATCGGGCGGTCGAGGACCGCGCCGGCACGCTGTGTGCTGCGCCGCCGCCGGGACGGCCCGGTCATGCCGTCCCGCGGCCGGGGAGGTCCCGCACGCCGGCCGCGAACGCGTCACCGCGCGCGCCGTAGCTGGCGAACATGTCGAGCGAGGCGGCGGCGGGCGCGAGCAGCACCACATCGCCCGGCCGGGCCAGGCCGGCCGCGGCACGCACCACCTCGATCATGGCCCCATCGTCGGTGCTCGCCACCCGGTGGACGGGGAGGTCGGGGGCGTGTCGCGTGATTGCCCCGGCGATGGTCGCCTGGTCGGTGCCGAGGAGCACGGCACCGACCAGGCGGTGGCCGTGCTCGGCGAGGAGTCCGTCGACGTGGGCACCCTTGAGCTGGCCTCCGGCGATCCAGACCACCCGGTGGTAGCCGGCCAGGGACGCCGCGGCGGCGTGCGGGTTGGTGGCCTTGCTGTCGTCGACGTAGGTCACCCCGCCGACCTCGGCGACGACCTCGTTGCGGTGCCGGTCGGGCACGAAGGTGCGCAGCCCCTCCGCCACGGCGCCGGCCGGCACCTCGTAGGCCCGGGCCAACGCCGCGGCGGCCAGCGCGTTGGCCACGTTGTGCGGGCCGGCGGGGCGTACCTCGGCCACCGCGGCGAGCACGGTCGACGGCCCGAAGGCGCGGTCCACGAGCCGGCCACCGCGGACACCGAGCTGCCCGGGCCCCGGCTCGCCGAGGGTGAACCCGATGACGTCCGGCAGGCCGTCGGCGAGCCGCCGGGCGGCCGGGTCGTCGGCGTTGACGACGTTGACGGCGTCGGGGTGGAAGATCCGCCGCTTCGCCGCGCCGTACCCGGCCATCGAACCGTGCCAGTCCAGATGGTCCTCCGCGACGTTGAGCAGCGCGGCGGCCCGTGGCGCGAGGGTGCCGGACCAGTACAGCTGGTAGCTGGACAACTCCACGGCGAGCACCTGGTACGGCGGGTCCTCGCGCACCGCGTCGATGACCGGCAGCCCCACGTTGCCGGTCGCCACCGCCCGGTGGCCGGCGGCGCGCAGAATCGACTCCAACATCCGGACCGTCGTGGTCTTCCCGTTCGTCCCGGTCAGGCAGAGCCAGGCCGGGACGGCCCGGTCCGCCTGGAGCCGCCAGGCGAGCTCGACCTCGCCGATCACCTCGATCCCCGCCGCCAGCGCCGCGCGCAGCAGCGGGCTGTCCGGGCGCCAGCCCGGCGAGGTCACGACCAGTGCGGTACCGGCCGGCGGGGCCGCCAGCCCCGGCCGGACGTCCGCACCGGCCGCGGCGAGGCGCTCGGTGCGGGCCGAGGCGACCCGGTCGGCGACCGTGACCAGCGCGCCCAGCGCGAGCAGGGCCCGCACCGCCGCCTCGCCGGACGCACCAGCGCCGGCGACGAGCACCCGCCGGCCGCCGAGCGCCGGCCGGCCGGCGCTCACCCCGGCAGCCCGTAGGAGAGGTACTCGGCGTAGAACAGGCCGAGCCCGAAGGCCGCCGCGAGACCCGCGATGATCCAGAACCGGATGATCACCGTCGTCTCCGCCCAGCCGGCCAGCTCGAAGTGGTGGTGGATGGGTGCCATGTTGAAGACCCGCCGCCGCTTCCACTTGAACACGGCGACCTGGATCATCACCGACAGGGTCTCCACCACGAAGAGGCCGCCGAGCACAACGAGCAGCAGTTCGGTGCGGGTCAGGATGGCCAGCCCCGCCATCAGGCCACCCAACGCCAACGAACCGGTGTCACCCATGATGATCCGGGCCGGGTGCGCGTTCCACCACAGGAAGCCGAAGCACGCGGCCATTGCGGCCGCGGCGAGCAGGGCGAGGTCCAGCGGGTCGCGGACCTGGTAGCAGCCTGCCTTCGCGGCCGGAACGCAGGCGTTGCGGAACTGGTAGAAGCTGATCACGACGTAGGTGCCGAACACCATCGCCGCGCTACCGGCGGCGAGGCCGTCCAGACCGTCGGTGAGGTTGACCGCGTGCGACGTCCCGCTCACCACCAGGTAGGCGAAGAGCACGAACCCGGCCGCGCCGAAGCTGATCTGGGGGATGTCCCGGACGAATGACAGGTGCACCGACGCCGGCGTCAGCGAACGGCCGTTGGCGTAGTGCAGCGCGAGGATCGCGAAGGTGACCGCGACGAAGAGCTGCCCGGCGAACTTCTGCCTGCCGTTGAGCCCCAGGCTGCGCTGCTTGCGGATCTTGATGAAGTCGTCGGCGAACCCGACCAGGCCGAGACCGGCCATGAGCCAGACCGCGAGCAGCCCGGACACGCTGGGCTGGCTACGCGCCACGAGGTGCGCGACGAAGTAGCCGGTCACCGTCGCGATGAGGATGACCGCACCGCCCATGGTCGGGGTGCCCCGCTTGGACAGGTGGGTCCGCGGCCCGTCCTCGCGGATCTCCTGGCCGAACCCGCGTCGGCGGAACCCGCGGATCGCCAGCGGCGTGCTCAGGATCGAGGCCAGCAGCGCCACCACGGCGGCGATCAGGATCTGCCTCATGCACGTCCCTCCACGGCCACGTCGGCCACCAGTTCCAGCGCGACTCGTTCCAGGCCGGCCGAGCGCGATGCCTTCACGAGCACCACGTCACCGGCCCGCAGCTCGGTGGCCAGCAGCTCCACCGCGGCGTCCGCGTCCGGAAGCCACACCACCTGGGTGGCCGAACCACCCGCACCGGCCACGATGCCCGTCGCGGCATCCCCGACCACGACCAGCCGGTCGACCCCCAGCCCGGCCGCGTACCGGCCGAGCGCGTGGTGCTCGACCTCCGCGTCCGGTCCAAGCTCGGCCATCGGCCCGAGCACCGCCCACCGCCGGCCGGCGGCCATCGCGCGCAGCGCCGCCAGCGCGGCGCGCATCGAGTCCGGGTTGGCGTTGTAGGCGTCGTTCACGATCAACGCCCCGTCCGCCCGCTCGGTCACCTCCATCCGCCAGCGGCTTGCCGGCGTGGCCGCGGACAGCTCGGCGGCGATCTGGGGCACTGGCAGGCCCAGCTGCCCGGCGACGGCGGCGGCGGCCAGCGAGTTGGGCACCTGGTGCAGGCCGTGCAGCCGGAGCCGGACCGGCGCGCTGCCGACCGGGGTGCGCAGGGTGTAGGAGGGGCGACCGCGGTCGTCCAGCACGATGTCCGTGGCGGCCACGTCGGCATCCTGCCCGAACCACACCACCCGGGCCCGGGTCCGCGACGCCATCGCGACCACCCGCGGATCGTCGGCGTTGAGCACCACGACCCCGTCCTCGGGCACCGCCTCGACCAGTTCACCCTTCGCCGCGGCGACCACCTCCTTGGAGCCGAACTCGCCCAGGTGCGCGCTCCCCACGTTGAGCACGACGGCGATCCGCGGCGGCGCGATCCGGCACAGCTGGGCAATGTGACCAAGCCCACGGGCGGAGTTCTCCAGTACCAGGTAGCGGGTGGCGGTCGACGCCCGCAGCACGGTGTAGGGGAGGCCGAGCTCGTTGTTGAACGAGCCGGGCGGTGCCACCGTCGGGCCGAGCCGGCCGAGCAGGCCGGCCAGCAGGTCCTTGGTCGAGGTCTTGCCGGCCGAGCCGGTCACCCCCACCACGGTGATGGCCGGCAGCGCCGTGAGCACGGCACGGGCCAGCTCCGCGAGACCGGTGAGCACGTCCGGTACGACCACCGCCGGTACGCCGACGGGTCGGGTCGCCAGCACGCCCACGGCACCCGATGCGACCGCCGCGGCCGCGAAGTCGTGCCCGTCCACCCGGTCGCCGGGCAGCGCCACGAACAGCGCACCCGGACCGACCCGCCGGGAGTCGAACTCCACCCCGCCGGTCACCAGCGCCGGCTGGTCGGCCGAGTCGTGCTGGGTGCCGCCGACCAGGCCGGCGATCTCGGCGAGGGTCAACGGGATCATCGGCACTCCATGGTCATCGGTGCTCCAGCAGGGCCTGCCGGAGCACCGCCCGGTCATCGAAGGGCCGCACCACCCCGGCGACGTCCTGCCCCTGCTCGTGTCCCTTGCCGGCAACGAGCACGGTATCGCCAGCGGCGGCCCGCCGGACCGCTTCCGCGACCGCCTCCCGCCGATCCCCGATCTCGACCCACTCGGCGGCGGGCACCCGACGCACGCCGGCCGCCATCTCGGCGCGGATGCGTGCCGGCTCCTCCGAGCGTGGGTTGTCGTCGGTGACCACCACCAGGTCCGCCCCCCGCGCCGCCGCCTCCCCCATCAGCGGCCGCTTGCCACGGTCCCGATCCCCGCCGCATCCCAGCACGATGATCAACCGGCCGGCGGTGAGCGGCCGGAGCGTGGACAGCGCCGCGGCGACGGCGTCGGGCTTGTGCGCATAGTCGACGACGGCCAGGAACGGCTGGCCGACATCCACCCGCTCCATCCGTCCCGGCACCGCCACGTCTGCCAGCGCCTTCGCCGCCACCGCTGGGTCCACCCCGATCGCGGCCAGCACGGCGACCGCGAGCAGCGCGTTGGCCACGTTGTAGCGGCCGGGCAGGCGCATCGTCGCGGGCACGGACAGCCCGCCCGGACCGTTGATCACGAACTGTGATCCGCTGCCCGCTGCCGTCACGATGTCGGCGGCCCGCCACCGGGCATCCGCCGCGCCGGCCGCGGAGACGGTGCTGGTGTCCGGACCGACCAGCCGGAGCCCGTACGGATCGTCGACGTTGACCACCTCGTGCGCGCACCGTCCGTCGAAGAGGGTGGCCTTCGCCGCGAAGTACTCCGCCATGCCGGCGTGGAAGTCCAGATGATCCTGGGACAGGTTGGTGAACGCTCCCACGGCGAACCGGACACCGCCGACGCGGCCGAGCTCCAGCGCGTGGCTGGAGACCTCCATGGCGACTGCGGACACACCGCGCTCGCGCATCGCCGCGAAGGTTGCGTGCAGGTCGGTCGCCTCGGGCGTGGTCAGCGAGCTCGTCACCGCATGGCCGGCCATCCGGGTCTCGACCGTGCCGATCAGGCCGGTGGTATGCCCCGCCGCGGCGAGGCCGGCCTCCAGCAGGTAGGCGGTCGTGGTCTTGCCGGAGGTCCCGGTCACGCCGAGCACCAGGAGCGCCGCGGTGGGCTCGCCGTACACCCAGTCCGCGACCCGGCCGAGCAGCAGGCGCGGCTCGTCGACCACGAGTACCGGCAGCCGGGCCAGCTCGGCGAGCTCGCGGCCGGCCCGGTCGGTCAGCACCGCGACGGCACCGGCAGCGGCCGCCGGCCCGGCGAACCTGGCACCGTGGGTGCGGCCGCCCGGCAGCGCCACGTACAGGTCACCCGGCCGGACCAGGCCGGAGGCGTGGGTGATCCCGGTGACAGTGGTTGCCGGTGCGGCGACCGGCGGCAGCCCGAGCCACCCGGCGAGGTCGGCCAACGCGTGTGGACGCGGGCGGCTGGGCCGTGGCATGGCTGGGGGCGCGGGCACGGCTGGCAAGGCTACCGCTCGGCGACGTGGCACGGTCTAGCCGGACAGCGTGAACGACGGTACGGGCGCGCCGGTCGGTGGGATCGCCCGCTGCTTGAGCCCGTAGGCCATGATCTGCCGGAACGTCGGCGCCGCGATCGCGCCGCCGTGCAGACCGGCCCGCGGGCTGTCGATCATCACGCCGACCACCAGCCGGGGATCATCGGCCGGTGCCATCCCAGCGAAGGTCGCCCAGTAGTTGGTCTTGCTGTAGCAGCCGCAGCCGGGGTCCGGCTGCTGTGCGGTGCCGGTCTTGCCGGCAACCAGGTAGCTGTCGATCGTGGCGCTGGGTGCCGTGCCGCCCTTGGCCTGCACGACCGCCTCGAGCATGTACCGCAGCGTCTTCGCCGTCTGCGGGCTGATGACCTGGACCTCGGCCGGTGGCACCGGTTCGGAGCGCCCGCCGTCCGGCCCGACGACCGCCCGCACGATCCGGGGCTGGATCCGCAGCCCGTCGTTGGCCACGGCCTGGTACATGCCGGCCATCTGGAGGATCGTCATGCTCAGGCCCTGCCCGATCGGCAGGTTGCCGAACGTGCTTCCGGACCAGCGATCCAGGGACGGAAGCAGGCCGCCGCTCTCGTTCGGCAGTTCGATGCCGGTCTTGCTGCCCAACCCGAACTTCCGCAGGTAGCGGTCGAAGGTCTGCGGACCGAGCCGCTGCGCAACCATCAGGGTGCCCACGTTGCTGGACTTCGCCACGACGCCGGTCGCGGTGTACCTGACCAGGCCGTGCGACCACGCGTCATGCACGATGCGGTCGGCGACCTTGATGCTGCCGGGTACCTCCAGCACGGTGCTCGGCCCGATCAACCCGGCCTCCAGGGCGGCGGCGAAGGTGACCATCTTGTTCACGCTGCCCGGCTCGAAGACGTCGGACACCGCCGGGTTGCCCAGCGGTGTGGACCGGGTGACGTCGCCGTCCTGTGCCTGCTGCGCGTCGAAGGTCGGCACGACGGCCAGCGCCAGCACCTCGCCGGTCCGCCGGTCCAGCACGACCGCCTGCCCGCCCTTCGCGCCGGACCGCTGCACGGCCCCGGCCAGCGCGGTCTGCGTGACGAACTGCATGTCCTCATCGATGGTGAGCTGCACCGTCGAGCCGGGAACCGACTCGGTCTGGCGATGGACGGTGCCTGGGATCAACTGTCCGCCGCGCCCACCTTCGGCCACCACGACCCCGGAGCGGCCGGCGAGCTGCGTGTTGAACTCGTGCTCGATCCCGGCCAGACCGGTGCCGTCCCGACCGGCGAAGCCGACGAGGTTGGCGGCGACCGAGTGCGCCGGGTACAGCCGCCTCGTGTCGGACTGGCTGAAGATCCCGGCCAGGTGCGCGTCCTTGACCCGGCTGGCCTCCGCGGGGGTCAGGCCCCGGGCGAGCAGGACGTTGCGGGTACCGGTGCGGCTCAGCTCGGCACGCAGGGTGGCCTCGGGCATTGGGAGCAGCCCGGTGAGGGCATGCGCGGTCCGCGCGGGATCCTTCACCATCGTCGGGTCGGCCACGATGTCGCGCACCTCGACGCTGTAGGCCAGCACGTTGCCGTCCCGGTCGGTGATCTCACCGCGCAGCGAGGGCAGGTCGAAGGTGCGTAACCGCTGGTCCTGAGCGCGCTTGGCGAGCTGCTGGCCATCCACCCCCTGGAGCTGCACCAGCCGGCCGCCGAGCACCGCCAGCAACGCGGCCAACGCGGCGAACCCCGCGGTCAGCCGGCGCGCCGGGTTCGCCAGGCGGAGCGTTCGGCGGAGCGGACCGGGCCGCACCGGTCGACGGAGCGGCGCGGCCCCCACCCGTGCCGCGGTGGGCCGCCGGGAGCGGGCCGGCTCGGGTGCGGCACGCCGGGAGCCACCGTGGTCGAGGGCCAGGCGCGGGGCCACCGTCTGCCGGGCCCCGGCTCGGCCGGCACCCGGCGGGGAGGCACCTGCCGGCAACCGACGGATGGCGCTGGGCGCAGCGGTCGGAGTTGATCGGGTCGTGGCAGCACGTCGTGGTCCGCCGCGCGGGGCGGCGGACGGGGCGGCGGACGGGGGCACCGCACCGCCCGCGGCCCCGCCCGCGCGGCGGGCGGCCGGCCGGACGGGTGGGGTGGTCGGCCGCCCGCGGACCGGCGCCGGTCGAGCTGGTTCGGGGGGGTGCCGCCGGCTCATCGATGCCCTCCGGCGCCGGAGTTCTGACCGCCCTGGGCACCCGTGGCGGGGGCCGGTGAGCCGATCACCTGACGCGAGCCGTCCGGGGCGAACACGATGAAGGCGGGGTCGCCGCTGGGCACCATGCCGAGCCGGCGTGCCGCCTCAGCCAGTGCGGCCGGCGCCTGGAGCCCGTCGACCTGACGCCGCAGGTCCTGCTCCTGGAGACTCAGCCCGGTCAGTTGCTGCTGCAGTTCGCGCTGGCGGAAGGAGTCGGCCGCGAGTGCCCCGTTGAGCATCAGCATCAGCACGAGACCGACCCCGAGCAGCGCGAGCACGAGGATCGCGAACGGCGTGCGCGGCGCGACGACCGGTCGGGACCCGGTCCGGCGCACCGCAGGACGGGCCCGCGCCGTGCCCGTGCGCGCCGCCATGCCGGTGCGCGCCGCCGAGATGCGGGTCGCCGCGGCCCGCGCCGCGGTGGTCCGGACGCCGGCAGCCGCTGCGGTACCGGTACGGGCACCGGTACGGCCGGCCGTACCGGCACGAGCGGTTCCGGCCCGCGATCCCGGCACGGGTCGGCCGGTGCCGGACGGCGTGCGCGACGACGCCGTGCGCGACGACGGCGTGCGCGACGACGCCGTCCGGTCCTTGCGCAGCGGGGAACTCACCGCACGGCTCCGCCCGCGATCCGCTCGGCCGCGCGCAGCTTGGCCGACGCCGCCCGCGGGTTGGCCGCGACCTCCTCGGCGCTCGGGGTCTCCGCACCACGGGTCAGCAGCGCCAACGTCGGCCCATGGCCGGGCAGCTCGACCGGCAGCCCGGCCGGCGTGTGGTCCTGCGCGCGCTCGGCGAGGACGCGCTTGACGATCCGGTCTTCCAGCGAGTGGTAGCTCAACACGACGATCCGTCCCCCGAGACGCAGCGCGTCGATCGCGCTCGACACCACCCCCGGCAGCGGGTCGAGCTCGCCGTTGACCTCGATCCGCAAAGCCTGGAAGGTGCGCTTGGCCGGATTGCCCCCGGTGCGCCGCGCAGCGGCCGGGATAGCGTCGCGCACCAGGCCGGCAAGCTCGATGCTGGAGGTGATCCGGTGACCGGTCCGCCGCTGCACCACGGCCCGGGCGATCCGGTCGGCGAACCGTTCCTCGCCGTAGACCCGCAGCACCCTCGCCAGGTCGGCGGCGGAGTAGCCGTTGACCACATCGGCCGCGGTCGCACCCGAGGTCGGGTCCATCCGCATGTCCAGCGGAGCGTCCCGAGCGTAGGAGAAGCCTCGATCGATCCGATCGAGCTGCATCGAGGAGACCCCGAGATCGAACAACACCGCGTCGACCGCGGGCAGCCCCAACCGGTCGAGGACCGCCGGTAGCTCGGTGTGGACCGCGTGCACGAGGTGACACCGGCCCGCGTGTCCGGCCAACCTGCGCCCGGCCTCGGCCAGCGCGCCCGGATCACGATCGAGCCCGACCACGGTGATCATGGGGTGTTCGGCCAGAAGTGCCTCGGCGTGGCCGCCGAGCCCCAGCGTCGCGTCGACCACCACCGCCCGCCCGGACAGCGCCGGCCTCAGCAGCTCACGGACCCGGTCGAGAAACACCGGGACGTGACGGGCGCCGGCCGCGGGACTCGACATCGCCACCCCCAGCCCACTCGCCGCCACCCCAACCGCCCGTGCCGCCAGGTCCCCGCCCGCTTGATCACCTGGCGCCGGGGAAGGTGCGTCAGGGAATCTAAAGCGGGGGGAGACCTCGCCACACGGACCATCTGCCATGCCTGATCGGGTACCGCCGCCGAACGCGGCGCTCCGGACCGGTAGGGTGCCGGGCGGACGAACGCGGCCCACAAGATCACCTCTCACGACACGCCGGATCAGAGGACCCCGGGCAGCACCTCCTCCTCCAACTCCGCGAACGCCTGCTCCCGGTCGGCCAGGTAGGACTCCCAGGCCTGGCTGTCCCAGATCTCGATCCGGGTGTTGGCGCCGATCACCACGCAGTCGCGGCTCAGTTTGGCGTAGGTCCGCAGGCTGGGCGGGATGGTCACCCGCCCCTGCTTGTCGAGGAGCTCGTGCGAGGCGCTGGCGAAGAACACCCGGCTGTAGTCCCGCACCGCGCGGTGGGTGACCGGGGCCTGTGCGAGCGCCTCGGTGACCCGCCGGAACTCGTCCATCGGGAACGCAAAGAGGCACCGTTCCTGCCCCTTGGTGATCACAAGACCCTCCGCCAGATCGTCCCGGAACTTCGCCGGTAGGACCAAGCGCCCCTTGTCGTCGAGCTTCGGTTCGTGGGTGCCGAGAAACACGGCACCACCTCCGCTCAACCATGAACGCTCCCCCTACGTTCCACTGCGCGCCACCATACCCCACTTCCCTCCACGGTCAACGACGAAACACCGCCACCTCTCGCCCCAGGAGGCACGCCAGGAAACACGCTCTCGCGAGCGTCGAGCGCCCGTCCGCGGCCCCCCGGAGCGGCAGCGCCGCGACGTTTCCCCGCGAGATCGCCGCGACCCTTGACCCGGTACGGCAGACATGCGGCATGGTGTACCTGGCGCGAGGAGGACTGAGTGGCGCTCCACAGCACGACCGCGGACGGCGGCCCGACCCTGGCTCGGGCGGGCGCCGCCACCGACCTCGCCGAGCTCCGGGACGTCAGCCACCGCATCGCGACCAACATCGAGCAGGTCATCGACGGCAAGTCGCAGGTGGTACGGCTGGCGATCGCGGTGCTGCTGGCCGAGGGGCACCTGCTCATCGAGGACGTGCCCGGGGTCGGCAAGACGAAGCTGGCCAAGGCGCTCGCCCGCTCGATCGACTGCACCGTGCGGCGGGTCCAGTTCACTCCGGACCTGCTGCCCAGCGACGTCACCGGGGTGAGCGTCTACAACCAGGAAACCCGTGACTTCGAGTTCAAGCCGGGGCCGGTGTTCGCCAACCTGGTGGTCGGGGACGAGATCAACCGCGCCTCACCGAAGACCCAGTCGGCGCTGCTGGAGTCGATGGAGGAGCACCAGGTCACCGTCGACGGGGTGACCTACCCGCTGCACTCGCCGTTCATGGTGATCGCCACCCAGAACCCGATCGAGATGGAAGGCACCTATCCGCTACCGGAGTCCCAGCGGGACCGGTTCACCGCGCGGGTGTCAATGGGCTACCCGGAGCCGGCCGCCGAGATGAAGATGCTGGCCGACCACGCCGGTGCCGACCCGCTGGACAGCCTGCGCCCGGTGTCGACCGGGGTCGAGGTGCGCCGCCTCATCGACGCGGTCCGCGCCATCCACGTCTCGGATGGGGTACGCCGCTACGCCGTTGATCTTGTCAACGCCACCCGGCGCTCCCCCGAGCTCCGGCTCGGCGGTTCGCCCCGCGCCACCCTGCAGCTGCTCCGGGTGGCGAAGGCGCAGGCCGCCCTCGCCGGCCGGGAGTACGTGCTCCCCGACGATCTCCAGCAGCTCGCCGTGGTCACCCTCGCCCACCGGATCCTCCCCACCGCTGAGGCACAGGTCGCCCGACGGACCACCGACCTGATCGTGGCCGATCTCCTGCGTCGCGTGCCGATCCCCCGCACCGCCGACGAACACCCGCTCGGATCACGGGGTTGACGTGCGGGCCGCACTGTCGGCGCTGACCACGCGGGGCCGCTCACTGCTCGCCGCGGCGGTCTCGGCGGCCGGCTGTGCGGTGCTGCTCGGCGAGAAGGACCTGCTGCGGGTCGCCTGCTTCCTGGCCTGCCTCCCGCTCCTGGCCGCCGTCGCCACGGTCCGGACCCGGCTCCTGCTTCGCTGCACCCGCCAGGTCGTGCCGGCCCGGGTGCCGGTTGGCACGAGCGCGCAGGTGGTGCTGGCGCTGGAGAACGTCTCTCCGCTCCCCAGCGGCCTGCTCCTGCTGGAGGACGGGTTGACCCACGGCCTGGGTGGCCGGCACCGGTTCGTTCTCGATCACCTCCGGCCCGGCCGGCCGCGTGAGGTGCGCTACCACGTCCGGTCGGACCTGCGTGGACGGTTCCGGGTCGGCCCGCTCCAGCTGCGGATGACCGACCCGTTCGGGCTGGTCGCGCTCAGCCGGGCGTTCACGGTGACCGACTGGCTGGTGGTGGTGCCAGAGGTCCAGCGGCTGGACGGCGCACCGACCGGTGGCGCCTGGCACGCGGGCGAGACCAACCGCTCCACCGGCCTGGTGGCGGCGCGCGGCGAGGACGAGGCGGGCACCCGCGAGTACCGGCGTGGCGACGACCTCCGCCGGGTGCACTGGCGGTCGACCGCCCGCGCCGGCACGCTCATGGTGCGCCGCGAGGAGCCGCCGCAGCACCACACCGCGACGTTGCTCCTGGACTGCCGGCGGCGGGCCCACGAGGGGCTGGGAGCGGGCTCCAGCCTGGAATGGGCGGTCAGCGCGGTGGCGAGCATCGGGACGCACCTCGGCCGGCTCGGGTACGCGCTCCGGCTGGTCACCGACGACGGCCCGACGCGCCCCGGCCTGAACCTCGCCGAGGGTGCCGTCCTGCTCGACCACCTCGCCGAGGTCGAGCTCTCCCCGCACCACGGCATGGAGCGAGCCAGCGGTGCACTCCGTACGGTGATGGATGCCCGCGGTCCGGTGATCGCCATCCTCGGCGCGGTCGACCTCGCGGACGCCCACGCGCTGGCTGCGATCCGCCCCGCCGCCGGCGCCGGGCTGGCCGTGCTGGTGGACACCGCCTCGTGGCTGTCCGGCGCGGAGCCGGCCGAACGGGCCCGGACCGAACGGGCCCGGACCGACCAGGCCGCGCCCCGCGACCTGCTGACCCAGGCCGGCTGGCGGGTGGTCCCGGCTGGCCGCGACGCCCGGCTGGCCGAGGTCTGGTCGCAGGCTTGTTCGGGCACCGTGGCGGCTCCGGCAGCGGCCAACCGGGACACCTCGGCAGGGGCCGGGCCGTGAACCCGGACACCCGGGCCACGCTGGCCGCCGGAACCGCCACGGTGCTGGCGATCTCGCCGCTGGGCGCGCTGTTCAGCACGATCGGCTGGCTGGCGCCGGCGCTCGGTGCGGTCGCCGCGGTCACCGGCGCGCACCTGCTCGCCCGGATGGTGCGGACCCCCCCGCTGCTCGTCCCGTCCGTCGGCGCCGTCGGGCTGCTGGCCTTCCTGACCTGGACCTTCGCCGGGGCCGGCAGCGTCGGCGGCGTGCTGCCGACGGCGCAGACGCTCCGCCTGCTCACGGCCGGCTTGCGGGCCGCCGGCGCGGACCTCGGCTCCTACGCCGCGCCCGCCCCGGCGACCCCCGGGCTGGTGCTGCTGGCCACCGCCATCGTGGGCTGGGTGGCGCTGTCGATGGACGCGATCGCGGTGACGATGCGCCGGCCGGCCGCCTGCGGCCTGGTCATCCTGCTGCTCTACGCCGTGCCCACCGCGATCCTCGCCGGCGCGGTGCCCTGGCCGTACTTCGCCCTCGGTGGCACCGGCTTCCTGCTGCTGCTCGCCGTCGACGAGCACGAGCGGCTGCTGCGCTGGAGCCGACCGGTGAGTGCGACCGACCCGTCCTGCTTCGGCGATCCGACGCCGTTCCGGTTCCGTGGCAGGAGGACCGGCGCCGTCGCGCTGGCGGCGGCCGTACTGTTCCCGGTGATCGTGCCCGGCCTGTCCTACCACGGTCTGGCCAGTCTCCGCGCCGGTGGCGGGTCGTCGGGAGGCGCGGGCGCGACGCTGGAACCGTTCTCACTGCTCCGGGGCATGCTGCTGCGTGGCGGAACGCCGGTGGAGATGATGCGGCTCAGCAGCGACGTCGGCTCGGTGTCATACCTGCGCACCTTGGTGCTGGACCAGTACACCCGCGCGGGCTGGCAGATGTCCCAGCCGGTGGCCAACCAGGCCGCGACGATGCCGCTGTTCGGAGCGGGCTCCCGCGGCGGCCCGACCCTGGACGTCCACGTCACCGTCACCGGCTTCGCCGACCACTACCTCCCTACGCTGGCGGGCACCGTCGCCATTGACGGCCTGCCGCCCCGCGACCGCTGGCAGTACGACCGTGATCGAGAAATGATCTTCAGCGCGGCTGCGACCACGGCCGGGAAGTCCTACGACCTCATCGCGATGCCACCAAACCCAACCGCGGACCAGTTGCTGGCCAGCGCGCAGCTCCCTGCCGACGCCGCGGTCAGGCAGGAGTGGGGCGCCGTCCCGCCGGACTTCTCACCCGCCGTGGCCGCGCAGGTAAGGCTGCTGACCAGCGGCCGGACGGCGCCGTACCAGCGGGCGCGCGCCATCTACGACTACTTCGCCCCCAGCAACGGCTTCGAGTACTCCACCGCGACCAAGGACGGCAACACCGGGGACGACCTCGCCAACTTCCTGCAGCAGAAGCAGGGCTACTGCCAGCAGTACGCCGCCGCGATGGCGATCATGCTCCGGGTTGCCGGAGTGCCGGCCCGGGTGGTGATCGGTTTCACCCACCACGGCGTGCCCGCCAACGGCTACTGGTCGATCCTGAACACCGACGCCCACGCCTGGGCCGAGGCGTACTTCACCGGCATCGGCTGGATCCCGTTCGATCCCACTCCGCCCGATCCGACGACACCCGGCCGCAGCCTTGGCCAGCCGTGGGCGCCGGCCAGCACCCCCCGCGTCTCGGTGGCACCCACGCCGGGCAGCACCAGCTCCCGCCCCGCGGGTCAGAGCCAGCCCACCAAGCAGCGGGACAACGCGGCGGATCCCGCCGTGAGCGTCACCGCGCGGCACGGCATCACCCCGACCCAGGTCGGCACCGGTCTCGCGATCATGCTGGTGCTGTTCGCCGTGGCGACGCCAGGGCTGGTCCGCACCGCCCAGCGGCGTAGGCGGCTGGCCACCGCGACCCGGGGCGATCCCGCGGCCGCGGCCCGGGCCGCGTGGGACGAGTTCACCGCGACGGCCGCTGACCTGGGCCTGGTACTGCGGCCGGCGGAGTCACCCAGGGCCACCGCGGCGCGGCTGGTCGACGAGGTCCCGCTGCACGGACCGCAGGCGGCCGGAATGCGGCTGCTGGCCATGGCCGAGGAACGGTGCAGGTACGCGCCGGACGCCCGCGTCGACGGGGACCTGCCCACCGCCGTTCGCGCGGTCCGGCGGGGCCTCCTCGCCGCCCGCGGCCGGCGTCACCGGCTGCGGGCCCGGGCCGCGCCGTCGGTGCTGCACACCGCCCGGGACGCGGTCGACCGGCGGCTGGGTGAGCTGCCGGCGCAGCTCGCGTCGCTCAGCGGTCGGGCCGGTCGGGCCGGCCGGACCGGCCGCCGGAGCCGCCATGCTCGCGGGTGAGACCGCGCACCGGACGGCCGGGCGGGTCCGGCCGGGCGGGTCGGCCACCGGATGCTCGGCTCCGCAGCCGCACCCGGTCGCATCGAGAGTGCGCGCCCGCCTTTCCCGCCCGGCCGCAGGCTCGTATCCTGGAGTGGGCGACCGGGCCGCGGCCGCTGGCTGACTCATCATCCGCCGCGAGGACTACTCGCAGCGGGCGCATTGCGGGGAGGAGCGCCGTGCCGCTCTCTGAGCATGAGCAGCGCCTGCTCGAGCAGATCGAGCGAGCGCTGTACGCCGAGGACCCGAAGTTCGCCTCGACGGTGAGTTCTACGAACCTGCACACGCACGCCCGCCGGCAGATCGTGCGGGCCACGATCGGTTTCACGCTCGGCGTGGGCGCGCTGCTGGTCGGTGTCATGATCCCGTCGGTGCCGCTCGCGGTGGCCGGTTTCCTCTTGATGTTCGCCACCGTGGTGTACGCCGTGTCGCAGGGAAAGCGCATGTTCGGCAAGGCGGATCTGAAGGTCGTCAGCGAGCAGGGGAAACCGCGTAAGCGACACCGGCAGACTCTCTTGCGACGGATGGAGGAGCGTTTCCGGCGTCGCTTCGACGAGGACTGACCGGCGAGCAGCGGGCGCCCACCCGGCCACGGTCAACTCGGCAGGTCACCCGCGGCCGCGCCGCGTACCGGTCGCGACGCCGGCCGAGGGGGCACGAGAGCGGCCGGGCGGACCACCCCCGCCCCGAATCGGGTCACCGCACGGTCGACGGCTCGGTCCGCCTCCCGCCAGCCCGATTCCCGTGACCCCAGCGCGAGCTGCTCAGGGGTGCCCTGAGCAGCGCTCAGCCCCTCCACCCGGACACCCACCAGCCTGATCGGCGTCCGGCCAAGCCGCAGCGCCCCGTACAGCTGCCGGACGATCGAGTAGATCTCCTGCCCCGCATTGGTGGGCACGGCCGCGGTGCGGGATCGGGTGATCGTGGTGAAGTCAGCGAACCGAATCCGCACCGTGACGGTCCGCCCGAGCTGGCCGGCCGCCCGCAGCCGGGCCGCGGTCCGCTCCGCCAGCCGCAGCAGCTCACGATGGATCAGCCGCGGGTCGTCGACGTCCACCTCAAAGGTCTCATCGGCTCCGATCGACTTCTCGACGCTCTCCGGCAACACGCCGCCGGCCTCCCGACCCCAGGCAAGCTCGTGCAGGTGCGCCGCGACCGTCCGGCCGACCGCCCCCCGGAGCACGGTCAGCGGGGCGTGGGCGACATCTCGCACGGTCCGCATTCCGAGCTGGCCGAGCCGATCGGCGGTACGCTCGCCGACCCCCCACAACGCGCCGATGGGAAGCGGGTGCAGGAACTCCAACACGCCGTCGCGGGGCACCACGAGCAGGCCGTCCGGCTTGCACCGGGTCGAGGCGAGCTTGGCCAGGAACTTCGTCGACGCCACGCCGACCGAACAGGTGATGCCGTACCGCTCGGTGACCCGGGACCGCACGAGCTGCCCGATCGTGGCCGGGTTTCCCATCAACCGGACCGCGCCGGACACGTCGAGGAACGCCTCGTCCAGCGACCGCGGCTGCACCAGCGGTGTCACCGACCGGAAGACATCCATCACGCCTCGCGAGATCTCGACGTAGTGCGGCAGATCCGGCGGGAGGACGACGGCCTGCGGACAGAGCTGGCGGGCCCGGCTCATCGGCATGGCGCTGCGCACGCCGTGGCCGCGCGCGGCGTAGCTGGCCGAGCTCACCACGCCGCGCGGACCGATGCCTCCGACGATCACGGCCTTGCCCGAGAGCTCCGGACGCCTGCGCACCTCGACGCTGGCGAAGAAGGCGTCCATGTCCACGTGCAGGATCGGACAGCCTGAATCATCGGCCGGCGTGCCGGCCGGGCCGATCCGGGGAAGCTGTCCGCTGCGCCCCACCACACCCCCCCATGGTCAGGGCCGTCGGGCGAACGCGTGCAGCTGGGCGGCGATGTCACGGTAGGGCGGTGTCGCGGCGGCGGCGAGCTCCAGGTCGAGCAGCGCCTCCACGCCCCCCGGTACTCCCTCCAGCATCGCTCCGGGCACCAGGTCGGCGACCACCCGCACCCCGTGCAGCCGCTCCACGACGAGGCCGCCGGCCTCCAGCAACCCGGTGAGGACCCCGGTGTCGAACCGGCGACGCACCGCATCGGCCGCACCGGACCGGCCGGCCGGGTCAGCAAACGCTCGGGCCGCCTCGGCGACGCGGCCGCTCAGAACCCGAGCCAACACGGTGGCAACCCGATTGGCCACCAGCACGCTCGCGCGGCCACCAGGGCGCAACAGCCGGGCGATCGTGGCGATGGTCTGACCGGGGTCCTCGACGACCTCAAGAATGCTGTGGCAGAGCACGAGATCGTACGAGGCGGCCTGGACGGCCTCCGCGATCCGGTCCGCGTCTCCCTGCACCGCGACCACCCGGCCGGCGACCCCGGCCTCGGCGGCCCTCCGCTGCAGGGTTGCGAGGGCGTCGGCGCTCGCGTCGACCACCGTGACGGTCAGCCCCATCTCCGCCAGAGGCACCGCGAACACACCGCTCCCGCCCCCGACGTCGAGCACGGCGAGCTCGGTGACCCCCAAGTCCCGGCGCCGCCGGAGCTCCGCCCGCAGCACGGACCACACCACGGCGGTGCGTGGCGACTCGTGGGACCGTGGGTCATCCGCCACGACCGCCTCCTCTGCCGCTCACCGGGCCGCCTGAGGTCCACCGCCGACGGCGTGCGTAGCCTAGCCGCTGTCCCCGCGGCTCCCCAGGACGCTGACACCTCATCCCGCGCGAGCGACCCGTCCCGAGGCCAGGCAGATCCTGAGAGTCGCCTCCACCACCGCGAGGAAGGCGTCGACATCCCGCACCAGGTCGTCGGCGTCCCGGCGGGTCACCGCAGCGGTCGAGCCGGCCTCGGCGGCGGCGCGCTTGGCCGAACCGGCGGCGAAGAAGGTGGCCCACTCGCCCAGCTCCGGCGCGATGGAGGTCAACATCACCCAGGCGCTGGTCGGCCGCCGCCGGGTGGAGGAGGTCGCCGGCCTGGCCCGCGCGGCGAGCACGGCGGCCGCACCACGCAGCGCCGCGAGGTGGGCTGCGGCGTACCGGTCGGCCGGGCAGGTGTGCTCCCATGCCTCCTGGAGCGACCGGCGGGCCTGCGCCACCAGCTCCAGCGCCGGCCGCGACAGCCGGGTCGGCAACGCCACGTTGACCGGGCGGCCGGTGCGACCCGCCACGGTACGTCCTGGCAGCGGCATCGCTGCTCCTCCCTGTCTGGACCGCGCTGGCGTGACGCCGGCGGTCTGGTCTGCCCGGCTGGCCCCTCGGGACAGCCGGATCGAACGTACGTTCGAATGAAGGAAATCTAACCCCGCCCACCGACGATCGCGCAAGGGGCATCGGCGGGAACCCGGCGGGTCCGCGGCGGCCAGCCGGCGGTGCCGTGACCCGTCCGGCCGAGTCCTTGGCGTGGCATGCCGCCCAAGAGCTACTACGCTGCCGGTCGTGACCCGAGCCGCGACGCAGACCGCCACCGCAGGTGCCTGGCTGGCTGCCGGGCGCCGTGCCCGCCACCGCGTCGCTGACGGTGGTCCACCATGAGGGTCGACCAGCGCACCCGCATCGTGCACTGGTCCCCGGCGCAGATGCGGCAGCGGGTGGACGAGGCGATGTCCGTCTACGAGAGCGCCATGGCCTACCCCGTCGGCACCGGCACCCAGCGGCGTGACCACGCCGTGGCGCACACCAGCCTGCCCGGCTACCGAGCCTCGGCGGCCCTGACCAGCGGTGACGAGCTCGCCGGGTTCGGCTATGGCTACCGCAGCCTGCCCGGCCAGTGGTGGCACGACCAGGTCCGCGCCGCGCTCGGGCCGGAGCTCGCCGCGGCCTGGCTACGCGACGGGTTCGAGCTCTGCGAGCTGCATGTGCGTCCCCGCTACCAGGGATACGGCACCGGCCGTCGCCTGCTGCTCGCCCTCGCCGGTGTGGTGCCGCAGCCCCGGATCCTGTTGTCCACCCCGGAAGGGCCCACCCGGGCCTGGCGGCTCTACCTGGACATGGGGTTTGTGGCACTGGCCCGCGGGCACCACTTCCCCGGGGACAACCGCCCGTTCGGGATCCTGGGCGCCCAGCTCCCGCTGTCCGTGACGCGGCCGGCGAGACAGGCATGAACGCGGGGGACGCCGCGGCATCGAGCCGGCCGCCGCACGACAGCCGCGCCCAGCTCGCGCCGTTCATCCCGCACGGAATATTGTGCGATATCCGACAAAACATCGCACGCCCTGCCGGCGTCGATGCTTGATCCACTCGGGAGGAAACCCGTGATCTACCGCGTCGGTCGGGTCGTGGTCCTGGTCCGCGACTACGACGAGGCTGTCGAGTTCTACGCCCAGCTCGGCTTTCAGCGGCTCTTCGATGGCCGCGGCGACAATGGCTTCCGGTTCGTCCACATCGGGCTGCCTGACCAGAGCGGCGTGGGGCTGTGGCTGCTCCAGCCCGCCGACGAGGAACAGATCGCGCTGATCGGCCGGCAAACCGGCGGTCAGCCACTCATGGTCCTCTACACCGACGACCTGCACGGCGAGTACCTGCGGCTCGCCTCGCTCGGTGTGACATTCCGCGAGGACCCACGGGAGGAGCAGGACAGCTACGTCGCGCACTTCCGGGACGTCTACGGCAACGAGATCGTCCTCGTCCAGGTGAAGGACGGCGACGCGGCGGGAGTCCCGAGCCTGCCGTGACCGATGACGTCTCCCGGCTGCTCGCCGAGCATCCGATCCTCGACGGGCACAACGACCTGCCGTGGGCGATGCGCGACCACGCCGGCTACGACTTCGACCGGCTCGACCTCGCCGAGCATCAGCCGCGGCTGCATACCGACCTCCCCCGGCTGCGCCGGGGCGGTGTCGGTGCCCAGTACTGGTCGGTCTACGTGCCGTCCCGGTTGCAGGGCGCGGGCGCGGTCACGGCGACCCTCGACCAGGTCGACCACGTGCACCGGATGGTCGAGCGGTACCCCGACCAGCTCACCCTGGCCGGTACCGCCGCCGACGTCGACCGGGCGATCGCCGGGGGCACGATCGCCAGCCTGCTCGGCGCCGAGGGCGGCCACTCGATCGACTGCTCGCTCGGCGCGCTACGAATGCTGTACGCGCTGGGCGTGCGGTACCTCACCCTCACCCACAACGACAACGTGCCGTGGGCGGACTCGGCCACCGACGAGCCCCGGGTGGGCGGGCTGTCGGCGTTCGGAGTCGAGGTCGTCCGCGAGATGAACCGGCTGGGCATGCTGGTGGACCTCTCCCATGTCGCCCCGGACACCATGCGGGCGGCGTTGCGGGTCACCGAGGCACCGGTGATGTTCTCGCACTCCTCGGCCCGGGCACTCTGCGACCACCCCCGCAACGTCCACGACGACGTGCTCGCCACGCTGACCGGCAACGGCGGGATCTGCATGGTCACCTTCGTGCCGGCGTTCGTGTCCCAGCGCCGGGCCGGCTGGTACACCGAAGGCAGGCAGGCCGCGCAGCAGGCCGGCGTCGACGTCCGCGACCTGGAGCCGCTGTGGGCCTTCCTGAAGACCTGGGAGCTGACCAACCCGCCACCCGTGGTCACCGTCGCGGAGGTCGCCGACCATGTGGAACACGTCCGTGAGCTGGCCGGCGTCGACCAGGTCGGCCTGGGCGGCGACTTCGACGGGATGGACTCCACCCCGGTCGGGTTGGAGGACGTCAGCCGCTATCCCGAGCTGATCGCGACCCTGCGGGACCGCGGTTGGTCCACCACCGAGCTCGGCAAGCTCACCAGCGGCAACGCGCTGCGGGTGTTGCGGGACGCCGAGGCGACGGCACGCGCCGCCCGGGCGACCCGCGGGCCGTCACTGGCGACCATCACCGCGCTCGACGGGCCGGTCGCGGCACGGCGGAGCGCGCCGAACCGCTAGCCGCGCGAGGACAGCCCCAGGTTGACCCACACCTCGCGGGTCGCGGTGGACCGGTTGAAGGTGATGAAATGGATCCCCGGCACACCCTCGGCCAGCAGCTGGCCGCACAGCGCGCTGGCCTGCTCGATGCCGAGCTGGCGGACCGCCTCCGGCTGGTCGGCCAGCGCGGCGAACTGCTCGGCCAGCGCCGGCGGGAACGGCGCCCCGGACAGCTGCTCCGAGCGAGCGATCGTGCCCAGCCGGGTGACCGGCATGATTCCCGCGATGATCGGAATCTCGCACCCCGCCGCCCGGACCCGGTCACGCAGCCGTAGGTAGTCCTCCACCTGGAAGAACATCTGGGTGATCGCGAAGTCCGCGCCAGCGCGGCATTTTCGGATGAAGGCCTCGACATCGGTCGCCACACTCGGCGAGCGTGGATGCTTGAACGGGAACGCGGCGACGCCGACGCAGAAGTCGCCACTGTCCCGGACGAGCCGCACAAGATCCTCGGCGTAGCTCAGCCCGTCCGGGTGCGCCACCCACTCCCCCGTCGGGTCGCCCGGCGGGTCGCCCAGCAGCGCGAGGATGTTGCTCACCCCGGCGCCCGCAAGCCGACCGATGATGGTGCGCAGCTCCCGCACCGAGTGGCCGACGGCGGTGATGTGCGCGACCGGCAGCAGGGTGGTGTCGGTCGCGATCCGCTCGGTGACCTCGACCGTGCGGTCGCGGGTGCTCCCGCCCGCACCGTAGGTCACGGACACGAACGACGGGCCCAGCGACTCCAGCTCACGAATCGTGCGCCACAGCGTCGCCTGCTCGGCGTCGTTCTTCGGTGGAAAGAACTCGAAGGAGAACGTCGGCCGGCCCGCAGCCAACCGGTCACGCACGGTAGAACCCATCTGGCAAGGGTAACGGCACGGGATGGTTCGCCTCGCCGGCGCAACGGCGGAGGGGGCTGATCGGCCTTCGGGGAGGCAGCGGGATACTGCCGTGGTGACCTCTCTGCCGGCCCATGTCGCCGACCGGGTCGACCGGGTGCTACGGGAGTTCCTGGCCGGCCAGCGGGATCGGCTCGGGGCGATCGCCGCGGACATGGCACCGGTGGTGGACGCCGCGGTCGAGTTCCTGGCGGGGGGCAAGCGGCTGCGGCCGGCGTTCGCGTACTGGGGTTGGCGGGGGGCTGGCGGCGAGGAGTCCGGGCCGGCGGCCGACGCGATGGTCGCGGCGGCGAGCAGCCTGGAGCTGCTGCACGCCAGCGCCCTGCTGCATGACGACGTGATGGACGGCTCCGACACCCGGCGCGGTCGGCCCACGGCACACCGCCGGTTCGCGGCGCTGCACCGGGACTCCGGCTGGTCCGGCTCACCCGAGTCTTTCGGCGCGGCCGCCGCGATCCTGCTCGGTGACCTGTGCCTGATGTGGTCGACCGAGCTGCTGCACGGCTGCGGTCTGGATCACGCCGCCGTGCACCGGGGGCTGGCCGTCTACGACCGGATGTGCGGCGAGCTCATCGCCGGGCAGTACCTCGACGTGCTGGAGCAGGCGCGGGGTGCCGGCACCGTCGAGGCCGCGCTCCGGGTGGCCCGCTACAAGACGGCGGCCTACACCGTGGAGCGTCCGCTGCACCTCGGCGCCCGGCTGGCCGGCGGTTCGGCCGAGCTGCTGGCCGCGTACTCCGGGTACGGCGCCGCGATCGGCGAGGCCTACCAGCTGCGCGACGACGTGCTCGGGGTGTACGGCGACCCGGCCCGCACCGGCAAGCCGGCCGGCGACGATCTGCGTGAGGGCAAGCGGACGGTCCTGGTCGCGCTCGCGGCCCTGCGCTCGCCGCCGGCCGACGCCGCTGAGCTGCACCGCCTGCTGGGCGACCCGGCACTGTCACCCGCTGGGGTAACCACCCTGCGCGAGCTGATCTCGGCCAGCGGCGCGCTGGCCGAGATGGAGATGATGATCACCGAACGGGTCGGGCGCGGACTGGACGCGCTGGCGACCGGACCCGTCGAGCCCGCCGCCGCGCAGGCGCTGCGCGACCTCGCGGTCGCGGCGACGGCGAGGTCCGGCTGATGCGCCACGTCGCCGGCCAACGATCGGGTCATGGTGCTCGACCCTGACGCCCCGGTCCCGGACCGCGGCACGGCGAATGCGGGGAGATCCGGCTCGACCCGGTACCGTGAGCCGTCGGGTCCGCCCGGAAACCTCGCACCGGGGGTGGAAAACGTGGTGTTCAGCGGGTCCGGGACGCAGCCCGGGGTCGGCGTACCGATGGCCATGATCTCCAGGCGGCTCACCCTCGGCACGGACGGGCTGACCCGGCAGCGCGCGGTCGGGCTCGCCGGCTCGCTGCTGCTGGCCACCGGCGGGCTGCTCGCCGGGGCCTACCCCCAGCACCCGAAGGACTTCTCGGTCTCCCAGGTCCTTGAGCTCACCCAGCTCGCGACGATCTGCGCCTACGGCGGCCTGGTGTTGCTGGTCGTCGCGTGGATGCACCTGGGCCGGCTGGTCCGCGGCACCAGCCCAGCGGCCGCCCGGCCGACCCGCCGCGAGCTGCTGCTCACCGCGGCCGGCTGGGCCGCCCCGCTGATGCTCGCACCGCCGCTGTTCAGCAGGGACGTGTACAGCTACGCGGCGCAGGGTGCGATGGTGCTGCACGGCCTGGACCCGTACGCCTACGGCCCGGAGGCGCTCGACAGCGGGCTGCGCGACGACGTCGACCGGCTGTGGACGGCGACACCCGCGCCCTACGGCCCGGTGTTCCTGACCCTGGCCGCGCGCACGGTGTGGCTGACCGGCGAGCGGACCGCTCCGGCGGTGTTCGGCCTGCGGGTGCTGGCACTGATGGGTGTGCTGCTCATCGTGCACTTCCTCCCCCGGCTCGCCAACCACCTCGGGGTCGACCCGAACGCGGCATTGTGGCTCGGCGTGCTCAACCCGCTGGTTCTGGTGCATCTGGTGGCCGGCGCGCACAACGACGCGTTGCTGATCGGGCTGATGGTCGCCGGGCTCACCCTCGTACTCGACGGCCTGCCCGCGCTCGGGGTGATCCTGTGCGCGCTCGCCCTGCTGGTGAAGGCGCCGGCCGGGCTGGCGTTGGCGTTCTGCGTGCCGCTGTGGGGTCAGCAGCTCACCGGTCGGCTCCGGCTGACCCGGGCTGCGCTTCTCACCAGCGCCACGGCGGCCGGCACCATCGCCGTGACGAGCGCGGCCTGCGGCCTCGGCTACGGCTGGCTGGGCGCCCTGCAGACGCCGGGCCAGGTGCGCAACTGGCTGTCGGTCACCACCACGATGGGCCAGCTCACCGGACTCGTGGGCGGCTGGTTCGGCGCTGGCGACCACCTCGACGGCGCGATCGCCGCCTGGCGCGGTGCCGGCGGCCTGGTCGCCGTCGCGGTGTGCGCGGTACTGCTGCTGCGGTCCAGACAGATCGGACCGGTCGCCGCGCTGGGCACCGCGCTCATCGCGGTGGTGGCGCTCGGCCCCGTCGTCCAGCCGTGGTACCTGCTGTGGGGCTTCGTGCTGCTGGCCGCGGCGAGCCGGGACGAGAACGTGCGCTCCCTCGTCGCCGGCGCCTCGGCGGCGATGGCCATGGTGCTGATGCCCCGCGGTGGCGCGCTGGCAGCCAGGGACATCGTCGAGGCGATCCTGGTGGGCGGCGTCGTCGCGGGCGTGGCGGTGCTGGTCGAGCGGAGCGTGGCCAAGCGGCCGCGGGCCACCGTCCCGACCGCCACCCGGGCGTGACCGCGACGCGGGCCGTCGTGGCAGCTCTCCGCCGAGAACCCTCACTGCGGGGGGTGCGGCTCACCGGCCTGACCGGCTCGCTGCTGCTGGTGTTCGGCTCGCTGGGGGCGGGCGCCCTCCCCGCGTACGACCCGGTGGCCCAGATCCCGCTGATCTCGGTGCTCCGCCGCGGAGCCGGACCGACGGTGGCCCTGGGGCTGACCTACCTCGGCGCGGCGACCCTCACCCTGGCCTGGCTGTACCTCGGCCGGGTGGTGCGCTCCGGGCCTTCCGGCGCCGGTACCGCGGTCCGCGACCTGCTCCGCATCGGCTGGTGGTGGGGCGGCCCACTGCTGGTCGCCGTTCCGCTGTTCAGCCGTGACCTGTACAGCTACGCGGCCCAGGCGCAGATCACCCATGCCGGCCTCGACCCGTACTCGGTGGGCCCGCTCTCGCTGCCCGGGCCGTTCCTGGACGAGGTGGAGCAGCTCTGGGTGAACACGCCGGCGCCGTACGGGCCGCTGTGGCTGACCCTCGGACGGATGGTCGCGATCGTCACCCGGGACCACGTCGTGCTCACCGTCCTGTCCATGCGCCTGATCGCCGCCGGCGGCGTGCTGCTCACCGCACGGTTCCTGCCCAGGCTTGCCACCGCCTGCGGCGGCGACCCGCGGCTCGCGGTGTGGCTCAGCCTGCTCAACCCGCTGCTGCTGATCCACTTCATCGGTGGGGGGCACAACGACGCGCTGATGCTGGGCCTGGTGGTCGCCGGCCTCACGGTGGCCATGGAGGTCACACCCGGGTCCGACCGTGCGCGGCGTCGGCTGGCTCTGGCCGTGGTGCTGTGCACCCTGGCAGTGCTGATCAAGGTGCCGGCCGCGCTCGCGGTCGGGTTCCTGGTACCGATCTGGGCGGCCCGGATCAGGGCCGAGCGCCCATGGCTCGCCGCGACGGTCCGGGTCACCGGACTCGCCGTGCTGACCTTCGTGCTGGCCACCCTCGCCACCGGGCTCGGGATCGGCTGGATGCGGCAGCTCAACGGCGCGGGTGAGGTGGTGAACTTCCTGTCGATCCCGACCGGCCTGGCGATGGCGTTCAACGCGCTGCGTGGCGTGACCCGACTGGTCGATCCGGGCAACGCGACGATCGCCGCGTTCCGGCTCGGGGGGCAGGCCATCACGGCGGTCATCGGGATCGTCCTGTGGACGCGGTCCTACCGGCTGCACCCGGTCCGGGCGCTCGGCGTGGCCCTGCTGGTGCTCGTCATGCTCGGCCCGGTCGTCCAGCCGTGGTACCTGATGTGGCCGCTGACCCTGCTCGCCGTGGCGCCGCTGGGGCAGCGCGCCGTGCTCGGGCTCGCCTGGATGTGCGCCTGGTTGGTGCTGCTCGTCTCGCCGCAGGGCGCGGCGCTGCTGCTCAACTGGACGCCGGTGATCGTCGCCGGGCTGGCCGCGGCGGTGGCGACCGGAACTCTGCTGAACTCACCCCCGCCGCCAGCCACGGAGCTCGATCTGCCGGAGCCGGCCGCCGCCGTACCCGCCGCCAGCGAGCCAGCGGCGGCACCGCACCCCCGGGTGGGTTGACCGACGATGTCTTGGCCTGGCTGGACCGCATCGTGCGGCAGGACCCGAACATTGACTTCTTCCCGGCCGTGAACGGCCGGGATTCCTCCAGTGCCGCTCATGCGGCACCTCGGCGGGTTCCTGCTTCGCGGGCAACCGCCGGGACGGGTCCCGGTCTCACGTCGCCTCCGCAGGCGTTGCTGTCCGCCAGCCCGGCGGCCAGTCTGCGACCCTCGACCAGGATGTTCCTGGCCGCGTTCACGTCGCGGTCGTGCTCGGTGCCGCACACGCGACAGGTCCACGCCCTGACGTCGAGGGGTTTCGGCCCGTCCCGGCGCCCGCATGCCGAGCACTGTCGGCGACGACGGGAACCAGCGGCCGACCTTGGCGCGGTTCGCCGGGCCTCTCTCCTTGCGTGCCAGCTGGCGTTGGAGCCGGGCGAGCTTGCGGGACTTGCGGCGCAGGTGGCTCGGGTTCGCCACGATCTCCCCGCCGGAGGTGGAAACCAACCGGTCCAGACCGAGGTCGATCCCAACGTCGTTCAGGCTGGCAGGTAGTGGTCGGTCAGCGACCTCAACAACGAACGAGGGCGAGCCAGTTCCGGTAGGCGCGTCGGGCGTCCTGGCATGCCTGCACCAGCGCGACCGAGGCGACCTCGCCCAGCCACACCCGTTCTCCGGTGAGCTTGGCGAGGGTCACGACGCGGCGTTGCACCTGCGTGTCGGAGATCTTCCCCCCCGGCCGCGTGGGCGTCCTGGCGGGTACGGAGCGCGTCGTTGAACACCACTCGAGCACACCCGAACGTGCGGGCCAGCATCTCCCGCTGGTCGGGTACCCGCCGACCGTGCGCCTCTCCCGGCTGGTGAACTCCCCCAACGGCGTCTCCGCCAGCAGTTCCGGTTGCGCACCCACCGCGAGCACCTATGGTTGCCGTCGTACTTCGCTGTGTCTTGCGGCGGCACCCCCTGTCGATCATCGGGGAGAACGTGGAGCAGCAGCGACGGCCCGCCTGAACAGCACCGGCTACCCCGGCCCTAAACCGCAGCGTCCCTGGTCACCCACGCTGTTGTGGCGCTCGTTTCGCCCCGTAGCGGTGGGCGTGGACGGTCCCGCCACGCCCACCGCTACGGGTTCACCCGCGACCCGAAGCCCTGCGGCGTCCGGGGCCCGGGGAGCCGCCGCCCACCCGGTGGGCTGGTCGGTCACTACCGGTCCTGACCGGCGTCGCGACCAAGGCCAGGCCACGCCGCGACGTAGCTCGCATCCATCCCGGCCGGTGCCGACCGAGATGGCTCACCGTCCGATGCGTCGCAGTGGGGGTGGGTGCACCACGCCACCCCCAGCAGTCCCGGTGGTATGCCCAACCCGTTGGCGATTCGTGCCAACACCGCCCGTGAGATCACCCGGCGACCGTTGACGATCGCGGACACCTCCGGTTGTTCGTGTCCGGTCAGCTCACCGATCGCACGCTGGCTGTATCCGTACGCACCGAGCAGCCGATACACCGCCCCGACGTCCTGGGCGGTCAACGCCGACCGCATTACCGGCTCGCACCACACCCCGGGTGGTGGCTGGCCCGACGGCGCGAGTCGACGGGGTGCTCTGCCGGCGGGTGACATCCCTCGGATCACGACACCACGCGCCCCTGGCCGTGCCCCGAGGCGGTGCGCAGCACCAACCGAACTTCCCGCTGGGTCATCCGCAATCCACGGGCGATCCGCTCCGCTGGGCAGCCCTCCGCAGCCAGCCATGTGATCTGAGCGACGGCCTCCGGCGCGACGACGATATTAGGAGATGTTCGAGATTTGGCCTGGCAGGGGTCGTGGGCCTGGGAACTTGCTGAACCGTGACGCATACCGTTTCCTCCCTGTGATCCGGTGGTCGGCGGCATCGCGGCGGACAGGGCGATACCCGAGGACCCGGCTCCGCCGCTCGGATCACCCGGTGGCGGGTGGAACTCCGGTGATCAGATTTCGCTGACACACCGCAGTGGGTAAGCCTCACTGCTAGTGCGCTTGAACGGTTGGTCGCGACGCCTAGTCGCGCTAGTCGCCTTGGCCTGTCGGGGATTCCGGACATGAGGGTGCGGCAGCTAGCCTGCTGGGACAGAATCGACCACCGGACGGCAGGCGGGATCAGATGAACGTTGATCAGCACTCGACCGGCCAGGTCGCGCCGACGGTCTGGGAGCACCGTGAGATGCGGATGGCGTTGGCGTTCCGCGACCTGAAGGCCGTCTACGAACGCCTCCAGCGGGTGGGGGTGTCCCAGCGCCACATCGCTCGCCTGACCGGCCAGAGCCCGTCCGAGGTCTATGAGATCCTCAAGGGCCGCCGCGTCATGGCCCACGACGTGTTGGTGCGGGTCGCCGACGGATTGGGCATCCCGCGCGGATACATGGGCCTCGCCTACGACGAATCAACGGAAATAGCCCTCGACCTGGCGACGGCGACGTGCTCTGGGAACGCCGACGAGCGGGACGAAGTCAGGCGGCTCCTCCGGCATGCCGCGAACGTCGCGATGGGTACTTCCGTTGAGGACGTCGCCCACTGGTGGCAACCCATCGACCGGCAGGTCGCGCCCGCGCCCACCGGCATCGGAATGCGCGACGTGGAGCACGTCGAGACGCTCACCGCCGCGATGCGTGCCCTGGACTACCGGTACGGCGGAGGAGCCTGCCGTGACGCGGTAGCCGCCCACGTGCGGTGGACACAGCAACTCCTCACCGCATCCTGCGCCGACCGGACCCGTACCCGCCTGCATCGAGCGTTGGCAGACCTGCACAATCTCGCGGGCTGGACCTCATTCGATGTCGGCATGTACTCCATTGCGCGAAAACATTTCGCACGCGCCCTCGAACAGGCCAAACACGCCGGAGATCTGTCGCTGGCCGCGAACGTGCTGTACCGCACGGGACGGCTCCACCTCCACCGTGGCATGCCCCGTGAGGCGCTGCGCTTCTTCCAGCTGGGGCAGATCACCGTCCAGGACAGTGGTTGCGGGCTGACGGTGGCGATGCTGTGCGCCAACGAAGGATGGGCCTACGCGTTGCTCGGCGACCGACCGCAGGTCCGGCGCTCGCTCGGGCGCGCCCGGGACGAGTTCACCCGCGCCGACCGCACCTCAGCTCCGGCCTGGGTGCGTTTCTTCGGCGATGCGGACCTGCACGCCTCCATTGGAGTGACCTACTCCTCACAAACCAACGCGACCGCCAGTGAACTGACGCAGGCGATCGACCACATCAATCAGGCCATTGGGCTGCGGGGACCGGACATGACGCGCAGCCTGGTTTTCGAGCGGACCGCCCTCGCGGTGGCGCACCTGCGGGCCGGAAACCGGGACGTGGGGCTGGCGGTGGGACGCGAGGCGACCGCCTCCGGTGTTCGTTCGCTGCGCACCCTGGATCGGCTCGAACCGTTGCAGAGCATCGCCGCCACGCGCCACGGCGATACCGCCCTCGAGGATCTGGGGCACCAGATCGCGAGCTTGCGAGCGGCGTCGTGACCGGCGGCGCAGGCACCGCCGGTCACGCGACTTCCACCACGGTCCCCGACACGCTTCGGATCGCGCTCCACGACGTCTGCGCAACAGCGGGTCTCGACCCGACCGGAGCACAGTTGATCAAGTTCACCAACAACGCCGTGTTCGAACTGGCTGGAGCACCAGTGGTGATCCGTATCGCCGGGTCGCAGACGGCGCGCGACCGGGTCCCCACAGTGATCACAGTGGCACGCTGGCTCGCCGCGCACGACATGCCCAGCGTGCGGCTCGACCCTCGCGTGGACCAACCGGTCCGGTCCGGAGGCCACCTGGCAACCCTGTGGCGACAGGTACCGAACATCGGCCCCGCCCCCACCGGCACCGACCTTGGGCGGATCCTTCGCCGCTACCACGCGCTGCCCCCGCCCGAGCAGCCGCTGCCCACCTGGCGTCCACTGCGGCCAATACGGCAGCGTCTCACCGAAACCGACATGCTCAGCGACAGCGACCGCGAGTTCCTGGACGCGACGTGCGACGAGCTTGAAGACGCACTGAGCCGTCTGGATTGCCAACTCCCACCCGGACCGATCCACGGCGACCCTTTCCTCGGCAACCTGATACCCGGACCCGGCGGGCCGGTGATCTGCGATTTCGATTCTGCGGCCAACGGCCCACGGGAGTGGGATCTCACTCCCGTGGCCGTTGGTGGACTTCGGTTCCGCTACGTGGGCGAGGCGCCCACCCAACTCGCCCACGCCTACGGAACGGACCTGACCAGGTGGCCCGGCTTCACGGTGTTGCGAAAGCTTCGTGAATTGCAGCTCGTCACCAGTGTCGTGCCGGTCCTGCGACGCAACCCGGCGCTTACCGAACAGTGGCGCCATCGATTTACGACATTCCGCGACCAGGATCACGCCGCGGTCTGGACCCCCTACCGGTAGCCGGCGCTGACCCGCTGATCCAGACCATCGGCACCAACCCTCGGGCCGGCGCGGTCCGGGAACCTCGAGATGGAGGACACCCATGTCCAGCAGCACATTGCCGCAGCACCCGACCGTATGCACGGACGGGTTCGACCTGGACGTCACCGTGTTGGAGGTGGCTGATCCGGCCGGCCTGGTCAATGTGACCGACGACGGTTGCACCAGTACATGCGGAGCCTGTGTCACCAACATGGCCTGATCGATCACCCGCCCACCGGTCGACGCGGTCGTGTCCGGTCTCCATCCGATACGTCTACCGGGCGTGAACCGGTCTGACCCGCCACGGGAGGTCGTCTTGCCGCCGTACGCTCGTCAGCCCGGGTACCGGGTCGCTGGTGCGGCACTCCTCCGCGCCACCGCCCACCCGATGCCGGAGGTCCCGCCGTGGCCGGACCTGGCCGACTCGACACCCGGGGCAGCCGCAGCCGGCGTGACCTGGCTTCGACAGGTCTGGGCGATCGACCACCTCGCCGACGCGATCGAGCACGCCAGCCCGGCGCTGGACCGGCAGGTACGGGCGCTGTGCGCCGCCGAGGTTCCCCCGGCTCGAAAGACCCGGCGTGCGGTGCTGTCGGTGGTGCGGTACCTGCACCGCATGACGGGGCGAGCCACGCCGTTCGGTTTGCTGGCGGGTGTCGCGTCGGCGAGTTTCGCGTCGCCCGCTCAGGTGCGGTGGGGTACCGACCACCGGCCTGTAGCCCGGGCCGCGGCGGAGTGGCTTGCCGGTGTGCTGGCGCGGTTGGAGGACTGCCCCGAACTTCTCGCCCGGCTGCCGGTGGTCGCCAACACCACACTGATGGTGCGTGGGGACCGGCTGGTCGTGCCGTATCAGCCGCAGGCCCGCGCCCGGGGGATCGGCGCGGTGGAGGTCTCGCTGCGGTACACCGCCGTCGTGCACGCCGTCATCGAAGCAGCCAGCACACCGATCCAGATGGAGGATCTGGCCGCGACAATCCAGGCCGACCATCCGACGGCGCCCGGGGCGAAGATCACCGCGATGCTCACCGAACTGGTCCAGCGTGGTGCGCTGCTCACCAGCGTTCGCGCACCCAGCACCGAGCCGGACGCCTTGGGGCATCTTGTGGACCAGTTGGACGCGGTCGGCGCCCCCACCCTTGGCGCGGTCGGTGGGCTGGCCACGGCGGTGCGGGAGGTCCACTCAATGCTTGAGCGGCACAACCAGACGCCCGCCGCTGAGGGACGCCAGATCCGGGTAGCAGCCTCCACCCGGATGCGTGAGCTGGCGCCCACCACACGGCACCCCTTGGCGTTGGACCTTCGGCTCGACGGGACCTTCGTTCTTCCCGAGCAGGTCGCGCGGGAGGTCGAACACGCCGCGTGGGTGCTGACCCGGTTGAGCGCCTATCCGGTGGGGACGCCGACGTGGCGCGGCTACCACCAGCGGTTCTACGAACGGTTCGGTATCGGTTCGCTGGTTCCGCTGCGTGAGGTGATCGGCGACAGCGGCATCGGCTGGCCTGACGGCTACCCGGGTACGGTCGTACCAGAGCCCCGTTCGCCGATGTCGAGCCGGGACGAGACCCTGCTGGGGTTGGCCCAACGCGCCGCCCTCGACGGCCTCGACGAGGTTGTCGTGGATGAGCACCTGATCTCGGCGCTGCGGCTGGGGCCGACGCAGCACCGCCCACCGGCGCATCTGGAGATCGGTGTCCGGATACGTGCCACAAGCCACGCGGCCATGGCGTGCGGTGACTTCCTGATCGAGGTGCTCAACGTCTCGCGTGCGGCTGGCGTGCTGACCGGACGGTTCCTCAGCGTCCTGGACCCCGAGGGCCGGACCGGCCTGGCGCGTACCCTCACGGATCTGCCCGGTACCGACGGTGACACGGTGGCGGCACAGCTGTCGTTCCCGCCACTGGACCCCGCGACCGCGCACGTCACGCGGGCGATGCCGATCCTGCCCACCGTGGTCAGTCTTGCCGAGTACCGCACCGCTGACGAGCGGGTCTTGACCATCGACGATCTCGCGGTGGGCTGCGACGGCCACCGGATGTACCTGGCGGCGCCGGCCCGTGGACTGCGGGTGGAGGCCGCGGGTGCGCATGCGCTGAACCTCAAGACCCACACCCCGCCCCTCGCCCGGTTCCTGATCGAACTCAGCCGGGCGCAGTGCGCGCAGGTCACAGTGTTCTCCTGGGGCGCTGCCGGGTGCCTGCCGTTCCTGCCACGGTTGCGCTACGGCCGTACCGTCCTGTCCCCGGCGCGGTGGCGGCTGGAGGCATCCGACCTCCCGGCCCGCGGGGCGCCGTTGGTCGCCTGGGAGCGTGCCCTGACCGTGTGGCGGGCGCAGCGGCGGGTACCGGGCCTGGTGTATCTGGCCGAAGGGGACCGGCTGCTGCCACTGGACCTGGACCGCTGCGGGCACCGTGTCCTGTTGCGCACCCACCTCGCCTCGACGCCGCACGCGGTGCTGATCGAAGCCCCCGGCGTTCACGACACCAACGACTGGTGCGGCGGGCGCGCCCACGAACTCATCGTTCCGGTCGTCGCCACCGAACCGGCATCGTGGCCGCCGCTGCCGACACCGACCGGCGCACGCGTCGTCGGCCGCGAGCACACCCACACGCCTGCCGTCTGCGGGGTCATGCTGGCCAGCCTGTACGGGGATGTCCACCGCCAGGACACCATCTTGTCCGGATACCTTCCCGCGCTGCTGGCCGAGTTCGACGAACCCGCCTGGTGGTACATCCGCTACCGCGATCCCGACCACCACCTGCGGCTACGGTTCGCGTTGACCGACCCGGCGAGGTTCGGTGAGATGGCCCGCGCGGTCAGCACCTGGGCGGAGGAACTCAACCGGATCGGATTGGTGCGCGACCTGCGGTACCCGACATCCCATCCGGAGATCGGGCGCTGGGGATCGGGCCCGGCCTGGGCTGCCGCGGAGGAGGTGTTTCGCGCCGACTCCCGGGCCCTGCTGGTTCAGCTGGGCCAACTGTGCCACCCACACCGGCTGGCACTCACGGCCGCCCACACAGTCGCCATCACGATCGCGTTCACCGGCAGCGCGACCGCCGGCATGCGGTGGCTGTTGGACCATGTGCCGGCCACCGCCCCGACGCCGGTGCCGCGGCCGGTCTTCGCCGAGGCTGTTCGCCTGGCTGATCCCCGCGGCGGTTGGGCGTGTCTGCGCGCCGCACCTGGTGGGGCGGCGATCCACGACGTGTGGCCGCCGCGCGAGACGGCTCTGGCCGCCTACCGCCGCCACCTCGACGGCCCACACACCCAGGGCATCGCCGTCGATGACGTTCTCCGGTCCCTCCTGCACGCCAACTTCGTGCGCGCCAGCGGCATCGACTTCGACGGCGAAGCCACCGGGTTGTACCTGGCCCGTGCCGCGGCCCTCGCCTGGACGGCCCGCACGACAGGCCGTCAGCCATGACCAGCGAACACCTCGCCAGCGCCATGGCCGGCGCCGTCGCCGATCGACTGGCGCGCCCCGATACCGTGCCCACGCACCTGACCGAGGCGATCTGGTGGCGGCAATCCCTGGCGCATGGCGCGCCCGGAATCGCGCTGCTACACGTCGAGCGCGCCGCCGCCGGACTCGGACCATGGGAGCGGGCACACGACTGGCTCGCCTACACGGCGCGCGCCGCGCTCACCACCGGACCCGACAGTCACCTGTTCTACGGCGCCCCAGCCCTCGCCCACGTCCTCGCCTGCGCCGCCGCGCACCGGCCCGGCGCCTACACCCGGGCGCTGGCCCGCCTTGACCACGCCATTGCCGTCGACACCCACAACCGAGTCGGTGACGCCCACGCCCGCATGGACCGGGGCGAGCTGCCCGCCCTCGCCGACTTCGACGTGATTCGAGGTCTCAGCGGTGTCGGCTCCCTGCTGCTGCGCCGCGACCCCCACGGCCTGGCGCTGCACGCCGTCCTCGACTACCTCGTCCGGCTCACCGAGCCCGTGAGGGGCGACGGGCAGGCCCTGCCCGGCTGGTGGACCACGTCGAGTCCCTCCGGGCGCGACAGCGGCCAGTTCCCCGGAGGCCACGGCAACACTGGTGTGGCACACGGCATCGGTGGTGTGCTCGCCCTGCAGGCGCTCGCAACTCGACACGGCATCACCGTGGACGGCCAGCGGGAGGCCATGGGACGGATCTGCGCCTGGCTGGACCGGTGGCGCACCGACACCGGCGCGGGCCCAGTCTGGCCGTACTGGGTCAACCTCGCTCACCTGCGCGCCGGACACCACGACACCACCGACCGGCAGCCACCGAGCTGGTGCTACGGCACCGCCGGCCTGGCCCGGGCCCAACAACTGGCCGCCATGGCCACCGGTGACACCCACCGCCAAGACTTCGCCGAACGCGCACTGGTCCAGGCCCTATCGGGTGTCGTTCAACGCTCCACCACGACGAATGCCTCCCTATGTCATGGCTACGCCGGGTTCGCCCACATCGCCAGTATCGTGGCGGCCGACGCCAGCACCGATGCCGCTGCGGCACTGCGGGCACTGACCCAAGACCTGCTGAACGCGCTCCAACCCGCCGACGTCGATCCCGCCGAGACCGCCGCCCGCCTCGTTCGCGGCGACGACGGACCGGGATTCCTGGAAGGCGCCGCCGGGATCGCGCTGGCGGTCCTGGCTCCCAGCGCCGCGACCCGGCCCCAAACCGGCTGGGACACCTGCCTGCTCATCACCTGAGCAACACCCCACCCCACCGTCTGCGAAGGAGATGCCGCACCCGATGCCACCGACCCCCTGGCGCCAGTACAACGTCGAGTTTCCCGATCGGGCGACCGCGGCGTGGACCGCCGCGCACGACCTCCACCCGGCGTTGACCGCGGCACAGGAGACCGGTGCGCTTCACGGGTGGTGGTTCGTGCGTAAACAACCCTGGAAGCTCCGATACCTACCCGACGACCCCGACTCCCGTGTGATCACCGAACTGTTGGACACGCTCACCACGCAGGGCCGGGTCGCCGGGTGGGCGGTGGGGACCTACGAACCCGAAACGCGGGCCTTCGGCGGTGACGCCGCGATGGACGTCGCCCACGCGCTGTTCCACCGCGACAGCCACCACATCCTGGCCCGCGCCGCGCAGGCCAACGGCGCGCTCCCGTGGCGGCGGGAGACCACGGTCCTGTTGTGCAGTGCCATGCTGCGCGCCGCGGGGTTGGACTGGTACGAGCAGGGCGACGTCTGGTCGAAAGTCGCCGCGTTGCGCCCCGACACACCCACGACCACCACCACCGGACGAGCCACGGCACTGGTGGGGTCCATGCGGCAGCTCATGGCCACCGACACCCGCACCTTGTGCGCACCCGGTCGTGGTCCCCTCGCCGGCTGCGGCAGCTGGCTGGACGCCTTCGAGAGCACCGGGTACCAGCTGGCGGAGCTGGCACGGCACGGCGAGCTGACCCGGGGACTACGCGCCGTCCTCGCCCACCACGTCATCTTCCACGCCAACCGCGCCGCGCTACCCGCAGCTGACCAGGCCACCCTGGCCGGGTTGGCGGTCGACGCCGTCTTCACCTCCACCGACGACCCCGTGTCGCCACTCACCGCGACACCACCACCCACTAAGGTGCCCGAAATGACCACTGTCCGTGACGACATCCCCGCCGCGTCCGCCGACCAACTGCGCCACGATCTCACCACCCGGCTACATGGAATGAACGCCATTCGGACCCCCGCCATCGAAGCGGCCTTCCGGCGGACACCGCGACACCTGTTCCTTCCGGGTCTACCGGTGGAGCAGGCATACGCCGACACCCCCATCTACACCAAGCAGGATGCCTGTGGCGCGTCGATCAGCGCGGCCTCCCAACCATGGATGGTCGCGGGCATGCTCGAACAGCTCGACGCCCAACCCGGCGAGCGGATCATGGAAGTCGGTGCGGGCACGGGATACAACGCGGCGCTGCTCGCCGCGGTCGTCGGCGCGCCCGGTCACGTCACCACGATCGACGTCGACGACGACCTCGTCACCGCTGCCCGACAGCACTTGAGCGCCGCCGGCGTCGGCAACGTCGACGTCGTCCTCGGCGATGGCGCGCTGGGGCATCCCGAAGGCGCCCCCTATGACCGGATCATCGCCACGGTGGGCGCCTACGAGACACCCACCGCGTGGCTGGAGCAGCTCGCACCCGGCGGGCGTCTGGTCGTTCCGGTCCGGCTGCGCGGCACCACCTCCCGCTCCATCGCCTTCGAGCGCGACACCCACGCCTGGGTCAGCCGGGGCTCCAAGCTGGCGGTCTTCATGCCGCTGCGCGGGATCGCCGACGACGCCCGGCGGATCGTCGCGCTCACCCCCGAGCAGGATGTGACACTGCAGGTCAACAAGGACCATCTGGTTGACGACCCGGCCCTGGTGGGAGTGTTGGACACCACCCGGCATGAGGAATGGTCCGGTGTGCACCATCCACCCAACGTTCCGTTCGAGTGGATGGAACTGTGGTTGTGCCTGCGCCTGGACAATCCCCTCATGCGCATGAACACCCAACCCTCGGCGGCCGACCGTGGCCAGGTCACCCCCATGTTCCCGTGGGGTTCCATGGCCACCACCCGAGACCATGACCTTGCCTACCTCACCATCCGACCAGCACCACCGGCCAGTGACGGCGGGAAGCTGTACGAGGTCGGCGTCATCGGCCACGGACCCGACGGCAGCAGCCTCGCGCAGCGCGTCGCCGAGGAGATCCGGACCTGGGACGGCCAATTCCGTGGCCGTGGCGCCCGATTCGAAATCCCCGACACGCCCACCACCAACGACCCGGCAGCCGGTCGATTCGTCCTGGACCGACCCCACCACCCCATCACCGTCATCTGGGAATGACATGCACCGCACCGGGCCGATCGCCCGCCGCTTCCCCCTCGTGGCCCGCGCCCGCCCACCGTGCCCGCCGCTGGCAGACCGGGTCGACCGACTGCGCGCACTCGCCGACACAGCCGACCAGAACGACGACCTCGCCACCGCCTCCGCCGTCTTCAACCAGGCGGCGCTGCTCGCCTCGGACTGCGGTCTACCCGACCTGGCCAGGCAGTGGTGCCACCGGCACACCGGTGTCCACCTGCGGGCGCTGCCTGTGGACGCGCGGGCGGCCCGCCACGCCCTGGAACCCATCGTCAACCTCGCCCGCCTGCACATCCGGGCAGGCCACGGCGACACCGCATTCCACCTCTTGGACTCCCTCTTCGAGGCGGTCGATGCCCGCACTGATGTCGTCATCGACGGTGTGTCGCTGCCCATCACCCAGCTGACCCGGACAGCCACCGACCACCGAGAACTCCGCCAGTGGCTGTGGACCGTTCACCTCGCCGACGGCAGCCGCGCCCTCACCAGCATCGGCCGCTGGCAGGACGCCCACGAGCACCTGCACCGCCGACACGGCATCGGCACACGGATGCTCGACGGCCGCCAGGTTGCGGTCATCACCCACCTCACCGCGGACAACCACGCGCACGCCAAAGCACTGATCGACGGCACCGCAGCCGGCGAGCCCTGGGAGTCCGCCGTGACCAGATGCCTGGCCGCACTGTGCCACGCAGACGGTGACCACGCGACCCTCAACGACATCACCGCCATGCTGGAGGGCTACCGACCACTCCCCCCCACCCCCAGCCTGGCCGTGTTCCACGGCCGGTTGTGCCTGTCCGTCATCGACGCGGCCGGTGGCATCAGGCATCCCGGTGCACGCGACCTCGCCAACACGCTGATCCAGCAGACGCGGGCCTCCCGCGACGGGTACCTCACACGCGACGTACTCGCCCACGACGGCTGCGTCACAATGCTCACCAACGACCAACGGCGCGACCTCGGTGAGATGCTCAAGGCCACCGCGCTGGGACTCCGGGACATCCCCACGCAGCTGTACGCACGCCTCACGGCGGCATTGGACACCAGCGAAGCCGTGCTGGCGCGCACGTTGGCCGCGCGACCGCAGCGCACCCGGTCTGTCAGGTAGCGGCCGGCTGACGGTGGAGGGTCGTTCGCGTAGGTGGGCTCGGCCGCTGGGCTCAGCGGCAGCTGCCAGCGACCAGGAGCGGCCGTTGACGACGACATCCGCCCCACCAGCAGACCATCATCATCCGTCGGTTGCACGACGGCGACGAACAGGGACGGCAGCGCCGTGGCCTCCGGAACCCACCGCAGGGCGAAGTGCCGGTAGGTCACCCGTGCCCAGGACAGGACCATGCTGTGGGGTCCCTCCCACTCCAGCCCCGCGCACGCCACCACGGGCCCGTCGAAACCCTGAACGGCCGGGCTTGCGCCAGCAAAGAAGGGGTCACCGACGAGTCGTCTACGCCATCGAGGCCCTCGCCGAAGCAGGGCCCAACCTGGGCCGGCCGCTCGTAGACCGGGTCAAGGGCTCCACAGTGCACAGCTTCAAGGAACATCGACCTGGCTCGGCAGGCACCAGCGAGATCAGGGCCCTGTTCGTGTTCGACCCCTGGCGTTCGGCGATCGTGCTGGTCGCCGGAGACAAGGCCGGCAACTGGAACGGCTGGTACCGCCAAGCCATCCCGCGCGCCGAGGAGCTGTAGGCGATCTACCTGGAGGAACGAGCCCACGAGGAGAGTGCACCGTAGGCGACACCCGCTGGTCGCAGATCCGCAACAAGCACATCGCCGCGGCCTGACTCAACGCGACATCGCGGCCGTCATGGGCGTCACCGTCGGCCGGGTCTCCCAGATCGAATCGGGCGACGTCTCCGGCATTGACGTCCTCGACCGCTACGTCACCGCCATCGGCGGCCTGCTGGAGATCGTCGCCAACTTTGGCGACGAACAATTCAAGGGAGGACGTCGAGGGTGTCCAGGCCCCGTTGGGTGGCGGATCTGGTTCCTCACTGTGGGTTGACCGACGGACGCGCACCCTCTACCTTTGTTGAACGTTCGCTAAACAAAGGGGTACCGTGGGGCGCCGACCGACCTGGACCGAACCGGATCTGCTCCGAGCGGTGATGGCGGTGTTTCGCCGCAGGGGCTTCGCCCGGACATCCATCCGCGACCTGGCGGAGGCGACGGGCCTGCATCCGGGCAGCCTGTACCAGGCGTACGGCAGCAAGGAAGGCTTGTTCGCGGCGGCGGTCACCACCTACAACGAGCTGGTGGTCGAGCACCGGGTGCGCACCCATCTCGACGAGGCCGAGCCGCCGCTGCGCGGAATCGACACGTTCTTCGCCTCGACCTTCGACGACGACGGCGACGACGACTCCGCTGCCGACGGACCCAACCCGGGGTGCCTGCTGACGAACACCGCTGTCGAGGCGCACCTGCTACCCGGCACCAGTCGCGACGGGGTCGCCGCGGGCCTGAACCTGATCGAGCAAGGGTTCCAGCGAGTGCTGGAGCGCGCCCGCCAGGCCGGGCAGATCAACCCCACCGCCGCGACCGACCAACTCGCCGCCCAGCTGCTTGCCCTCTACCAGGGCGTGCTGGTGTTGGTGCGGTTCGGCGCGCCCACGACGAAGCTCGCCGCCATCGTCGCCCACGCCGTTCCCGCGATCATCGCATCCGGCCACCACGCGGAAGGATCGACCTGACCATGTACACCGAGATCTGGAGTGCCTACGCCAGCGCATGGTCGGCTCCCGAGCCACAGCGCCATGACCTGCTCGACCGGCACGTCTGCCCGGACGTCGCCTACCGGGACCCGGCGACGGAGGTACGTGGCCGCGACGCGCTGTCGACCTACATGCACTCCTTCCAGCAGGGCTTTCCGGGGCACGAGTTCGCCATCGTGTCCGTCGAGTCCCACCACGGCCGGTCGCTGGCCCGCTGGGAGCTCCGGGACCACGCCGGTAGGCCGGTTCAGGCCGGCATCAGCCACGCCGTCCACGACGAGCAGCAGCGGCTCGCCGACGTCACCGGATTCTTCGCGGTCCCACCGCAGGCTGCCCCACCGGCGGACCGTTGACGGCCCCGACCAGCCGCTCCCGCAACGCGCGAGCGGCCGCCTCCGGATCGGTGGCCTCGGTGATCGCCCGGACCACCACGATCCGTCGGGCGCCGGCGGCCAGCACCGAGTCCAACCGTTGTTCGTCGATGCCGCCGATGGCGAACCACGGCCGGCTGCCGGGCTCGGCCGGCGGAGCGATCCCGGCGACGTAGCGGACCAGATCCAGACCGGGCGCCGGCCGGCCGGGCTTGGTGGGCGTCGGCCAGCAGGGGCCGACCGAGAAGTAGTCCGTGCCCGCTTCGGTGGCGGCAGCCAGAGCCTGGTCCAGGTCGTGGCTGGAACGGCCGATCACCGGATCCGATCCGACGATCCGGCGCGCGCCGGACACTGGCAGGTCATCCTGGCCGAGGTGGAGCACCGGCGAACCGGACACCGCGGCGACGTCGGCGCGGTCGTTGACCGCCCACAGCGCGCCGTATCGTGCGGTGACCGCCGCGAACAGGTCGGCGTAGGCCAGCTCCGCGCGGGCCTCCAGCCCCTTCTGCCGCAGCTGCACGATGTCGACGCCGCCGCGTAGCGCGGCGTCCAGGAACTGCGCGAGATCCCCCTGCCGCTCCCGCGCGTCGGTGCACAGGTACAGCCGGGCCGAGGCCAGCCGGTCGCGCGCGTTCATCCCGGCGCCCTCAGAAGCCGAGGGCCTGGGCCCGCCGCTTGACCTCGGTGCTGCGTCCGGCCCGGATGGCCCGCATCGGCGTGCCCTCCAGCGAGGGGTCCTCGGTGAACAGCCAGCCGATCGCCTCGTCGTCGGAGTAGCCGGCGTCGGCGAGCACCGTCAGCAGCCCCGGCAGCCCCCGGACGATCTGCGGCTCCTCGACCATGAGGAAGTCGGCCGGCAGGCGGAGCACACCGTCCGGCCCGCGCACCGCCGCAAGGGAATGCTCGTGGACCAGTTGGAGCACCCGCCGGTAGGTCAGCCCGAGCCGTTCGGCCGCGGTGGCGACCGGTATCCATTCCACCCTGTCGATCACCGGGACAGAGTGCCACGGAACCCGCGGCAGCCCAGATTCGGGGGTCACCACGCCGTGCCGTCGCGGGCATCCGCGGAGCGTGCGCAGCGGTCCCGCTCAACCGCCCGCGTTCTGGTGCTCGGCGAAGGAGAAGCTGCCGGCAAGGTCGTTGATCGTGACATCGAGCAGGAGCTGCTGGCGGCCGGTGGGGTGCGCCACGCACTGCACCGACTCCGGCGGGTCGACGACCAGCACCGCATGGTCCCCACAGTCGACCCGGACCGGCACGCCGGCCTTCTGCGACGCCTGCGCGACCAGCGCCTCCTCCAGCTTCTGCACCGGCACGATGGCCTGGTCGTTGGCTGCGGTGTAGAGGCCGTTGTCGGCGCGCAGCACCCGAATCCGGACCGGCTCGCCCTCCACGGTGATCACGCAGAACTCGGCCTTGTCCCTGATCAGCGCGAGCCGTTCCGGGCACGCGGCCGGGCCGACCACCAGCGGGGCAAGCGTGGCGGCGAGCTTCCGGTCGATGAACGCCGCCACATCGCCGCCGGCAACCGGAGGTGGCGGGGGCGGGGGGCCGGTGGTCTTGCGGGCGCAGCCACCCCCCGCGACGAGGACCGGCACGATGAGCAGCGTCGCGGCGACCCGCCACCGGGGGTGGGTCGGACCCGGCCACCCGGTGGCGAGCGGCATTCTGCGCAACACGGACATAACCTAGACCGGTCGGCGGCCCGGCCGTCAAGATGTCGGGCCCCCATCGGTGCCGGGACCGCCGTCAGGCAGCTCCGCCCGGCCGGCCGCCGGCGTGGATGCCTCGGCGAACCAGCGGCGCGGGATCCGGCCGGCGCGGTAGGCGAGCCGGCCGGCCTCGACGCCTCGACGGATGGCCTGGCCCATCAGCTCCGGGTCCCGCGCGCGGGTGATCGCCGAGGCGACGAGCACGGCGGCACAGCCCAGCTCCATCGCCTGCGCCGCCTCCGATGCGGTGCCGATGCCCGCGTCGAGCACGACCGGTACCGAGGCCTGCGCCACGATGAGTGCGATGTTGTGCGGATTGCGGATGCCCAGGCCCGACCCGATCGGTGCGCCCAGCGGCATCACCGCGGCACAGCCGACCTGCTCCAGCCTGCGGGCCAGCACCGGGTCGTCGTTGGTGTAGGGCAACACGACGAACCCGTCGTCGACGAGCCGCTCGGCGGCGTCCAGCAGCTCCACCGCGTCCGGCAGCAGGGTCCGCTCGTCGGCGATGACCTCCAGCTTGACCCAGTGGGTACCCAACGCCTCACGGGCCAGCCGTGCGGTGAGCACCGCCTCGCCCGCGGTGTAGCAGCCGGCCGTGTTCGGCAGTGCCCGGATGCCGGTGCGAGCGAGCACGTCGAGCACGGAGCCCCTGGCGCCGGGGTCCAGCCGCCGCATGGCCACCGTGGTCAGCTCGGTACCGGAGGCCACCAGCGCCCGTTCGAGCGCGTGCAGGCTCGGCGCACCACCGGTCCCCATGATCAGCCGGGAGTTGAACGCCTCGCCTGCGATGCGCAGCGGATCATCAGCCATCGGGTCACCCTCCCTGGACCGCGGTGAGCACGTCGATCCGGTCGCCGTCGGTGAGGAGCGCGGTGGACCAGCCGCGGCGCGGCACGACCTCGCCGTTGACCGCGACGGCAACCCCGGCCGTCGCGCTGGTCAGACCCGCCACCACGTCGGCGACGGTCGTGGCGCCGGCCAGCTCATGGGGGCGCCCGTTGATCATGATCACGTTTCGGCCCGCGCATCGACCAGCCGGTCGAGGGTGAACGGCGCGGCGACGTCGGGCAGCACGCCCTCGACGAGATACCCGGCGACCGCGTCGGCGGTCACCGGTGCCAGCAGGATCCCGTTCCGGTGGTGCCCGGTGGCGTACACGAGCCCGGCCAGCGGGCCGGGGCCGAGGATCGGCGCGTTGTCCGGCGTTCCCGGCCGGAGCCCGGCGTCACACTCCGCGAGGGTCAGCTCGGTGACACCGGGCACGAGGTCGTGCGCGTCGCGCAGGAGCTGGTAGACGCCGCCGGCGGTGACACCGGTGTCGAACCCCTGCTCCTCGGCGGTCGCGCCAACGACGACCTCCCCGTTCGCCCTTGGCACGAGGTAGACATGGCTGCCCCGGGTCGTGCCGCGCACGGTGCGGGCCAGCAGTCCCGGGTGTCCCGCCGGCAGCCGCAACCGCAGGATCTGCCCCTTGACCGGGCGGACCGGGGGCACCGCCCGATCGGGTAACCCAGCCACCTCCCCGGACCACGAGCCGGCGGCGAGCACGACCTGACCGGCAGCGAGCACCTCGTCGTCGTCGAGGCGGACACCGACGACCCGGTCACCCAGCACCCGAAACTCGGTGACCCGGGCGCGCCACAGGGTGCCACCCGCCGCCTCCACCGCGGTGATCAAGGCCGCGGTCAGGGCCCTGTTGTCGACCTGATGGTCGCCGGCCACGAGCAGTCCCCCGGTGACCCCTGGCGCCAGCATCGGCTCCAGCGACCGGCACTCACGACCGGACAGCCACTGCGCGGCCAGCCCCAACGACGTCTGGAACGTGTGCAGCTCCCGCAGCGCCGCCCGGTCGTCGGCGTCCAGCGCGACGGCGAGCGTGCCGGTGGCGCGGTACTCCGTCGGGCGGCCGGTCACGGCCTCCAGCTCGTCGATGAAGGATGGGTAGCGGGCGGCCGAGGCAAGGCTGAGGGCGAGCAGCGGCTGCTCGCCGTACTGCACCTCGTTGACGGCTGCGAGCATCCCGCCGGCCACCCGGGACGCGCCAGCCCCCGGCCGGGGGTCGATGACCGCGACCCGCAGCCCGGCGGCGGCCGCACGCCACCCCACCGACAGGCCGATCACCCCGCCCCCGACAATCACCACGTCATGGGCAACCCGCCGCGAACTCATCGCGCGGCCCTCCCTTCGCCGGCATGACCCGGATCAGGTTCGACGGTCGGGGGCGGTCAGCCCCCCTCTCAGCCCGGTACCGCCGGGCTCCCGTGTCCGCGGCCCAGCGTAGACCAGCACCCCGGGGCCGGCCAGCACCCCCGAAGCCGGCTGGCACCCCCGAAGCCGGCTGGCGACCGTAAACTCGCCATGGTGGACTCCACGCTGACCGATCCCCTGCTGGGTGCCGTGCTCGACGGTCGGTACCGGGTGGATGCCGTGCTGGCCCGCGGTGGGATGTCGATCGTGTACACCGGCACCGATCTGCGGCTGGAGCGTCCCGTCGCGGTGAAGGTGATGTCTCCGGCGCTGGCCGGCACCGGGGACTTCGCCGAGAAGTTCACCCGCGAGGCGCGCTCGGCGGCACGGTTGTCCCATCCGAACGTGGTCTCGGTCTACGACCAGGGCTCGGACCACGGCCACACGTTCCTGATCATGGAGCTGGTCCGCGGCCGGACCCTGCGCGACCTGCTGCGGCACGGTCCGGTCTCGCCCGCGCTGGCGGTCACCATCATGGAGTCGGTGCTCTCGGCGCTCGCGGCCGCCCACCGCGCTGGGCTCGTGCACCGCGACATCAAGCCCGAGAACGTGCTGCTGTCGGTCGACGGGGCGGTCAAGGTCGCCGACTTCGGGCTGGCCAGGGCGGTGGCGCAGGCCAGCGCGAGCCAGACCGCGGTCGTGATGGGCACCGTCGCCTACGTGGCGCCGGAGCAGGTCAGCCATGGCCTGGCGGACGCCCGCAGCGACGTGTACTCGGCCGGCATCCTCCTCTACGAGCTGCTGACCGGCGCACCGCCGTACCACGGCGACCACGCCGTGTCGGTCGCCTACCGGCACGTGCACGATGACGTGCCGCCGCCGTCGGCGACCGATCCCCGGATCCAGGCTCCGCTGGACCAGCTCACCGTGCGGGTGACCCGCCGCGACCCCTCGGCCAGGCCGGCCGACGCTGCGGCGTTCCTCGCCGAGCTCCGCGCGGCCAGGTCCGCGCTCGGCCTGCCCACCGTCGCGATCCCGACCAGCGGCGAGGTGGGCGCCGAGCCCGGCGCCACGATCCCGGCCACGCTCAGCCATCCGGCCGGCAGCCAGCCCACGAGCAGCCAGCCCACGAGCAGCCACCTCGGTGGCTTCCCGCTGCGGGGCTCACCCGACCGGCCGCACCCGACCGCCATGCTCCCGGCGGCCATGCTCCCGGAGGCCCAGGCCGTTCCGCTGCTGCGACCCCTGACGGGTCCACCGCCGTACACCGAGCAGCAGCGGTACCGGCGCCGGCACCGGATCGGGCTGGCCGTGGTGCTCGCCGTCGGCCTGGTCGTCGGCAGCATCGGCTGGTGGTACGGCACCGGACGGTGGGCCACCGTGCCGGCCGTGGACGGGATGGCCCGGCAGAGCGCGGTCAACACGCTGGCCAAGGCGGGGCTGAAGGCGGCCATCGGCACCGCCGTCTACGACGACGGTCACCGGTCGGGAACGGTGGCCCGCACCGACCCGCCGGCCGGGCACCAGGTGATCCTCGGCCACACGGTCACCCTGCACCTGTCGAAGGGACCCGCCCCGAGCACGGTGCCCGACGTCCGCGGCGATCGGCGCGCCGACGCGGTGGACGCCCTCGCCAGCCTCGGCCTCACGGTGCGGGTCACCCAGGTACCGGACAACTCGGTGTCGCCCGGGCGGGTCACGCGGACCTTCCCCGGGGCCGGCAGCCCGATCACCCCGAACATGTCGATCACCCTGTACCTGAGCACCGGACCGGGCCGGGTCCGCATCCCCGACGTCACCGGCCAGGACCCGGACGCGGCCACGGCGACGCTCCGTGACGTCGGTCTCGTCGTCTCCGGGCAACAACAGCAGCAGAGCGACTCGGTGCCGGCCGGAAAGGTGGCCGGCACCGACCCGGCAGCCGGCAAGAACGTCGACGCCGGCAGTTCGGTGCAGTTGCTGGTCAGCGCTGGCGCGACGTCGGTCACCGTCCCGCTGGTGATCGGCATGTCGCGGACCGCGGCGGTCGAGCGGCTGAAGAAGGCGGGGTTCGCCGTCAACGTGACCGGCCTGCTCGGGCAGAAGCGCGGCACGGTCTTCTCCCAGGATCCGCCTCCGTTCACCTCGGCACCGGCCGGATCGACGGTCACCATCGGGCTGATCTAGTGCCGCTGCGCCCACTGATCGGTGCCCACGTGCCGGTCGCCGGCGGCCTGCTCCGCGGCGTGGAGTACGCCGATCGGGTCGGTGCCGAGGTCATCCAGATCTTCGCCGCGAACGCACGCCGGTGGGGCTGGCAGGACCCCGACCCGGTGCAGGACGTGGCGTTCCAGGCTGGCACCGCGGACCGCGGCGTGCCGGTGTTCGTGCACGCGTCGTACCTGATCAATGTCGGCTCGGCGGACCCCGCGATCCGGCGGCGATCCCTCGCGGCGCTGACCCACGCGGTGGACCGCGCAGCCGACCTCGGCGCCCGGGGAGTGGTCGTGCACACCGGCTCCGCGGTCGGAGCCGCCCGCAACGGCCGGCGTGGTTGCCTGGTCAGCGGTCCGATCTCGACCCGGCTACGCGATCTCCTGCTGCCGGTGCTGGACCGTGGTGGCGCGCTCGGGCTGCGGCTGCTCGTGGAGCCCACCGCGGGAGGCGGCACGTCGCTGGCGTCCCGGGTCGAGCATCTCGGCCCGTACTTCGACGCGCTGGACCGGCACCCGGCGCTCGGCGTCTGCCTGGACACCTGCCACCTCTGGGCCGCCGGGCACGATCTCGCGGCCGACGGCGGCCTCGCCGCCACGCTGGACGCGCTGGTCGAGGCGGTCGGCCCGGACCGGGTCGGGCTGGTGCACGCCAACGGGTCCCGGGATGGGCTCGGTTCGGGCCGGGACCGGCACGAGTCCCTGGCGGCCGGGATGCTGGACACCAGCGCGTTCCGCCAGCTCCTCGCGAACGACGCGTTGCGGGAGGTACCCGTCGTAGTCGAGACCGCGACCGAGGGGCACCGGGCCGACATCGCGCTGTTGAAGGGCCTCCGGGACGGGCTGGCCGGCTAGTCTGCGCTGCGTGACCAGGCAGGCGGCCAGCGAGCTCGCGGTGTGGGCGTCGGCCAGCGGGCTGCACGTGGCCGGGGCGCTGGTGGCCTTCGTCGCCTCCTTCGTGTCGGCCGGGCTGGCCCGCCGCAGCCGGGCCGAACCGGCGGCGCTGGCCTTGCTGCTCACCGCGGTCGCCCTGTTCGCCGCCGCGACCTACCTCACCCTCGGGGCAGGATGAACCCGTGGGAGGTGCGCCACCGGGTCGGCCCGGGGCGCCCGCCGGTGGTCGGTTACGCTTCGGCCGCCAGAACCCACCGCATCACGCCTGCCCCGGGCCATCAGGTCCGGGGCTCCGTCGTCGTCTGGAGAGACTGATGGTCATCGTGATGGCTGCCGGCGCCACCGACGCGGAGCTGGCCGAGATGATCGGCCAGGTGGAGGCCGCCGGCGGCGCCGCGTTCGTCTCCCGCGGGGTCTCCCGCACGATCGTCGGCGTGATCGGGCACGAGGACGTGCTGGAATCGCTCGACCTGGGCACCCTGCCGTCGGTCAGCGAGGTGGTCCGGATCACCGCGCCGTACAAGCTGGTCAGCCAGGAGCACCACGCCGGCACGTCGACGGTCACCGTCGGTGGCGTCCCGATCGGGCCGGACACCTTCACCCTGATCGCCGGGCCGTGCGCGGTGGAGACCCCCGAGCAGACCCTCGCGGCCGCGCTGATGGCCAAGAAGGCGGGCGCCACGCTCCTGCGTGGGGGTGCCTACAAGCCGAGGACCTCCCCCTACGCGTTCCAGGGGCTCGGGCTGGCGGGGCTGCGGATCCTCGCCGACGTACGCGCGGAGTCCGGCCTGCCGGTCGTCACCGAGATCGTCGACCCGGCCGACATCGACGTCGTGTGCGAGTACGCCGACATGCTCCAGGTCGGCACCCGCAACATGCAGAACTTCCCGCTGCTCCAGGCGGTCGGGTCGGCCGGCAAGCCGGTCCTGCTCAAGCGCGGCCTCGCCGCGACGTACGAGGAGTGGCTGATGGCCGCCGAGTACGTGGCGCAGCGCGGCAACCTCGACATCGTGCTGTGCGAGCGGGGCATCCGGACCTTCGAACCGGACACCCGAAACACGTTGGATGTGTCAGCAGTGCCGATGGTCCACCGGATGTCGCACCTGCCGATCATCGTCGACCCGTCGCACGCGGCCGGCCGGCGTGACCTCGTGGTCCCGCTGGCCCGGGCCGGGATCGCGGCCGGCGCGGACGGGATCATGGTCGACGTGCACCCGCAGCCGGAGGCGGCGCTGTGCGACGGCGGCCAGGCGCTGCACGACGCCACCCTCGCCGAGCTCGCTGAGGCGGTGGCCACACTCCCCGCGTTGCTGGGCCGGCGCTCCGCGGTCCGGATGCTGCCCTGACCGGTCAGGCTGCCCGCGATCCGGCCATCCGGTCGAGCCGGGCAGGACCATCGAGCCGGGCAGCACCATCGAGCCCGACGAGGTCGGAGAAACGGACCAACCGGAATCCGCGGGTCCGCAGCCCCGCCACGATCCTCGGCAACGCCACCGCCGTCATCGGTGCGGTACCCGCCGAGATGTGCATGACCACGATCGAGCCGTCGCGCACCGCCGCGAGCGTATGCGCGACGATGGCGTCCGGGTCCCGCCCGAACGCGTCCCCGCTGGCCACGTCGAAGCCGGCGACCGTCAACCGCAGCGGCGCCAGGGCCGCCCGCGCCCGGTCGTCGTAGCAGCCGCCGGGAAACCGGAAGTACGGCGTCAGCCGTGGCACCAGCTGCTGCAGCACGGCAGCGGCCCGGACCACGTCGGCCCGCATCCCGGACCACGGCAGCGGGCTGAGCGTGTAGCAGCGCGGGGTGAACGCCCCGTGCGCGAAGGAGTGGTTGCCCACCTCGAACATCGGGTCGGCGGCGATCCGCCGGACCTCCGTGGGGTACCGCTGCGCCCACATGCCGGTGAGGAAGAACGAGGCGGGCACCCGCAGCCGGACCAGCTCGTCGATCACGGCCGGGTTGGCGTAGGACGCCACCGCGCCGGTGTCGAGCCGGTGCCACATGACGGGTGTCATGTCGCCATCAAAGGTCAACGCGACGAGCGGGCGATCCCGCGGCCCGTGCGCGACCACCGCCGGCAGGCCGCGGGAGTCCGGTGGCAGCCTCGGAGCACCGGCCGGCGCCGCCCCCGCGGGCACGCTGGTGCCCGTCGGGCTGGGCCCGGCTGGCGTGCCGGCCGGCGTGCCGGCTGCGGTCGCCGCGCCCGGCCGGTCCGCGGCGGCATGGCGCCAGTCCGGCGCCCGGGCCAGCGTGACCAGGCTCGCAGCGGCCGCCACCGCGACCGCCACCACCAGCCCGCGGCGATGCTCAGGGCGCATGGCCGAGCACGCCGGAGAGGACCTTGCCGGCCCGCTCGATCCCGGAGTCGTCGACGTCGAGGTGCGTGACGCAGCGCACGATCCGTGGCCCGAGCGCCCCGACCAGCACCCCCTCGGCCCGCGCCCGCGCGACCACCGCGGGCGCGTCCGGGACCTCCATGGCGACGATGTTGGTCGACGCGACGGCCGGGTCGAGGCCGAGCAGCTCGGCCAGCCGGCGGGCCCGCCGATGGTCCTCGGCGAGCCGGTCGAGGTGGTGGGCGAGCGCGTACCGGCCCGCAGCAGCGAGGATGCCGACCTGCCGCATCCCGCCGCCGAGCCGTTTGCGCAGCACCCGGGCCTGCCCGATCCGCTCGGCGCTGCCCACGAGCACCGACCCCACCGGGGCGCCCAACCCCTTGGACAGGCACACCGACACGGTGTCGAAGAGCGCGCCGTAGCCGGCCAGCGGGACGCCGGTCGCGACGTGCGCGTTCCAGATCCGGGCGCCGTCGCAGTGCACGGCGATCCCCGCGGCGTCGGCGATCTCCCGCAGCCGGCGCAGCGCGGCGTGCTCCTGCACCGCTCCCCCGGCCAGGTTGTGGGTCTGCTCCACCGCGACCGCTGCGGTGGGCACCCAGTACGGCGCCGGCGGCCGGACCATCGCCGCCACCACAGCCGGGTCGAACCGCCCCCCGGTGGAGGTCCAGGTCCGGGTGGACACCTGGCCGTGCACGGCCGCGGCGGCGAGCTCGAAGGTGACCACATGCGCGTCGGCGTCGCAGAGCAGCTCCGAGCCGGGCGGCACCAGCAACCGCAGCGCGATCTGGTTGCCCATCGACCCGGACGGCACGAACAGGCCCGCCTCGTGCCCGAACGCCGCGGCGACCTCCTCCTGGAGCAGGTTGACGGTCGGGTCCTCGCCGTACACGTCGTCGCCGACCTCGGCGTCGGCCATCGCCCGCCGCATCGCCGGGGTGGGTCGGGTGACCGTGTCCGAACGCAGATCGACCACGGGCGCGGTCCGCAGGCCCGTCGTCGGATCAGTCACGGAGCATCTCGGCGACGAGGAAGGCCAGCTCCAGCGACTGCTGGGTGTTCAACCGGGGATCGCACGCCGTCTCGTACCGGCAGTTCAGGTCGGACTCCGCGATCTCCTGACCGCCGCCGAGGCACTCGGTGACGTCCTCGCCGGTGAGCTCGATGTGGATCCCGCCGGGGTAGCTGCCCAGGGCGCGGTGCACCTCGAAGAAGCCCCGCACCTCGTCGACGATCCGGTCGAACTGCCGGGTCTTGTAACCGTCGACCGACTCGATGGTGTTGCCGTGCATCGGATCGCACTGCCAGATCACCGGGTGACCGCTGGCGGCGACCTTCTCCACGATCGCCGGCAGCACCTCCCGGACGCGGGCGCTGCCCATCCGGCTGACCAGCGTCAGCCGTCCCGGCGCGGCATCGGGATCGAGCCGCTCGACCAGCTCCACCGCGAACTCCGGGGTGGTGGTCGGGCCGAGCTTCACGCCGATCGGGTTGGCGATCGCGGACACGAAGCTCAGGTGGGCGCCGTCGAGCTGCCTGGTGCGCTCGCCGATCCAGACGAAGTGCGCCGACAGGTCGTAGGCGGTGGCACCGTCCAGCCGGGTCAGGGCCCGCTCGTAGTCGAGGATCAACGCCTCGTGGCTGGCGTACAGCTCGACGCCGTACAGCGCATCGCCGTCGACGCCACAGGCCCGCATGAACCCCAACGCCCGGTCGATCTCACGGGCCAGCGCCTCGTACCGCTCCCCCGCCGGCGACGTGCGCACGAAGTCACGGTTCCACGAATGGACCTGGTGCAGGTCTGCCGTCCCGCCGGTGGCGAGTGCCCGCAGCAGGTTGAGGGTCGCCGCCGCCGTGGAGTACGCCCGCAGCATCCGGGTCGGGTCCGGTGTCCGCGCGGCGAGGTCGGCGGCGAGGTCGTTGACCATGTCGCCGCGGTAGCTGGGCACGCCGCCCGGGTCGAACTCCGACGAGCGGGGCTTGGCGTACTGGCCGGCCAGCCGGGCCACCTTGACCACTGGCACGCTGGCCCCGTACGTGAGCACGACCGCCATCTGCAGCAGCGTCTTCACCGAGGAGCGCAGCCGCATCTCGGTGGCCCCGGCGAAGGTCTCCGCGCAGTCGCCGCCCTGGAGCAGGAACGCCTCGCCACGGGCGACCGCGGCAAGGCGCTGGCGGAGCTGGACGACCTCGCCCGCCACCACGAGCGGTGGGAGGCCGGCGAGGGTCCTGGCAACCTCACGCAGCTGGGTCCGGTCGGGCCAGTTCGGCTGCTGGGCCACTGGCAGCAGCCGCCACGCGTCAAGATCCGACCGTGCCAGCTCGGAATCTGGTTTCACGGCCACCAGCGTAGTGCTGGCGCCCTCCCGGCGCGCCCGGTCACGCGCCGAAGAAGACCTCCACCTCCTGGTACCGCTCCAGCGGCACGGTCTTGAGCTCCTCGGTGGCCGCCGACAGCGGCACCCGCACGATGTCGGTGCCGCGCAGCGCCACCATCGTCCCGAAGTCGCCGTCGTGCACCGCATCGACCGCGTACAACCCGAACCTGGTGGCCAGGACCCGGTCGAAGGCGGTCGGCGTGCCGCCCCGCTGCAGGTGACCGAGCACGGTGACCCGTGCCTCCCGGCCCGTGCGCTGCTCGATCTCGTCGGCCAGCCGCTGCCCGATCCCGCCGAGCCGGACATGGCCGAAGGCGTCCAGCTCGCCGGTGCGCATGGTCATCGTGCCTTCGACCGGCGTGGCACCCTCGGCCACCACGACGATGCACGCGTAGTGGGCCTTGAACCGGTCCTCGATGTACTCGCAGACCGTGCCGATGTCGAACGGCCGCTCCGGGATGAGGATCACGTTGGCTCCACCAGCCATGCCGGCGTGCAGCGCGATCCAGCCGGCGTGCCGGCCCATGAGCTCCACGATGAGCACCCGATGGTGGGACTCCGCGGTGGTGTGCAGGCGGTCGATCGCCTTCGTCGCGATGTTCACTGCGGTGTCGAAGCCGAAGGTGTAGTCGGTGGCCGACAGGTCGTTGTCGATGGTCTTGGGCACACCCACCACGAGCACGCCATCGTCGGTCAGCCGGCGCGCGACCCCCAGGGTGTCCTCGCCGCCGATGGCCACCAGGGCGTCGACGCCGAGGTTGGCCATCGACTTCCTGATCGCCTCCACCCCGCCGTCAACCTTGTACGGGTTGGTCCGCGACGAGCCGAGGATGGTGCCGCCACGGGGCAGCAGCCCGCGCACGGCGGCGATGTCCAGCCCGACCGTGTCCCCCTCCATCGCGCCACGCCAGCCGTCGGTGAACCCGACGAACTCGTGGCCGTACACCCCGATGCCCTTGCGGACAACGGCTCGGATGACCGCGTTCAGACCCGGGCAGTCCCCGCCCCCGGTCAGCACTCCGATCCGCATGGCCACGTCTCCCTTGTGGTTTCGTCAGCTAGGTCGCTACAGGTGTCACCAGCCACGCTAGCGGCCTTTCGGCGCCCCCCCGCCAGCGACCCGCGACGGCGTACCGGTGTCGGATCAGCCGCTGGCGAGGTCGGCGTGGGCCGCCTCGATGGCTCGCCACCGCGCCAGGTTGTGCCGGGCATCGGCCAGCGCGTCGTGCTGATCGGCTGGAGCCGGTGGCAGCGCCATCCGGCCCGCGTCCTCCCAGCGCTGGCGCAGCTCGTGGGTGAACCGGGGGATCACCCGTGGCAGCGCCGGCATGGCGCCCCAGAGCTGGCACAGCGCGACGTGGTCGTAGGCGGAGTACCAGGCCCACAGCTCGATCCCCTCGCCGGGCTCGGTGAGGAACGCAAGCAGGTCGGCGCGGATCTGCCTGCGGCTCCGCCATGCCGGGTCGCCGGGGCTGGGCAGCTTGTCCAGCACATGGCGGCGCACCCAGGGGATCGCCCTGGTGGGATCGAAGTCGGTCGACACGGCGTAGAACTCCCGACCCGCCTCGTCCACCACACCGATGGAGACGAGGTCCACGGTCACCCCGTCCTCGATGAACTCGCAGTCGTAGAAATATCTGCGTGGCACCCGGCTACCCTACGGGTACGGCCGAGCGCGTGGAGGTGACGACGGGGCAGTCAGCCAACCTGGCTCGCCGGCGAACGCTCGGCGGTCGCCGCGGCGTGCACCCCGGCCCGCTCGGTGGCCTCCTCCAGCGAGCGGCCCCGCGCCAGCGCGGTCTTCACCTTCGCGGCGTAGACGTCGACGTACTCCTGGCCCGACAGCGACATCAGCTCATACATGATCTCGTCGGTGACCGAACGCTCGACGAACCGGTCGCCCGCCATTCCCTCGTACCGCGAGAAGTCCAGCGGCCGGCCGAACCGGATCGTGATGCGGCCACCGAACTTCGGCAGGAGCTTCCCGGGCGGCTGCACCGTGTCGCTCCCGATCATGGCCACCGGGATCACCGGGGCACCCGACTCCAGCGCCATCCGCGCCACGCCGGTCTTCCCCCGGTAGAGCCGGCCGTCCGGTGACCGGGTGCCTTCCGGGTAGATGCCGAGCAGCTTGCCCTGCTGGAGCACCCGCTTTCCGGTCTCCAGCGCGTCCCTGGCCGCCGACCCGCTGGTCCGGTCGATCGCGACCTGGCCGGCCGAGCTGAAGAACCACCGGCTGAGGACACCCTTCGGGCCGGTCCCGGTGAAGTACTCGGCCTTGGCGAGGAAGGTCATCCGGCGGTGGACCCGCAATGGGGTGAAGAAGCTGTCCGAGAACGAGAGGTGATTTCCGGCCAGGATGGCCGCCCCGGATCTCGGGATGTGCTCCTCGCCCTCGACCGTGATCCGGAACAGGAGTCGCAGCCACGGCCCGATCAGGAGGTGCTTGAAGATCCAGTACCACATGCCGTCCTGCCTCCCTCACCACCTGATCACGAAGACTACGGACCGACACCTCCGCGACACAACGACCCCACGACGCGACCACCTCGACGTGGACCGACGGTCCGCCCATCCGGAAGGCGCGGGCCACCCGACGAAGAAGCAGATAACGCCTCGGCGGTGGGGCTCGTCGGGTGGGCCTCTGGCGTGCAACGATGCAGCGGTGTCGATTCTGGCCGGGGCTGAACCATTCCACACCGATGGTGGCGAAGTCGGTGCCGTGCTGTGCCATGGGTTCACCGGTAGCCCGAACAGTATGCGCCCGTGGGCGCGCTACCTGGCGGATCGGGGGTACTCCGTACGGCTCCCCCGGCTGCCCGGTCACGGCACCCGCTGGCAGGACGCGAACCTGACCCGGTGGCCGGACTGGTACGGGGAGGTCGAACGGGCCTTCGACGAACTCGCCGGACGGTGCCGGACGGTGTTCGTCTGCGGGTTGTCCATGGGCGGCACCCTGGCCCTGCGGCTCGCCGAGACGCGCGGCGACGCGGTCGCCGGTATGGTACTGGTCAATCCGTCGGTAACGTCCGAGCGGTTCGCCGCGAAGTACCTGCTGCCTCTGCTGGGGCGGGTGCTCCCAGCGTGGACCTCGATCGGCAATGACATCAAGCAGCCGGGGGTCGATGAGGTGGCCTACGGGAAGGTCCCGCTCAAGGCGGCGCTGTCGCTGCGTGAGCTGTGGACGGTCACCCGGGCCGACCTGCCCAGGATCGGCCAACCGCTGCTGCTGTTCCGCAGCCGCGTCGACCACGTGGTGGAACCGGTCAACGCGAGCATCGTGCGGGCCGAGGTGGCCAGCACCGATGTCACCGAGCGCGTGCTGGAGAACAGCTACCACGTCGCGACCCTGGACAACGACGCGCCGGAGATCTTCCTCGGCAGCGTGGAGTGGATGCGCGGGCACAGTCCCGCGCGGTCCGACCCGGACAATGCCTCCGGGCCAGCGAACCTGACCCCATCCGACCCGGCGACGAAGGGGTGACGATGCAGAGCGAACCGTACGGCGAGCAGTCCGGATCCCCGCGTCGAGGACGGCGTGACAACGGGCTTGACGCCGAACGGTTCATCCCGCTGCTGGACGTCGATCCCCGGATCGGCGAGCACCTGCTCGACGTGCTCAGACTTGCCGGCATCCCGGCCTACCTCGAGCCGGCGATGGACATCGAGCCGTACACCCGGGCCGTGTCGCTGCCGAGCCCACCCACGGATCGGCTCTGGGTCGACCGGGAACGCCGGCACACCGCGCACGAGATCGTGTCCGCGGAGGCGACGGCCGGGCTACGGCCGACCCCGCATGAGGACACCGCGTCGCGTGGCCTCGCCGACCCTGCGGAGGAATGGGCCTGGCGAGAGATCGTCGCGCGGTACGACCGCGACTCGACGGCGATGGCGGTGCCGCCCTGGCCGGTGGCCGAGGACATCGACGGGCCATCCGGGCGCCGGCCGGGCACCCGTCCCGCGGACCCCGATCCGGCTGCCGGTCCGGCCGCCGGTCCGGCCGAGGCGACCCCCGTCGACCCTGGCGCCGACCGCGCCGCCGACACCGTCCACCCTCCGGGGACCGGAGGCACGGCCGGGGGCGAGGACGCCCTCAGCGCCGATCCGCCGTCCGGGACCGGCCAGCATCCCGGGACCGGCCAGCATCCCGGGACCGGCCGGGACAGCGCGCAAACCGACGCCGGTCCCACCGAACACCAACGGACAGCACCCGCCGGCGACCGGCCAGCCATCGACTGGCGCCCGGCGACCGACCGACCCGACCGACCCTCCCGGCGCGGCGGAACGCGGCGGGCCAGCAACCGGCCGGCCCGGAGCCGCGGCCGGCATGCGGCCGGGCCGGGCCGGCCGAGCAGCTCCGACGAGGAGCACTTCGTACCACCCGTCCCGCCGCCGGTGCCGCGGCCGTCCAGACCGGCCGCGATGGCGATCTTCCTCATCGCGCTGGGAACGCTGCTCGTGCTGTGGCCCAACCTGCTCGGGTTCGGGTTGGAGAGTGGCCTCGCCCTCGGCGTGCTGGCCCTGCTCAGTGCCGGCGGCCTGCTGGTGCTCCGGCTGCGCGAGGACCGGTTCGACGATCCCGACGACGGCGCCGTCCTCTAGCGAGGATCACCGCCTGCACCGTCAGGGTATGGTCAGCGAACTCACACTCCTCCCCCCACAGGTCGGTCGTCAACCGCAGGTACCCCTCCAGGATGCGGTCGATGCCTGATCTTGCCATCCGTCCAGGGAGACGCGAGCGCCGTGCGACAGGTAGCCGGTCAGGGCGCTTCGGGTGGTGGGGACAAAATTCTCCGGGATGGCGGTGGTGTCGATCCAGCTGACCTGGGCGTGCTTGGTGGGTTCGGCGTTGAGGAGTTCCCCGGTCCAGGTGTGGGCGGCGAAGACGACGGTGAGAAATCCGTTGGGTGCTTCGACGCCACGGGCTCCGTGGATGACGTGGGCGAGCTCAAGGGTGTGGGCGTCGACCGTGAGGCCGGTTTCCTCACGCAGTTCCCGCACGGCTGTGTCCGTGACCGGTTCTGCGGGCTGGTTCTTGCCTACCGGCAGGTCCCACATGCCCTGGGCGAACTTGGCGTTGGGGCCGCGTTGCAGCAGCACGACGCGGTTGGTGTCGAGGTCATGGACGATCACGGCGGCGACGAGCAGGGTCATGGCGTCCAGTGCCGGCGGCAAAGGGCGGGGCTCGTCGGCGGTGAGCGGCTGGGCCACCGTGATGCCCTCCTGGACTCGATTGCGGGTGGGTCATGCGAGTGCGTCCTGGGCGCGCCGGTCGAGATCGGCGGCACCGGGGACACCTCGCCTACGGTAGACGGCCCGTCCTCTAGGCTCGGAGCAACACCAGCGGCGGCCGTCCGCTTCGCCTGGGCACACCGCTGTGACCGGCCGGAGGTTCCTGTGCAGCACACCGAGATCGTCGAGATCCGCGGACACATCATGGACACCGGGGTGCTCGCCCGGGTGCTCGACGACGTCCTCGAGTACGACGGCAACTACACGATCGTCCAGCTCGATCTCGGCCGGCACCACCACGATGAGTCCTACGCCCGGATCGAGATCGGTGCGGAGGACTCCACGGTGCTGCAACGCATCGTGATGCGGTTACAGATCCACGGGGTCAACCTGGTGGACCCTGGCATCGCGACGGTGCGGCCGGCCGAGCGGGACGGCGTCTTCCCCGACGACTTCTACTCCACCACCAACCTGGACACCCGGGTGCGCGTCGACGGGCGGTGGCTCACCGTCCAGCAGCCGGAGATGGACTGCGGGCTGCTGGTCCGGGATGGCACGGTCCGCACCATCCCGGTGTCGGATGTCCGGGCCGGCGACCCGATCGTGTGCGGCGCGTCCGGGGTCCGGGTGGTGCTGTCGGAGCCCACCGAAGAGGCCGGCGGCTTCGGCTTCATGTCCTCGGAGGTGTCCAGCGAGAAGCCGCAGGCCCTCCAGGTCCACCTGATCGCCGAGCAGATGCGCCAGGTCCGCCAGGCGGGGCGGCGGATACTGTGGGTCGGCGGTCCGGCGATCGTGCACACCGGTGCCGCGCCGGCGATGACCGCGCTGGTCCGGGCTGGGTACGTCGATGTGCTCTTCGCCGGCAACGCGCTGGCCACCCACGACATCGAGTCGGCGCTGTTCGGGACCTCGCTGGGGATGGACCTGGCGGGCGGGCGTGGGGTGCCGCACGGCCACGAGCACCACATCCGGGCGATCAACACGATCCGGCGGTGCGGCTCGATCGCGGTCGCGGTCAAGGACGGCGTGCTCACCGGCGGGATCATGCACGCCCTGGTCGAGACCGGCAAGGACTTCGTGCTCGTCGGGTCGGTCCGCGACGACGGACCGCTACCCGACGTGTACACCGACGTCATCGAGGGGCAGCGGGCCATGCGGGCCCAGCTCGGCGGCGTGGGCTTCTGCATCGTCGTGGCCACCATGCTGCACGGGATCGCCACCGGGAACATCCTGCCGGCCGCGATCCCGCTGGTCTGCGTGGACATCAACCCGGCGACGGTCACCAAGCTGGCGGACCGTGGCTCGGCGCACGCGACCGGGATCGTCACCGACATCGGCCTGTTCTTCGAACAGCTCGCCCGCGAGCTGGTGCCGTCCTACGGGCACGCCGGATAGCCCACGGACCACCAACCCCCGTCGGCGGCCGGACACCTCACGGCGGTAGCGGCTGCCGGCGGCGGGCCAGGTCGGCCGCACCCACCAGCCCGGCGTTCGGGCCGAGCTGGGCCAGCACGATCCGCGCCGCCGGCCGGAACCCGCGGCCGGTGAGGTTCTGGGTGAACTCCTCCGTCGCCGGACCGAGCAGCAGATCACCAGCGGTGACCACACCGCCACCGATCACCACGACGTTCGGGTCGAGCACGGCCGCCAGGTTGGCGATGCCGCGCCCCAGCCATCGCCCCATCTCGGTGAAGATCTCCACCGCGGCCGGGTCACCCTCCCGGGCGGCGGCGGTCACGTGCTCCCCGCTGATCTGCACCGGAAGTCCCCCGGCCAGCTCAAGGATCCGGTACGCCGCCAGCGGGGACACCTCGGCGAGCTCGCGGGCGTCCCGGGCGAGCGCCCGACCGGAGGCGTACATCTCCCAGCAGCCGCGGTTGCCGCAGGCGCACCGTCGGCCGGCCGGCACGACACACATGTGCCCGTACTCCGCGGCCACCCCGTGCGCCCCGCGGAACAGGACACCCGACACGACCAGGCCACCGCCGATCCCGGTGCCGAGGGTGACGCAGCAGACCACCCGCTCGTCGCGGGCCGCGCCGTACCGGTACTCCGCCCACGCCGCGGCGTTGGCGTCGTTCTCCACCACGACGGGCAACCCGATCCGGCCGGCGAGCGCGTCCCGCAGCGGCTCGTTGCGCCACGCCAGATGCGGCGAGAACAGCACGGTTGCGTGGTCCGTGCCGATCCATCCCGCCGCACCGACACCGACCGCGACCGTGTCGTACCGGCCGGCCAACTCCGTCACCACCTCGCAGATGGTGTCCTCGGTGCGCGCCACGTCATGCCCCGGCGTCAGCCGGCGGATCTCCTCCAGCACCGCACCGGACTCGTCGACCACCCCGGCAAGAACCTTGGTGCCGCCGATGTCCACGCCGATGGCGAGCACGGCGCGCCTCCTTCCGCTACCGCCGCCGACCCGCCGCCGGCGCGCCACCCGGCTACTCCAGATCGATGCGCTGCACGCCGGGTCGGCCCGGCTCGGGAGTAGCCGCCGGCGCCGGTGCCGGCTCCAGGACCGCCCGCAACGCCTCCCACAGCGCCGTGCCCACCTCGGCGATCCTGCCGGCGATCTCAGGACGGTCGCCCCGCACCACCGCGATCGCCTGGCACAACGGGCAGTACCGGCATTCGTCCGACGCCCCGAACCCGCTGAGCGCATCGGCGGGACCGGGTCCGCCGGACCGCTGGGCAGCCAGCCACTCCCGGGCCGCCCGGAGCAGGCTGAGCGCCTCGGCGGCAAGATCTGCCGGGCCGGAGCCGTCCCGTGCCGGCCCCGTCATCGGGCCGGCCACCGCACCGGGTCGGGGCGGAACCGGACCGCCAGCCACCCGTCCGAGAGCCGCGCGCCGGTCGCCTCGCAGCGGCGCAGCACGCTCGGCAGGGTCACCATGCGGCGCCGCCCGGCCACGGTGACGACCAGGTCGTCGCCGTGCCGCCCCACCTCGACGTCAGCCCGGTCGGCCAGCGGCAGCCCCAGCTCCAGCACGAACTCCGCGCCGTCCCGCACCACCCGGATGAGGTCGGTGGGCAGCGACACCGCCAGCGGGTCTTCGGTGCCGTAGAGCTCCTCGGCAAACGCCCCCAGCGCGGCGAACCCGATCGGCTCGGCGGGCCGGTAGCTGGCCCGCCGGAGCGGCAACCCGGCAAAGGACTCGGTGGCCTCGGCGAGCTGGTCGGCCTGGGCCCGCGCCCACCCGGACCGCCAGGGGTCGGCGCCGTCCGCCGGAATGATCCGGTTGGCCAGCACCGCGTCAACCTGGTAGCCGTAGAGCGCCAGGGCGGTGAGCGCACGGCGGGACTCGGCGAGTACCACCGACTCCGGGGTGAGCACCAGCCGCACGCTGGTCAGGGTCGGGTCGACGAGCAACCCCTGGACGTCCGCCAGCTCCCGGTGCAGCGCGCCGATGGCGTCCAGCACGCCGTCGTCGGGCACCGCGGCGGCGCCGACCCGGGACCACCGCAAGCCGCGCAGCACCCGCCGGTGGGTCGGGAAGATCCGCTCCATGTACCACGACAACGCGTCGGGAAGGGCAAGAAGCCGCAGCGTCTCGGCGGTCGGGGCACAGTCCACGATCAGCGCGTCCCACCGGTCGCTGGCGGCCTGGTCGCGCAGCTCCAGCAGGGCGAGGACCTCCTCGGCCCCGGGCAGCACGGACAGCTCCTCGGCGTGTGGCGGGTCGACCCGGCCCTTGGCGAACAGCTCCGCGAGGTAACGCTGGATCTGCCCCCACTGCTGCTCCAGCCGGCGCTGGGTGTCGACCTGCATCGCATACAGACCGGGATCGATCTCGGCCGGCTCGGGACCGAGCGGAACTGCGAGAGCGTCGCCGAGGGAGTGCGCGGGGTCGCTGGAGAGCACCAGCGTCTTGTGCCCGCGGGCGGCGGCGAGCACGGCGGTCGCCGCGGCGGCGGTGGTCTTGCCGACGCCTCCCTTGCCGGTGAACAGCAACACGCGCACGCCGGCAGCCTAGGCCATCGACCGGCGGTCGGCGGCCATCGACCAGCGGCAGTGGAGCGGGCCAGGGTTACCGCTCGACCCGGCGCTTGAGCTCCTTCAGCGCCGCATCCATGATCACCTTCTCGGCCTTCCGCTTGAACAGCCCGAGCATCGGGATCGTCAGCTCGACCGACAACGTGTAGGTCACGGTCGTGGTGTCCCCGTCCGGATCCAGCCGGTACTCCCCGACCTGCGACCTCTGCATCTGGCCCCGCACCAGCGCCCAGGTGACCCGGTCGGCACCGTGCCACTGGTACTCCAGGACGTAGTCGTCCTTGACGACCCCGGCGTCGAGAACGAAGCGGACCTGCTGCGGTCGGCCGTCCGGATATCGCTGGATGACCTCGCACTGCTTGACCGCGCCAACCCACTCCGGGTACTTGGGAAAGTCAGCGATCACCGCCATGATTGCGGCCGGCGGGGCGTGAACGACGATGGACTGCGTCGAGCGGTCGGCCATGGCGGGAAGGCTACCCGGTGGCCGGGACGATCCGGGAGCCACTCACCACTCCAGCGGGTAGGGGCGGCCGTCGGCCGCGAAATGCCCGACGTTGACGCACTCGGTGCGGCCGATCCGCATCCTGGCCTGCAACGGCTGGTGCACGTGCCCGTAGAGGACATACCTCGGCCGGTGCGTGGCGATGGTCGCCAGGATCGCCTCGCTGCCCCGCTCGAAGCGGCGGGCCACCACGTCATAGGTGAGCTCCGGTACGGCCGGTGGGATGTGGGTGCACAGCACGTCGACCGGTCCGAGCTCGGCCAGCTTCGCGGCGTACTCCTCCTCCGGGATCTCGTACGGCGTTCGCATCGGGGTGGGCAGCCCGCCCCCGACGAACCCGAACCGCCAGCCGCCAAGATCGACGGCCTGCCCGTCCAGCACGTGAATCCCGTCCCGGCTGAACTCCGGCCACAGCGCTGGCAGGTCGACGTTGCCGTAGGTGAGGTACGTCGGCGTGGGCAGGGCACCGAACAGGGCGGCGTACTGGGTACGGACGACCCGCTGGATGTGCGCGCGGGGGTCGGGCAGCGTCGCCCACAGCGACCGGGTGAGCGCCCGCGCCTCGTCGAACCGGCGCTCGGTCCGCAGCGCGATGTAGCGCCCCACCTGCTCGGGGCCGAACAGCTCGCCGAGGATCCCCCGCCCGTGGTCGGCATAGTCGATGAAGAGCAGCAGGTCCCCCAGACAGATCAGGGCGTCCGCTCCCGCACCGGCCCGCGCCAGGTCCGCGACGTTGCCATGGACGTCGGAGACGACATGCGCCCGCACCCGCGATCAGACCCCGTCCGTGTCCGGCGACCGGGGCTCGCCGGCCGGCCGGCCCTCCTCGACCTCGTCCTTCAAAGACCAGAAGATCCGCTTCGTCCGGCGCTGCCAACCGTGGATCTCACGGACCGCCCGCCGACTCGGGAACGCCGGGCGGGTGGACTGGCTGGCCCTGAGGAAGTCGGCCCTGAGGAAGTAGTGCACTATCACCCCGTCCCCGAACGGCTCCAGCCAGACCTCCATACTCCCCGACAGGCTGCTCCCAGACAGGGCCCCGGCCACGTTCCACCGGATGCCTCGCTCCGCCCGGTCCTCGAAGACCGACAGCCGCAGATCCGGCCACCACCGCCGCCAGCGGTCGACCTCGTGGATGATCGAGGCGAGGGTGCCCGGATCGGCCACGACGAACGTCTCGTCGACGAGGTCGAGTTGCGGGATGTCGAGTTGCGGCACGCGCCCAACGTAGGGCAACACGGCGAGAGACGGCGCGGCGGAACCGCGTTCGGGATTCCCCAGGGCGGCCGGGCACGCTACGTTTCTGGCCACCCCCGTTACCGGCGAGGCACGAGGAGATGTCGCGGTGCGCGAGTTCACGGTCCCCCCCACCGAGACCATCGCCGACGAGGCGAACCTGACCGACATGGTCGTCGACCACGCCACGCAGCGACCGGACCATGTGCTCTTCAGCCGGCCGACCGGTGACACCTGGTCGGCGGTAACCGCACGGCAGTTCGCCGCCGAGGTCACCGCGGTGGCCAAGGGGCTGGTCGCGGCCGGTGTGCATGCCGGGGACCGGGTCGCTCTGGCCTCGCGTACCCGGTACGAGTGGACCCTGGTCGACTACGCCATCTGGACGGCGGGGGCGGTCACCGTCCCGATCTATCCGACCTCCAGCGCCGAGCAGGTGCGGTGGATCCTGTCCGACTCGGGAGCGGTCTGCTGTGTCCTGGAGACCACCGAACATGCCGCGACCGTCGAGACGATGCGGGACGATCTGCCCGCGCTGACCCGGGTCTGGCAGATCGAGGATGGCGCGATCGCGGCGCTGACCGCCGAGGGTGCCGCGGTGAGCGACGAGGAGATCGCCGGCCGGCGGTCCGCGGTCCGGGCCGACGACCCGGCGACGATCATCTACACCAGCGGCACGACCGGCCGCCCCAAGGGGTGCCTGCTCACCCACCGCAACCTGCTCTTCGGCACCGTGACGGCGACCGGCACCCTCGATGAGATCTTCCGCGACGACGCGTCGACCCTGCTGTTCCTGCCGCTGGCGCACGTGCTCGCCCGGCAGCTGCAGTGCGGCACGATCTACCGTGGCGTCCGTCTCGGCCACGCGCCCGACGTGAAGAACCTCCTCGCCGACCTCGCCGCGTTCCGGCCGACGTTCATCCTCGCCGTGCCCCGGGTGTTCGAGCGGGTCTACAACGGCGCGAAACAGAAGGCGCACGCCGACGGCAAGGGCGCGATCTTCGATCTGGCCGAGCGGGTCGCCATCGGCTACAGCCGGAGCCTGGACCGTGGCGGCCCAGGTCTGCTGCTCCGCGCCGAGCACGCCCTCTTCGATCGGCTGGTGTACCGCAAGCTGCGAGCAGTGCTGGGCGGCTCCTGCACGGCCGCGATCTCCGGTGGCGCACCGCTGGGTGAGCGGCTGGCGCACTTCTTCCGCGGCATCGGCGTGCTGGTCTTCGAGGGGTACGGGTTGACGGAGACCACTTCCGCGACGACGGGGAACCCGCAGCGTGCGCAGCGGCTCGGCACGGTCGGCAGGCCGATCCCGGGGACCACGATCCGGATCGGCGAGGACGGTGAGGTGCTCGCGCGCGGTGACAACGTCTTCACCCGGTACTGGAACAACGCCGAAGCCACCCGGGAGGCTCTCGACGCCGACGGTTGGTTGCACACCGGCGACATCGGGGAGCTCGACTCCGACGGGTTCCTCCGGATCACCGGGCGGAAGAAGGAGCTGATCGTCACCGCGAGCGGCAAGAACGTCGCGCCGGCGGTCCTGGAGGACCGGCTGCGGGCACACTGGCTGGTCAGCCAGGTGATGGTGGTCGGTGACCGCCGCCCGTTCGTCGGCGCGCTGGTGACGATCGACCCGGAGGCGTGGCCGGCGTGGAAGGCACAGCACGGCAAGCCGGCCGAGGCGACCCTCGCCGAGCTGCGGCAGGACCCTGCCCTGCTCGCCGAGGTGCAGGCAGCCGTCAACAGCGCGAACGAGGCGGTCTCGCAGGCCGAGTCGATCCGGAAGTTCCGGATCCTGGACCGCGACTTCACCGAGGCCACCGGGGAGCTCACGCCGAGCCTGAAGCTCAAGCGACACGTGGTGCTCAAGGAGTTCGCCGACGATGTCGAGGCGATCTACCAGAAGGACCCGGCAGCGGCCGGCTGAGCAGGATTCGGGGGCTGACCCCATCGCCGCCGGCCCCGGCCCAGGCTATGGTCGAACGACCGGGCCGAACGGGAGGGGTGGGTCGATGCGCTGGATCCTCGCGCTGCTGGCGATCGTTGTCACACTGAGCGTGCTGTCGCTCGTCGTCACGGTGCTGAAGTGGTTGATCATCATCGCCGTCGTGGTCGCCGCGGTGGGCGCCATCGGCGCGGTTGTCGGTGTGATCACCGGCAAGGGCCGGCCCCGGCTGCCCCGCTGACCGCGACGGTCCGCTACCGGCTCGGGCTGCTGGTTGCGGCCGTCGGCGGGAGGTTGGTGCGACGCGGGTCAAGCGACAGCTCGCGGTCGTCGTAGTTCATGGCTCGACCGTCAACACGAGGGCGTTGGCATGGGCCTCAAGTCGACGCAACATGTGGCTCCTAAGCAGCGGATGCCGCGAGACATGATCTAGTGAGAGTACGACAACGTAATGTGCATCGGCGCGTTGAAGTTCTTCGGTCAGTTCCTCGAAAGCGGCGTGCGAGCCCGACTGGTGCTCGTAGAAGGTGGTGGCGTAGCAGTAGCCCTCGGTGTCGGCGAAGCTCCGCAGGGCGCCTTCGGTTTGGTTGATTTCGTCATCTTGGGCTTCGTCTGCTACTCGCACGTAGCCGTACATCAGGGGCTTCACGGTCCACCTCCGTACACTGGAAGACCAGACCGGCGACGGGTTCATACCTCCCAGGCGTCCAGGCGTCGCCGGTCCGGTCCGTCTGAGGGCGCGTCAGGGCGCGAGTTGAGCTCAGGCGAGGACCGGCTCGCTACTCGTTGCCGTGGGCGAAGAAGCTGGTCAGCCGGTCGCGGATGAAAGCCGCGGACTGCTCTGGGGGCTGCCTGTTGCAGTCCACGCGCAGCACGTCGAAGCCTGCCTGTATCAGTCGCTCGGTGGCCTGCCGGTAGAAGCGAACCTCGGCGTGACTGCTGCCCGGCGAATGCTGGAAGCGGTTGTGCGGGCCACGTTCGGTCAGTCGCTGGGCGATGACCTCTGGATCGGCTTCGAGGATCACGGCCAGGTCGGGTCGGTCGGCCTCTGCGTTGATCTGCCAGAGGAACGCTGGGTCGATACCGTCAAAGCGCTGCACGACCAGGCCAGACGGGACGTACCGGTCGGATATGACAGTCCGGCCGGCCTCGGTGTGCGGTCGGACTTCCGCCTCGACGTGGTGATAGCGGTCAGCCGCATACAAACAGGCCAGCGCGTAACCCGTGACCGTCTCGGTGAGCGCACGGCACAAGGCGCCGATGGGACCACTCGATGGCTCGGCCGTGACATGCACGGCTTCGCCGTTGGCCACGAGCAGTTGCGCCAGGTGGCGCACGATCGTGGACTTGCCCGCACCGCTCGGCCCGTCCACGCTGACGAATACGCCCCGTTCGTGGCTAGAAAAGGGCCGGAGTTTCATCGTCGCCCCCTCCCGATGGGTCGCCGCGTAGTTCTTCCAGTGACCGTGCGCGGGCGGCGAACTGCACAAACAGGCGGGCCGTCACCAGGGCGTCGTACGTGGCGCGGTGCGGGGTGAGCCCTTCGGGAAGCTCGCTGTCCAGCTTGAGCGCCTCGACCAACGCGCCGAGCCGATAGCTGTCCTGGCCGGGCAGCAGTCGGCGGGCGAGCTTGAGTGTGTCGAACACCTCGGGGCAGTGCCAGCCACCGAGCTTGCGCTGAAGCACACCCACGTCAACGTGAGCGTGGTGCGCCACGAGGGCTGCGCTGTCCAGGGCGCGTAGCACTTCGTCCCCGATGGCCGCGAACACCGGGGCGTCGGCCACGTCGCTGTTCGTCAGGCCGTGAATCCGGGTGGCGAAGTGCCTGATCGGCTGATCCGGCTTGACCAGCCAGCTCACCGGCGCCCCGATGATGCCGACTGTGATCGGCACGACGGCCAGCTCCACCAGGTCAGGCGCCTGCTGGCCATTGCCCTCAACGTCAACGACCACATAGTTGAGGTCCGTCCAGTCAGCCATCGTGCCTGCCGTCCTTCCATCCGATGTCGGCCCGGCCGTGTCGCCTGTCACGGTGCGGGCGGTGTACGTCGTGAACCTGAAAGCCCAACGCGTGTTGCAGGTAGTAGCGCGGCTGCTCGGTGTCCAGGCCGGACACGACGGCCGCCCGCTCCGTGATGTCCACCACCACCAGACCACGAGCCTCCGGCAACGCGCGGGCAACCTCCCGAACGCGATCGGGCGACGGTACGTGGTGCGCCCTGGCGCACAGCTCAAGCTGGCTCAGCGGGCAGATGTCGCACAGTTCGCGGATGCCGTAGTGCCCGTTGTAGTCGGGCAGCCCATGCGCATACGCGACCGCGCACGAGGTCTTGCGGAACAACGACGCGGACGAGGAGAAGGCCGCGAGCACGCGCCGCTCAAGCGTTTCGGGCACGATCTTCCGCCGCGCCGTCTCGTCGTAGGGCTCGGGCAAGCCGCTGGCCTGGTAGTACGCGGCGATCTGATCGCGGTAGAACAACCCGGTGAACACCGTTGCGTCGGCGTGCTGGGCCAACTCGTAGGCGCGGTGAAGGTGCTCATCGGAGTCGTTGAGACCGGGCACGAGCGGACGCCAGTACAAGATCGTGCGATACCGACGACGTGTGGGCGCGCTCATGAGCTTCAACGACTCGGCCGCCACGCGCGACGGATACGGCTCAGTGAGGCATTCCGCGTAACCGGTTGTGACTGTGTGTGATTGTTGGGGTGGTGGTGCGACACGCCGGGGCGGGTGCGACAAAAGACGCGGAACCCCCGGTATGAAGGTGGTCCTACGAAAGATCATCTTCACCGG
>JACQDL010000062.1 GCA_016201065.1 Actinomycetota bacterium
ATCGCGAACATCCAGCGAGAGACCGCCGACCACACCTTCAGCGCCTTCGAATTGTTCATCAAGAATGGGACGTTCAGATACGACTTCGAGCACCTCTCAATCCCGATGGGCGAGGCCGATTTTGTTTAATTGCGGCCATACCACGATGTGGCGTCCCGATGTCGACGCTGCCGCCGATGTTCGCCACCAGCCCGCGGACCAGGAACAGGCCGAGCCCGGTCGAGCCGGTCGGCAACGCCTCCGCCGGCTGCCGGACCCGGGTCACGACGGCGGCCGGCAGCCCGGGGCCGGCGTCGGTGACGCGGAGCCGCAGGACGGCGGTCTCCGTGCCGTCCGCGGTCACCCCGTCGGCGGTCACCACGTCGGCGGCCACCGCGATCGGTCGGGAACCGTGCTCGGCGGCGTTGCGGACCAGCTCGCGGGCGATCTGGCGCACCGCCGCGCCGTCGCCCTCCAGGAACGCCGGCAGGTTGCTGACCCGGAGCGTGACGGACCCCTCCGCGGCGGAGGTCGCGGCCACCTCGCCAAGAAGCTGGGCCGGCGCGATCAGCTCGGGCGGCCCGCTGGTGTGCCCGGCGAGCACCCGGACGAGGCAGAGGAGCCGGTCGCACGCCGCGTACAGGGCGTCGGCACCGTCCGCGACGTCGTCCAGCATTCGGCGCTGCTCGCCGTCCAGGCCACTGATCGCCAGCAGCTCGACGAAGCCGAGCAGCGAGTGCAACGGCGTGCGCAGGCCGTATCCCAGGCTCGCGGCCAGCAGGGCGGAGCCGGCGGGGGAGATGGCCGGCTGTCGGGTCTCGTGCATGGTCGTCATCGTCATACCGCCACGGAGGGAGTGAGTGTGTGCGAGGAGGGCATCAGCACCGCCCGGTACTGCCTGGACGACGCCTGAACCCCCTCCGCGAGGTGGGTGAGCAGGTCCGCGTGAAAGGTGTCGGTGGGCTGGACGTACACCCAGTGCCGGTGCGGCCGGGCGCCGAAGCGAGCCTTGTGGAATCCCGCGCTCAGGCCGAGCAGGACGCGGTGCGCGCCATGCCGGCGTGCCGATCTGATCGCCTGCCAGAGCGCCTGCTGGTAGGCGTGGTGGGTGACCACGGCGCCGTAGTCGAGGCCGAGAAAGACCGGCGCCACGACACCGTCGCCGACGTGCTGCGCGACGAACGCCACCGGCCGCGGGCCGCCGTCCACCCGGAGCACGATCAGTTCCCAGCGCGGGTGCCCGAGCACCGCGTCGAGGACCCGTCTGGGCAGCGGAAAGACGTTCAGGCCGAGGTTGCGGGCGTGCACGTGCCGGTAGAGCTCGTACAGGTGGTCGAGGTCGGCGGGCGGGACCGCGCGGGCCGCGGCGCTGCCGCCCGGGATGGTCTCCACGTCGTACCGGTGCTCCCAGCCGAGCACCACGCTCCGCTGGTGGTGGCGTGCCTTCTTCGGCAGGCCGGCCAGGAAGCCGGCGTCGTCGGTGAAGTCGATGTCCCTGGTCCAGCCGTCCTCGGTGGCCATCCGCACGAATCCCTCGCCGAGCAGGAGATCGTGCAGCTCCACGTCGTCGTCGGGAAGATCGCGCAGCACGATGGTGGCCGCGCCGCACCGGTCCTCCTCCGCACGCGCCGCGCGGAGCACCATCCGCAGCGCCGTCCGCCAGGACCCGGTGCGGTCGAGGAACAGGTGGTTTCCCTCGGTGAGCAGCGACCCCATGGCGAGCACGGTCGAGGTGAGGAACGACGGGTCGCTCCTCCTGCGGCGCTCGACCTCGGCCGAGACCACCTCGGTGGAGAGCATGTCGTCCTTCCACAGCGTCGTGGTGAAGAACGTGGCGGCCACCGGCCGGTCGGCCGGGTCCCGCACGACCCAGTAGTGGAACTCCCAGGTCTGCCCGGGCTCCGCCGACGGGTTGGCGAACGCCTCCTCCAGGGTGTGCAGGCCGTCCCAGGTGAAGGAGCCGCGGGTGCCCAGCAGCGAGTCCCACTCGGCGGGATCGAGATCGGTGATGCTCCGGTGGTGGTCCAACCGCAGACCGGAGTCGGGCGTGGGGGAGGGTCGGGCGGGTGGTCGCAGCCGGACCGCGCGGCCGGCGAGCTGGCGGGCGAACGCCCGCTCCACCTCGGCCGCCGAGCTGCCGGCGTCGGCCAGCACCTCCGGCAGCGCCACGGCCACGGCGTCGACGATCGCGGCGATGTCGTCGGCGGTGTGGTGTGCGGTGAGCGTGATCCGCGCACCCGAGCGCTTTGCCGGGACGGCCGGGAAGGTTGCCGTGTCGACGAAATGACCGGCGTCGCGAAGTCGGCCGGTCAGGGCGTAGGCGATGTCCGGCGTGCCAGCGCCCACGCACCGGATCGGCGCCTCGCTGTGGCTGAGCAGCGGCAGTCCCCGTTCGGCGGCGAGGGCGTTGAACAGCCGGATCGAGGAGAGGAGTGTCTGCTGCCTCGGCGGGAGCTCCTCGGACAGGTGCAGCCGGGCGGAGGCGAGCACGGCACCGAGCATCGGTGGCGGTAGCGGACCCGAGAAGATCAGCGGTCCGCCGACGGTGAACAGCCTGCGCCTGCGCTCGGGGTCGGGCAGGAGGATCGCGCCGCCCCCGGCGGCGAACGACTTGTTCAGGGAGGCCGCGACCACGGTCCGGGTGAGCGTCTGTGCCCCGAGCCGCTCCAGCACATACCCACGGCCGTGCCGGCCGGTCCAGGACACCGAGTGGGCATCGTCGAGGTACAGCCAGAGCTGTTCGTGCCGGGCGAGGAGCTCGTCGAGCCCCTCGGTCGGCACGAAGTCGGCGTACATGCTGTAGAGGCCGTCGGCGGCGTACCACACCCGGCGGTGGTTCCGGGCGAGCTCCCGCACCCGCCGGTCCAGCACGTCGAGGTTGCTGTGCGGGATGAGCTCCACGGTACTGCCCTGGGCGCGGGCCAGCTTGGCCGCGGTCTGCACGCTGGCGTGGACCTGGTGGTCGAGCAGCAGCGCGTCGGTGCAGGCGACGAGCGTGGGCAGGGCCGCGAGGTGCCCGGCCGTGGTGCTCGTCGTGATCACAGCCGGACGGCCGAAGAGCTCGGTCAGCGCCTCCTCGGCGGCGCCGTAGCGGGGCGCGGAGAGGTACGCGCGGGAGGAGGAGAACTGGCTGCCGTACCGGCGGGCCGCGTCGACCACCGCCTCGACGAGGGCGGGGTGGGTCTCCAGGCCGAGGTAGCTGCACGACCCGAAGTTCGTGAGCCGCTTCCCCCGCACGGTGATGGTGCGCCCGTCGAGCGGGCCGTCCTCGACCTCTTGGTGCATCACTCCCCGGCGCGCGCCGTCGGAGAGAACGTCATCGATGGCGCGCAGGAGATCCTCGGCGGTGGGCACCGAAACACACCCTCCCCTGGTCGTGGCGTCGCTGTCCCATCCTGTGCGCTCCGGTGGGCGTCTCACCTATCGACGGTGCGGTGGCGGATCTCAGCAGATTCTCCGTCCGGTCAACAACGGCGCTCCACGGCCGATGTCACCGGCATGGTGCACACTGAGCCCGCCCCCGAGTCGCGGGTGACCCGATGGCAGTCGAACGACGCCGAGCCTTTCCGCACCGAGACGCTGACAGAGGTGTGCCACGCCATCCGGGTGACGCTCGGTGTCGGCGCCACGGCGGTGAACCGGATCGTCGGCGACCAACTGGTCGTCGTGGCTGCGGATGACGTCATCGGATTCGGCCTGCGGCCAGGGCTGGCCGCGCCACTGGACGAAACACTCTGCGGCCGGGCATTGGCTGGGCGTGCCCCGGGCGACGGGGTCAACAGCTACCTGGTGGTGCCGCTGGAGGACGCCGACGGGGCGGTCTTCGGCACGCTGTGCGCCATGGACCGCCGGTCGGTGGAGCTCGACGAGCATGACCAGCGGCTGATGCGGGCGTTCGGTGCGATGCTTGCCCGCGAGCACGAGCTGGAGGCCGCCCGACTGCGTGAGCAGGCGGCTCGGGAGACTCTCGCCCGGCAGAGCGCGCGCGAGGCCGAGCGATCCCGTCTCGACCAGATCGTCGCGGAGCTGTCGGCCGTGTTCCTGCGTTCCGAGGTCGAGCAGACCGATGAGGGTGTCGTCGAGGCGCTCACCGCGGTCGGTACCTTCCTCGGCGCGGACAGTGGTGACCTGTACCTCGCGGAAGCCGAGCGGTGGGTGCCGGGTCCGGGCTGGCGGCTCTCGGGCGTGCGGAGGGCGGACGCGGCGGTGATCCCCCGCCCGGAGGTCGCCGGGTGGGAGACGGAGCTGGGCCGGGGTCAGGTCGTCCGCTGCGACGGGCCCGACCCCGGATCGGAGCTGTTGGTGCAGTGCCACCTGATGGCCGGCAGGCCGGCGGGTTGGGCGCTGACCGTGCCGGTGCGGGCGGAGGACCGTCTGCTCGGCTGCCTGGTCTTCGGGTCCTGGCAGGCCAACCCGCCCGGCATTGGTCCGGCCGGCGTCGACCTGGCCGTGCCGCTGGTGCAGGTCGGGGACCTGGTTGCGGCGGCGTTGACGCGACGGAGCATCGCGGCCGAGCTCCGGACCTCCGAGTCGCGCTACCGCACGCTCATCGATGACGTGGCTGATGTCGTCGTGCACCTGGAGCCGGACGGGCGGATCTCGTTCGTCAACCGCACCTGGACCGAGCTGACCGGGCTGACCCTGGAGGACACCGTCGGCGCCGGTCCGATGGACAACGTCCATCCCGACGACCGGCCGCTGGCGATGGCGCACATGATGGCGGTGATGACCGGCGACGACAGCCAGGTCCCGGAGGTGCGATTCATCACCAAGACCGGTGAGGTCCGCTGGATGGAGGTCAAGGGTCGGGCCGTCTGGCGGTCCGACGGCAGTCTCGGCGGACTCACCGGGACGGTGCACGACGTGACCGAACGGCGGGCCGCCGAGGCGCAGGTGCACGCGGCCCGCGAGGAGGCCGAGCGGGCCCGGGACGCGGCCGAGCGGGCCAGCCAGGCCAAGAGCGAGTTCCTCTCCCGGATGAGCCACGAGCTGCGTACGCCGCTGAACGCGATCCTCGGCTTCTCGCAGCTGCTGGAGCTCGCGGAGCTCGGTCCGGAGGACGCCGACAGCCTGCGGCTGATCACCACGGCGGGGCAGCATCTGCTGAGCCTCATCAACGACGCCCTGGACATCGGGCGGATCGAGTCGGGGGGGCTGAGCCTCTCGCCAGAGCCGGTGCTGCTCACCGACCTGGTCTCCGAGTGCGTGGGACTGACCCGGACCGACCTGACCGAGCCTGCGATCACCCTCCGGGTGGAGGGCTCGGACCACATCAAGGTCATCGCGGATGCGCAACGACTCAGGCAGATCCTGGTCAACCTGCTGTCCAACGCCGTGAAGTACAACCACGCGGGAGGCGGCGCCACGGTCACGTGGGGGCCGGCGCCCGATTCGGACGGAATGCTGGGCGCCGTCCGGCTGACCGTCGCCGACACCGGGAAGGGCATCCCGCCGGACCGGCTGGAGGACGCCTTCGTGCCGTTCGAGCGGCTCGGTGCGGAGCGTACGGAGGTCGAGGGAACCGGTCTCGGCCTCGCCGTCGTCAAGCGGCTGACCGAGGCGATGGGCGGTCGGGTGAGCATGTCCAGCGTGCTGGGCGTGGGGACGAGCGTCCACATCGACCTGCCGGCGGCTTCGGCCGGTTAGCTGCCGGCCGGGTAGCTGCCGGCCGGCTCGGTGCGGTCACCCGCGGCTGCCACACCCCGGTGGGGGGTCGTAGTCGATCACCGCGCCACGGTGGTCGGTCCGCACCGCGCAGCAGGCCGTGAGCAGGTCCCGCAGCCGGCGCCGGCCGCGCTGCACCCGCGACTTCATCCCGGACACCGAGACGCCGACGACCCGGGCCGCGTCGGCCTGGGTCCGCCCCTGGAGATCGACGAGTGTGAGCGCCTCCCGGTGGGCCGGCGGGAGGTGGGCGATCAGGGGGGTGAGGCACCTCGCCAGCTCGGTCACCACCGCGCCCGGGGTGCCGGCGAACAGCTCCAGGTCGGCCCGTTCGACCCGCTTCGGGTCCGCCACATCCAGCGGCAGGTGCGGGCGTCGGGTCCGATAGTGATCGATCACCACGTTGCGTGCCACCCGGTACAGCCAGGCCGATGGGTTGCTGAGCTCACCATCGGCCTGGCGTCGACCGTGCAGCCGCAGCAGCACCTCCTGGACGAGGTCCTCGGCGGTGTCGGGGTCCTCCACCCGGTGGGCGATGAAGTCACGCAGCAGTCGCCGGGTGTCCCGCCAGGCCCGATCCAGCCCGCCGGGGTCCGACCCGGCGGTGGTCGGTGCAGTTCGGGTCGACGGCGGTCCCGACATGGTCACAGTCTGCCTATCGGCAGCCGCAGGTGCTGGCCTGCGTCGTGGTAGCGCCGCAGCAGCCTGCCTTCTCCTCGGCGGCGCAGCAGGTGGTCTGCTCGGCCGGCGAGCAGCAGGCCGTCGGCGGCGGGGTCATCTCGGCTGCGGTGTCGGCGTTCGTGGTCATCATCGGGCTGTCCCTTCTCGGGCCGGTGCGCTGTCACCCAGGAAGACGACGCCGTGCTGGAAAGGACGCAACGGCGCGAGCCGTCGGGGAGCCGAGAACATTTTTCCTTGCAGCTGGTGCCCCCGGTGGGATTCGAACCCACACCGTGCGGTGTTTGAGGCCGCTGCCTCTGCCAGTTGGGCTACGGGGGCGAACCGGGCAGACCAGTGCCAGCCGAGTAGGCTACGCCACCAGCGCCTCACCGCACACGTTACCGGTTCGCCAGGAGATGCATGTGACCGATACCCCCGCTCGCCGCGTGCTCATCGCCGAGGATGAGGCGCTGATCCGGCTCGACCTGAAGGAGATGCTCGAGGAGGAGGGGTACGAGGTCGTGGGCGAGGCGGCGGACGGCATCCAGGCAGTTGCGATGGCCGAGGACCTTGTCCCAGACCTGGCGATCGTGGATGTGAAGATGCCGGCGATGGACGGGATCGACGCAGCGGAGAGCATCGTCGGCCGGCGGATCGCCCCAGTGATTATTCTCACCGCCTTCAGCCAACGTGAGCTGGTGGAGCGGGCCCGGGATGCGGGCGCGATGGCATACCTGGTCAAGCCGTTCCAGAAGGCCGATCTCGTGCCGGCAATCGAGATGGCCACCTCCCGGTTTGCCGAGATTGTCGCGCTCGAGCGGGAGGTCGGCGGGCTCACCGAGCGGCTGGAGGCCCGCAAGATCGTCGAGCGCGCCAAGGGCGTCCTGATCACCGAGCACAAGATGACCGAACCGCAGGCTTTCCGGTGGATCCAGCGCACGGCCATGGATCGTCGCACCACGATGCGTGCCGTGGCGGAGAAGGTACTCGATCCGGGGGTTTCGGCGGGCGAGATCGGTTCGTGATCGAGATCGGCCCGCAGTCGCGGTTGGGTCACGACTTCGGCGAGTCCGTACTCGTCTTGCCAAACGCCGCGCTACTCTCCCGGCCTGATTGACATCAGGTCTGCGGCGACCGCCAGTGTGCGCACCCGCCCGACCCCCTGCATGGAGGGATTACGTGCGTCATCGTTTCCTCGCCACAGCGGCCCTCGTCCCGGTTCTCGGGGCACTGTCGCTCGCTGGCTGCGCGAAGAGTTCGACCACCAACACTGCGACCGGTACCAACGGCACGAGCTGCGTGACCGGCGCCAGCATCAAGGCTGTCGCCGCAGCTCCCGGTGGTGCCGCGGCGACCACCACGGCCGGGTCCGGTGGCGGAGGTGCGGCCACCGGCAAAACCTACACCATTGCGTACCAGGGACCGCTATCGGGCGATAACCAGCAGCTCGGTATCAACGAAGACAACGCGGTGCAGCTCGCGATCGAGCAGGCGAACGCCTCCGCTCAGCTTCCGTTCACCCTGAAGTACGTCAACGCCGACGACCAGGGCACGCCGGACGGCGGGCCGCCCGCCGCGCGCAAGATCGTCGACAACAACAACGTCGTCGCCGTCGTCGGTCCGGCATTCTCCGGCGCCACCAAGGCATCGGAGCCGATCTTCTCGCAGGCGGGGATCGCCTCGGTCAGCCCGTCGGCGACCAACCCGACCCTGACCAGTCAGGGCTTCAAGACCTTCTTCCGGGTCGTCCCGCCGGACGACGCGCAGGGCGCTGAGGCGGCCAAGTTCCTGGCCAAGTACAGCCCGAACAAGAAGATCTACCTGGTCGACGACACCACGGAGTACGGCAAGGGCCTGGCCGACGTCATCGAGAAGCAGCTCAGCGGCCTGGGCATCACCGTGCAGCGCGAGGGTGTGGCGCAGGGGACCAAGGACTACTCCGCCATCGCCCAGAAGGTGGCCAGCGCGAGCGTTGACGCGCTGTACTACTCCGGCTACTACGCCGACGCCGCCCTGTTCGCGCAGGCGCTGAAGAGCGCGGGCTACAAGTGCCTGGCGATGTCCGGTGACGGATCCAACGACGACCAGTTCGTGACCGGTGCGAAGGACGCCGGCGAGGGCTGGCTGTTCAGCTGCCCGTGTGGCGACGCTCGGGTGGACCCGAACGCCGCGAGCTTCGCCCAGGCGTACAAGGCGAAGTTCAACGTCGACCCGGGCACCTACTCCCCGGAGGCGTACGACGCCACCAACACGATCATCGCGGCGATGAAGACGGTCTCCGGCGATGTGACCCGTGAGAAGGTGGCCACGGCGCTGCGGACGATCGAGTACGTCGGTCTCACCAAGACCGTGAAGTTCCAGCCGAGCGGCGAGGTCGTCGGGTCGACGATCTTCGTCTACGGTGTCGCCGGCGGCAAGCGGGTGCTCAAGGGCACCACGGAGGCCCTGCTGAAGTAGCACGTCGCTCACCCAGAGGTGGGGCGCCGACACGTTCCGGCGTCCCACCTCGCCTGTGCAGATCCAGAACTTGACCACATCGGACGGTGACAGATGAGCCCTCGCCCATCCACAGGCGGCTCAGAGGCGAGTGTTGCGTGAACCTCAACGAGTTTGTCCAGTTCACGATTCTCGGCCTCACCCGGGGGTCGCTGTATGCGCTGATCGCGCTCGGCTACACCCTCGTCTACGGCGTGCTCCAACTGATCAACTTCGCGCACAGCGAGGTGTTCATGATGGGGGCCTTCGGCGGCCTCATCGGCATCCAGGCTCTGATCGGAGCCAACGCCACGCTCATGCCGGTAGGCCAGGCATTGATCTACCTCGTTGTCGGGATGGTTTTCGGCGCGGTCTTCGGCGCGGTGACGGCATGGGTCCTCGAGCGGGTGGCCTACCGGCCGCTACGTCGCCGGGGAGCGCCGCGGCTGGCGTTCCTGATCAGTGCGATCGGCGCCTCCTTCTTCCTGCAGAACCTCGCCGGCAAGGAGTTCGGCCGGCTCCCGCAGTACTTCCCGGCGTTCATCGACAAGAGCCAGCCGGTCTTCCAGATCGGCAACCAGAGGATGAACCTGATCCAGGTGATCATCATCTTCTCTGCGGTGGCCATGATGATCGGGCTCGATCTCATCGTGCGGAAGACCAAGCTCGGCCAGGGGATCCGCGCGGTCGCCCAGGACGCGCAGACCGCGGCCCTGATGGGTGTCGACATCGACCGGACGATCTCGCGGACCTTCGTCATCGGCGGGTTGCTCGGTGGCGCGGCGGGCTTCCTGTTCGGCATGTTCGCCAACGTCTCCTTCAACATGGGGTTCCTGCCCGGGGTCAAGGCGTTCGCCGCGGCGGTGCTGGGTGGTATCGGCAACATTCGCGGTGCCATGCTCGGTGGCCTGCTCCTCGGGCTGGTGGAGAACTGGGCGGTGCTGTTCATCGACATCAAGTGGACGGACGTCATCGCGTTCGTCGTGCTGGTGCTCGTGCTGATGTTCCGGCCGAGCGGACTGCTCGGCGAGCGGCTGGGGAGGGCGGCATGACGTTCGCTGCTGGCGGCGGTTCGGTAGGCCGCCGCGATGCCTGGTACCACAAACCGGACGTGCGGCGGCTCGGCGCCAGCCTCGGGGTGGGACTGGTTCTCGCCCTGGTGACCGGCAAGGATGGCCGCTCGGGGCACTTCGGCTCGGGGATTGCCGCGGCCCTGGGCGGCGTCCGGGTGCCGTCGTTCCTCGCGGTCGGACTGGCCCTGTGGGGGGTGGCCACCGGTATCAACCGCTACGGGGACGAGATGCGACGCGCGCTGGCGCCCGCAACGGCCGCCCGGAAGCGGGTGACCGGCAACGCCACCTTCCGGACCACGAGCCTGCTTGTCATGCTCGTGGTCGCCATCGGGATCCCGCCGATGCTGAGCTCGTTCTGGCAGGGCGTGCTGGTCGAGCAGGTCGGCATCTTCATGCTGCTCGCGGTCGGGCTCAACGTCGTCGTCGGCTGGGCCGGACTGCTCGACCTCGGCTACATCGCCTTCTACGCCATCGGCGCCTACACCACCGCGTACTTCACCGGGACGCTCCCGGTGCAGCCGCCGATCGTGCTCAACCCGTTCCTCTGCTTCCCGCTCGCCGTGCTTGCCTGCCTGCTCGCCGGCGTGCTGCTCGGGGCGCCGACGCTGCGGTTGCGCGGCGACTACCTGGCGATCGTCACGCTCGGGTTCGGGGAGATCGTCCGGATCGTCGCGAACAACTCCGATGGGATCACCAACGGTTCGCGCGGCGCCACGAACATCCCGCATTTCTCCATCCACCTGCTCGGGATCAACTACGACTGGACGCTGAACTCGCTGCCGTACTGGTACCTGATCATGGTGGTTCTCGCGGTGGTCGTCCTGCTGTTCTTCCGCCTGGAGCACTCCAGGATCGGGCGGGCGTGGGCCGCGGTCCGCGAGGACGAGGTCGCCGCGCAGGCTTCCGGTGTGGCCACGGTGAAGATCAAGTTGTTGGCATTCGCGATCGGCGCGTCGACCTCGGGACTCGCCGGCGTGATCTACGCCAGCAAGATCGGGTTCATCTCGCCGGACAACTTCCTGCTCATCCTCAGCATCTCGGTGCTCGCCTACGTTGTCTTCGGTGGGATGGGCTCGCTGTTCGGCGTGATGGTCGGAGCCGCGTTGTTGACCTGGCTCCCGCAGTTCCTCCGGGACTACGTGCCCGCCACCGACCGCAACCTCTACATCGGAGCCATCCTGGTGCTCATGATGATCTTCCGTCCGGCCGGGTTGCTGCCGGCGCGGCGGCGCAGAACCGAGCTGTCCCTGCACGACATCCCGGAGGCAGAGACGGTCGCGGTGCCGGCACCAGGCTCGATGGGCGGGTCGATCTGATGGCCAGATCCGCACCGACCGCCGCGGCGAGGGTCGCCGATCCGATCTTCGATGTTGCCGGTGTCACCCTGCGCTTCGGTGGGGTCACCAGCCTCGCCGACGTGACGCTCCAGATGGGTCGCGGCGAGATCCTCGCCATCATCGGCCCGAACGGGGCGGGCAAGACGTCACTGTTCAACTGCCTCACCGGCGTGTACCGGCCGCAGACGGGGTCCATCACCTTCCGGGCCACCCGCACGGAGCTGCCGGTGACGCTGCTGGGGCGCAAGACCCATCAGATCAACCACCTCGGCATCGCCCGGACCTTCCAGAACATCCGGCTGTTCCCGGCGCTGACGGTGCTGGAGAACGTCAAGGTCGGGCTGGAGGCCCGGCACGGGGTCGGTCCGATCTCGGCAATGCTCGGCCTGCCCAACGCCCGGCACGCCGAGCGTGAGAGCACCCGGCGCGGGATCGAGCTGCTCCGCTTCGTGGGGTTGGCCGACCAGGCCAACACCATCGCCAGCGCGCTGTCCTACGGCGCGCAGCGCCGGCTGGAGATCGCTCGGGCCCTGGGCACCGGTCCGGCGGTGCTGCTGCTGGACGAGCCGGCGGCCGGGACGAACCCGGTCGAGAAGCGGGAGCTGGCCGACCTGATCCGGCAGATCAACCGTGATCTCCGGGTCAGCGTGCTCCTCATCGAGCACGACATGCGCCTGGTCATGTCGGTCGCCACCCGGGTGATCGTGCTGAACTTCGGCCAGCTCATCGCCGCCGGGACGCCGGAGCAGATTCAGCGCAACCCCGCGGTGATCGAGGCATACCTGGGCACCGGCGGTCAGGCAGAGGACGGCAGGAATCCCGGCACCGATGCCGGCGGAGGGGGTGGCTGGCGATGACGGAGCTGCTCGAGGTCGACGGCATCGAGGTGCGGTACGGCGCGATCGCCGCCCTGAAGGGGGTGTCCTTCTCGGTCCGCAGGGGCGAGATCGTCGCCCTGCTCGGCGCCAACGGTGCCGGCAAGACGACGACCCAGCAAACGGTGTCCGGCCTGCTGCGGCCGGCCTCGGGTCAGATCCGCTACGGAGGTCAGCGGATCGACGGCGTGCCCGCGCACGAGATCATCCGGCTCGGGATCTGTCACGTCCCCGAGGGGCGTCGGGTGTTCGCGCGGATGAGCGTGGTGGAGAACCTGCAGATGGGCGCGTTCCGGTTCCGCCGGGTACGCCCGGAGGCGCTGGACCGGGTGTTCACGCTCTTCCCGAGGTTGAAGGAGCGGGCCAAGCAGAGCGCGGGCACGCTTTCCGGTGGTGAGCAGCAGATGCTGGCCATCGGGCGGGCCCTGATGGGGGAACCCCGCCTGCTGCTGCTGGACGAGCCCTCGATGGGGCTCGCGCCCCTCGTCGTACGGCAGATCTTCGAGATCATCCGCGAGATCAACCAGCAGGGCACCACTGTTCTGCTGGTCGAGCAGAATGCCGCCCAGGCACTGCGGCTGGCCCACCGTGGCTACGTCCTGGAGACCGGACGCATCGTCATGGAGGACCGGGCGGTCACCCTCCTCGCGGATGACCGGGTACGGGCGGCCTACCTCGGCGAGGACCTCGGCGAGGGGTAGCACCGGGCGGCGGACCTCGGCTGCGGCCGGTCGCCGGATGCCGCGATCCGCGGCCCGGTGGCCGGCGCGGTGGTCGTTGCGGGCCCGCTGGGTCCGTGGTCGAGCCCCCGCGGACGGCCCGGCCCACCTTTGGTGCCGCCCATGGTCATTCCCCTCGCGTGGACGTTGTCTACTCGGCCGGCCGGGCCGCGTGTCCGAGACCGTAGGGCGGCGCCGTCACCACAGTCAACGCGCGGCGAGTCGCGGAGGTAACGGCGCGATCGTGACACCCGTTGTGGCGTGGGTCGCCGATCCGGTGCGAGGGCCTGGCCGGTGGGCGTTACGCTCCGGCCATGCGGTCGTCGATGGCGGCGGGCGTTCTGAGGAGGCGGCGATGGCTCGGTGCGTGGTTCGACCGGCCGGTGAGGACGACCTGTCCGTGCTGATGGAGATGGCGCGCGAGATTTCCTGGTTGGCTGGCCGTCGCTACCTTCGCACACCCGAGCGGGCGGATGAGGTCACCCGGTCCCGGTACGACGCGTTGCTCGCCGACCCGGACTGCCAGGTCCTCCTCGCCGTCGACGACCAGACGGGTGAGGTCCTCGGGTTCACCATCCTGGTGCCGGACCAGATCGGTGCCCTCGTCGATCAGCGGGCGATCTCGATGGGGCACACCCTGGTGGCCCACCGGCATCGGCGACGCGGAGCGGGGCGGGCGCTGGTCACGGCTGCCGTCGGCTTCGCCACGGAACGCGGCTACGACCACGTGGTGGTCGGGGTCGGGCCCGGGTCCCAGGAACGAGAGGCGAACCGGTTCTTCGCCCGACTGGGCTTTGTGCCGCTGGTGACGAAGCGGATCGCCTCGGTGGCGGTGCTGCGGCGGTCACTGGCCATTGCCGACGCCCTGCACGGCGAGGCCGGTCCGCTCTCCGCCGCGCGACTCCGGTCCGGTGCTGGTGTGGGGCGGCTCTCCCGCAGCCTCGGCCGGCCGCGGGCGGTTCGGCGGCGGTCGGCCTGACCGGGTCGGCCACGGAGTGAGGAGACGACGCGGTGGGTAGTGCGGTGCGGTCGAGACTGCTGTTGGTCGACGGCCATTCGCTGGCCTACCGGGCGTTCTTCGCCTTGCCGGTGGAGAACTTCTCCACGACGACCGGGCAGCCGACGAACGCCGTGTACGGCTTCACCTCGATGCTGATCAACGTCCTCCGGGACGAACAGCCGACCGACGTCGGGGTGGCATTTGACGTGTCGAGGAGCACGTTCCGGTCCGCGGAGTACCCCGAGTACAAGGCGAACCGGACCGAGACCCCGGCCGACTTCGTCGGCCAGGTCGGCCTGATCGAGGAGGTGCTGCGGGCGCTCGCGATCCCGGTGATCACCGCCGAGGGCTTCGAGGCCGACGATGTCATCGCCACGTTGGCCGGCCAGGCCGAGGCCGTGGGGATGGAGGTGCTGATCTGCACCGGCGACCGGGACGCCCTGCAGCTGGTCACGGATCGGGTCACCGTGCTCTACCCCCGCAAGGGGGTCTCCGACCTGGTCCGGTTCACCCCGGAGGAGGTGCGGGCCAGGTACGGCCTCTCACCGGTCCAGTACCCGGACTTCGCCGCGCTGCGCGGGGACCCCAGCGACAACCTGCCGGGCATTCCGGGCGTGGGCGAGAAGACGGCCGCGAAGTGGGTCCGCGAGTTCGGTTCGCTGGCCGAGCTGGTGGCCCGGGTCGATGAGGTCAGGGGAAAGACCGGTGACGCACTCCGGGCACAGCTGGCCAACGTGCTCCGCAACCGCCGGCTCACCGAGCTGGTGCGGGACGTGCCGCTCCCGGTCGGGCCGGCTGACCTGCACCGGGCCGGCTGGGATCGCGACGCGGTGCACGCGCTGTTCGACAACCTCCAGTTCCGGGTGCTGCGGGATCGGTTGTTCAGCACCCTCACCTCTGCCGCGCCGGAGGCCGACCGCGGTGTCGACGTCGACGCCAGCCGGCTCGGCCCCGGTGCGGTGGCGGGCTGGCTGGCCGGGCACGCCCGCGACGGTCAACGGGTCGGGCTGTCGGTGCGTGGCCGGTGGGGCCGCGGCCATGGTGAGGTGACCGGCATCGCGGTCGCCACCTCGGCCGGAGCCGGCGGGTACATCGACGTCACGGGCCTTCCCGCGGCCGACGAGGCGGCGCTGGCCGGATGGCTGGCCGACCCCACCGTGCCGAAGGTTGGGCATGACATCAAGGGACCGGTGCTGGCTCTTCAGGATCATGGCTGGGAGCTGGCCGGCCTGACCTGTGACACCGCCCTGGCCGCCTACCTCGCCCTGCCCGGCCAGCGGTCGTTCGACCTCACCGACCTCGTGCTGCGGTACCTGCACTCCGAGCTCCGCTCCGAGGTCGAGGAGTCCGGCCAGCTCACCCTGGACGGGGGGATCGAGGAGGCGGAGGAGGCGACCGCGACCGCCGAGTCGGTGCGGGCGCGGGCGGTCCTGGGCCTGGCCGACGCCCTCGAGGAGGAACTGCGGCGGCGCGGCGGTGACCGGCTGCTGACCGAGGTGGAGCTGCCCCTGGTGGGCGTGCTGGCCCGGATGGAGGCGGTGGGCATCGCCGTCGACCTGGACACCCTGCTCGCGCTGTCGGCGGACTACGGGGGCGAGGTGAAGCAGGCCGCCCAGGATGCCTTTGCGGCGATCGGCAAGGAGATCAACCTCGGCTCACCCAAGCAGCTGCAGGGCGTGCTGTTCGACGAGCTCAACCTGCCGAAGACCAAGCGGATCAAGACCGGCTACACCACCGACGCCGAAGCCCTCCAGTCGCTCCTTGACCAGACCGGGCACCCGTTCCTTGAGGCGCTGCTTCGGCACCGCGACTGGACCAGGCTGAAGTCGGTCGTCGACGGGCTCCTCCCGATGGTGGATGACGTCGGTCGGATCCACACCACGTTCAACCAGACCATCGCCGCCACCGGACGGCTGTCGTCCACCGATCCCAACCTGCAGAACATCCCGATCCGCAGCGGGCAGGGGCGCCGGATCCGGGCCGCCTTCGTCGTGGGTCCCGGATACCGGTCGCTGATGACGGCCGACTACAGCCAGATCGAGATGCGGCTGATGGCGCACCTGTCCCGGGACGAGGGGCTGATCGAGGCCCTGCGGACCGGCGCGGACTTCCACGCCATCACCGCCGCCAGGGTGTTCGGGCTGCCGCCGGAGGCGGTCGACCCCGAGCTCCGCCGCCGGATCAAGGCGATGAACTTCGGCCTCGCGTACGGGCTCTCCGCCTTCGGCCTCGCCCAGCAGCTCCGGATCAGCCCGGACGAGGCGCGGGGCCTCATGGTCGAGTACTTCGCGCAGTTCGGTCACGTCCGTGACTACCTGCACGGTGTGGTCGAGCGGGCCCGGCAGGACGGCTACACCGAGACCGTGATGGGTCGCCGCCGGTATCTGCCCGACCTCACCAGCGACAACCGGCAGCGCCGCGAGATGGCCGAGCGGATGGCGCTGAACGCACCGATCCAGGGTTCTGCCGCCGACATCATCAAGATCGCGATGATCCGGGTCGATGACGCCATCCGGCGGGCAGGGCTGCGTTCCCGCCTGTTGCTCCAGGTGCATGACGAGCTGGTGCTCGAGGTTGCCGAGGGCGAGCAGGATGAGCTTGAGGCACTTGTGCGGGGAGAAATGGGACGAGCGCTGGACATGTCGGTACCGTTGGACGTGTCAGTGGGAGTCGGGCATACCTGGGACGATGCCGGCCACTAGCCGGCGTGGCATGCCGGCTGAGAGCCGGACGGAGACCTGGGAGGGTGCCGACTGCGGCCAGCGGTCAGGTAAGGGGAGTGCGTGCGCCCTCGGGTCATGGAACGTCACAGGTCGGTGGCCGGAGTCCTGCTCAGCCTCGCGCTGCTCGCCGGGTGCGGGCCGACGATCCTGGCGGGTACGCCACCGCCGGAGTCCGGCTCACCAGAGCCGGACATTCGCCCGCAGTCGTGCGTCTACCAGTGGTGCTCGGGCTCGATCGGCGGCAGTGAGTACCTGGTGCAGATGCCGGTGCAGTGGAACGGCACCCTCGTGCTCTTCACCCAGGGGTTCTACCGGGTCTACGCCAAGCCGGCCAGCGGCCGTCCGGTGCCGGTGTTGTCGGCTCCGCTGTCGTCGGTCGCGGCGGCGCTGCGCGACCAGGGGTTCGCGGTGGCCGGTGGCACCTATGCCTGGGGAGGGTGGTCGCCGGACCGATCGGTGACCGCGATGGAAGCCACGTACCAGTACGTCGAGTCGCATGTCGCGCGACCGGCCCGGGTGTACGCGTGGGGCGTGTCGATGGGCGGCCTGGCGGCCGAGATGCTCGCCGAGCGGCACCCGGACTGGGTCACGGCCTCGGCAGCCGTGTGCGGGGTCCTCGGCGGCACGATCCGGTTCTTCGACCTCGATCTCGACGCCGCGTACGCCGTTCGCCAGCTGCTGCTGCCCAGCCTGCAGCTGACCGGGTTCCGGTCCTACGCCGACGCCGCCCGGGCAACCGCTCCGGTCGCCGCGGTGCTCCACGCCGCTGCGACGGGTCCGCCCGACCGGCGCGCGATGCTGCTGCTCGTCGCGGCGCTGATCGACGCCCCGACGGTGACCGATCGGGCCGACGGGGCCACCGCGCAGTCGCGGTTGCTCGCGGTGGCGCAGGGGGTGGGCACGGCGCTGGCCTACAGCGGAGTCCCTCGGTGGGAGCTGGGAGCCCGCTTCGGCGGTGAGATCGCCTCGAACGTCGGGGTCGACTACGCGGCACGGCTGGATGCGCGGGAGCGGCGCGAGATCGAGGCGCTGGCCCCCGGCGTGCTGCCTCGTGCGTTGCGGGCGCTCGGCGCCGGCAGCCGGGTGCGGGCGAACCCGGTGGCGCGGGCGACAGCCGCCCGGGATCTCGGCCTGACCGGGGCGATCAGCGTGCCGACGCTCACCCTGCACACCGCCGACGACCCGGTCGTGGCGGTGCAGCATGAGGCGGCGTTCGGCGCGGAGGTCACCGCGGCGGACCGGGGCGATCTCCTGGTGCAGCTGGTCACCCGGCCGCCAGCGGTCTGGACCACGCCACGCGCACCGTACGGTGCGGGACACTGCCGGTTCAGCCATGAGGACTACCTCGGGCTGATCACCTTGCTGGACGGTTGGGTCCGATCGGGCGTCCGGCCGGGATCGGCGGCGATCGGCGCGGCGATCGGTCCGGCGTCCGGGCTGGCGCTCGACTTCCGGATTCCGCCGTGGCCGGCGGACGGCTGAGCCACCCAGACGACTGTGCCACCCAGACGACTGTGCCACCCAGCCGGTCAGGCCGGCTTGATACAGACGTAGATCGCAGTGCCGGGCAGGAGGCGGCCCCGCATGGGGCTCCACTGCCCCCACACCCGCTGGTGATCGTCCGGCCATTCCGGCTCGATCAGGTCGATCAGCGACAGGCCGGCCGCGGTGAGCTCCCGGACCCGGTCTCCCAGCGTGCGGTGGTGCTCCACGTAGCTGAGCTCACCGCCGGGGTCGGCCTCCACATACGGCCGCCGGTCGAAGTACGGCATGGTCGCGGTCAGTCCGGCGATGCCCGGATCATCCGGGAACGCCCACCGGATGGGGTGCGGGGTGGCCATGACCCACCGTCCGCCGGGTCGGAGCACCCGGGCCACCTCCCGCATCGCCGCAGCGGAGTCGGCACAGAACGGGATCGCGCCCATCGCCGTGAAGGCCAGATCGAAGGCCCCGTCCCGGAACGGCAGCCGCTCGGCGTCGGCCTGCACCAGCGGGACCGGCAGCCCGGTGCGTTCGGCGAGCAGCCGGGCGGCACCCAGCATCCCGCCGGAGAGGTCCAACCCCACCGGATGAGCACCCATCGAGCTCAACCACCGTGAGCACTGGGCGGCGCCACAGCCGACCTCCAGCACGCGGAGTTCCGTGACCGACCCGAGCAGGCCGGCGGCGGACTCGCGCAGTCCCTCCGGGCACCACAGAAAGTCGGCCGCACCCAGGAACTCCCCGTGCTGTGCCAGGTAGTCGGATGCGGCGGTGTCCCACCAGTGCCTGCTGGCCCGGCTGCTGGCTGCTGAGGACGCCCGGCGCCACCCCGGCGCGCCCGCGTCGATCGGTTCGTCAGGAACCGAAATGGTCACGACACCCCCTGAAGATTGACCCTGGTCCCGGTGAGTTCGTATCCTCGCCTATGCACCGTGGGTCTGCGCTGCCTCGGAAGGGAGCAGGCCGCGATCGTCACGCACGTCAACCGGCACCTCCTTGAGCTGGGCTGTCTGAGTCGTTCGGGCGAAAAAGGGTCCGCCGCGTGCCTTACGGAACGATCTAACCCCAGCCGGAGCATCCGCTCACATGACGTCCACCACCGAGACCCGTCCCACCTCGACCGTCAAGCAGGTCGCCGTCAACGACATCGGGTCCAGCGAGGATTTCCTCGCGGCCATCGATTCCACGATCAAGTACTTCAACGATGGTGACATCGTCGAAGGCACGGTCGTCAAGGTTGACCGGGACGAGGTCCTGCTCGACATCGGCTACAAGACCGAGGGCGTCATTCCCTCGCGCGAGCTGTCCATCAAGCACGACGTCGACCCCAACGAGGTGGTCACGGTCGGCGACGAGATCGAGGCGCTCGTCCTCCAGAAGGAGGACAAGGAGGGTCGCCTGATCCTGTCGAAGAAGCGTGCGCAGTACGAGCGCGCCTGGGGCACCATCGAGAAGATCAAGGACGAGGACGGCGTCGTCACCGGCACGGTCATCGAGGTGGTCAAGGGTGGGCTGATCCTGGACATCGGCCTGCGCGGCTTCCTACCGGCATCGCTGGTGGAGATGCGGCGGGTGCGCGACCTGCAGCCGTATGTGGGACGAGAGCTCGAGGCCAAGATCATTGAGCTGGACAAGAACCGCAACAACGTGGTGCTCTCCCGCCGGGCCTGGTTGGAGCAGACCCAGTCCGAGGTGCGTTCCCAGTTCCTCAACCAGCTGCAGAAGGGGCAGGTCCGCTCCGGCGTCGTCTCCTCGATCGTCAACTTCGGCGCCTTCGTCGACCTCGGCGGGGTGGACGGGCTGGTGCACGTCTCCGAGCTGTCCTGGAAGCACATCGATCACCCGAGCGAGGTGGTGGAGGTCGGCCAGGAGGTCACGGTCGAGGTGCTCGACGTCGATCTCGACCGGGAGCGCGTCTCGCTGTCGCTGAAGGCCACCCAGGAGGACCCGTGGCGGCAGTTCGCCCGGACCCATCAGATCGGCCAGATCGTCCCGGGCAAGGTCACCAAGCTGGTGCCGTTCGGCGCCTTCGTGCGGGTCGACGAGGGCATCGAGGGGCTGGTGCACATCTCTGAGCTGGCCGAGCGGCACGTCGAGATCCCCGAGCAGGTGGTCCAGGTCGGCGACGAGGTCATGGTCAAGGTCATCGACATCGACCTGGAGCGGCGCCGGATCAGCCTGTCGCTCAAACAGGCCAACGAGGGCGCGGCGGAGGAGTTCGACCCGTCCGCCTACGGCATGGACGCGCAGTACGACGACTCCGGCAACTACATCTACCCCGATGGCTTCGACCCGGAGACCGGCGACTGGCTGCCGGGCTACGACAAGCAGCGCGAGGAGTGGGAGCGGCAGTACGCCGAGGCCCAGGCCCGCTACGAGGCGCACCAGCGGCAGATAGTCGAGGCCCGCAAGGCCGACGCCGAAGCAGCCGGCGGTGCGGAGAGCAGCGGCGGGAGTGGGGGCGGCAGCGGCGGCAGCGGCGGCGGGAGCTACAGCTCCGAGCCCAGCGGCGGCGGCGGCACGCTGGCCTCCGACGAGGCCTTGGCGGCGCTCCGCGAGAAGCTCGCCGGAGGGCGCAGCTAGGCACCCGGAACGAGACGTGAGGCGTGGTCCCACCGCATCGTCGGTGGGACCACGCCTCGCTCGGTGCTGCCTGCCGCCGGCCCACATCGGGGGAGCGGGGCCCGCGGCAGTACCGGCAGCAGGGCGGGCCCGGCCGGACTACGGTGTGCCCATGGCGCGGGCAACGAGGGCGGTCCGGACCGCGGGGCTGGGCGCGGTCCTGCTGCTTGCCGGTGGGTGCGGGCTGAAGGGCGGCGGCGACCCGATCGCCGCTTCGGCCGGGCCGTCCGCTCGACCGGTGAGCGCCCCGCCGAGCGGCACCGGTGCCGCCACGCATGGTCCGACCGCCCCCGTGATCGCGTTACCCGCATCGTGCCCCGACATCCTCAGCCTGGATGATCTGGATCATGCGGTGGGCCGGTTCCTGCCCGGTCGGACGGTGTACATCAAGGGACAGGGCGAGCCGAAGATCGGCCGGATCGGACGGGTGACCTGCCGGTACGGGGTGCACAGCAGCGGAACGGCCACGGCGGTCCCGGTCGAGGTCGGGCTCTCCAGCTACGCCGACGCCGCCGCCGCGGCACACCTGATCCAACGCACCGTCGATCAGCAGCGCGACGCGGGCGCCAGCCAGTCCGACGTCACGGTCGGAGACACCCCGGCGACGGTGTTGCTGGCCGCCGACTCCTCGTCGCTGGTCCTCGCCCGTGGCGCGCTGACCGTCGCGGTCACCATCACCAAGGAGGTCGCCCCCGCTGACGGCGCGGCTGCGGTGCTCACCGCGCTCGCCACGGCGGCGATGGCGCGACTGTCCTGACCGGTTCGGCGGTGCCCGCCGCCTCACATCGAGGCGATGAGCACGAAAGCCAGCCGCGGTCGCCCGCCGTGCCTGGTCAGCGCGCTGACGGTATGACGGCTGCGATCCCGGAAGAGGCCGCGCAGCGACGGACGGCGTCCGGCCATGCGGTCGCCGACGGAACCATGCGCCCGGCAGTGCACCAGCCCGGGGCCGCCGAGCCGGTGCCGCCCGCTGCCTGGCCGGTGAGTGTGTTTGGCCATCAGGCAGGCACCTTCGGCAGATCGGGAAGTGGTCGGGGCGAGAGTAGCTGACGGTTACGGTGCGGTGACGGCACGCCGCGCCGACGCGGCGCCATTGCTCCGGGCAGGTGGCGCAACCCGCGCCGTAGGGTGACTGCGTGACGGTGATCGGGCTGACCGGCGGGATCGGGGCGGGGAAGAGTGCCGTCGCGGGGCTGCTCGCCGGGCACGGGGCGGTCGTCATCGACGCCGACACGGTGGCCCGCGAGGTGGTGGCACCGGGAAGTGCCGGGCTGGACCAGGTCGTGGCGGCCTTTGGCGCCGATGTCCGCACGGCAGAGGGGAGCCTCGACCGGGCGCGGCTGGCGGCGCTGGTGTTCACCGACGACGCGGCCCGGGCGCGGCTGAACAGCATCGTCCACCCGTTGATCGCGACCCGTACGGCGGAGCTGGTCGCCGCGGCGCCGACCGGGACCGTCGTGGTGCACGATGTGCCGCTGCTGGTGGAGAACGCCATGGCGGACCGGTACGACCTCGTGGTGGTCGTCCAGGCGCCGCTGCCGGAGCGGTTGCGGCGGCTCGCCGCAACCCGGGGCATGAGCGAGGCGGCCGCCAGGGCGCGGATGGCGGCGCAGGCCAGCGACGAGCGGCGGCGCGCCGTCGCCGACGTCGTCCTCGACAACGCTGGCGACCTGGCGGATCTCGCCGAAGCAGTGGACCTGCTCTGGCAGGACCACGTGCTCCCGCTGCTGACCCGCTGAGCGGGACCGGTCGCTGGCGGCCGGCCTGCGTGCGCGGCGGCATTTCCTCACGTCGCCGGAGCGCCCTGCCGATGGGCGGTGCTGACGACCCTGGGGAGGCATGGTGACGGCGGCACACGGCCTTGTCGACCTGGCGGCCTTCCGGGCGGAACTGGACCGGTCTCGCGGCGTGGTCGCCGGGGACCCGCCCGGCCACGTCCTGCTGGTGATCGGCATGGACCGGTTCCGGCTGGTCAAGGACACGTTCGGGGACGCGGCCGGGGAGGACCTGCTGGTCGAGCTGGCCGACCGGGTACGACGGTCCCTGACCGGGGGTGGTGTCGTCACCCGGCTCGGCCGCGAGGAGTTCGCGGTGCTGCTGCCGGCCACCACGGTCGGCCAGGCCGTCGCCGTCGCGGAGGAGCTCCTCGCGGCCATCCGCCAGCCCTGCCCGGTGCGGGGTTCGCAGGTGTTCGTCTCGGCCAGTATCGGGGTGGCCGTGGTCGAGTGGACGGGTCCGCAGGTCAGCGACCCGCTCTGCCACGCCGAGGTCGCGATGCACCACGCCCAGCGCGGCGGTGGGGACCGGCCCGCGGTCTTCGAGCCGGCGATGCGCGCCGAACGGATGGCCCGGCTGACCCTGGAGACGGAGCTGCATCAGGCCATCCGGCGGCACGAGTTCATGGTCTACTACCAGCCGGTCATGTCGGTGGCGACCCGGCAGGTCCGTGGGTTCGAGGCGCTGGTGCGCTGGCGGCATCCGGTGCGCGGCGTCGTGCCTCCCGGCGAGTTCATCCCGGTCGCCGAGGAGACGGGGATGATCGTGCCCATCGGTCGGGTGGTGCTGGCCGAGGCCTGCCGCCAGCTCGGCCGGTGGCGGGAAGAGTTCCGGGCCGACCCGCCGCTGACGATGAGCGTGAACCTCTCGGCCCGCCAGCTCCGGCACCCCGAGCTCATCGACGAGGTGCGCTCCGCGTTGGCCGCCGGTGGCGTGGCCGCCGAGCTGCTGATCCTGGAGATCACCGAGACCTCGCTGCACGAGGACGTCGCGGACTCCATGGCGCGGTTGCGGGAGCTGAAGGCGATCGGTGTGCAGCTGGCGATCGATGACTTCGGTACCGGTTACTCCTCACTCAGCTTCCTGCAGCAGTTCCCGGTGGACATCATCAAGATCGACCGGTCGTTCGTGGCCGGGATGACCGCCGGACCGCAGGCTGCCGCGTTCGCGCGGGCGATCGTCGGACTGGGACGCACCCTGAACCTGCACACCGTCGCCGAGGGGGTGGAGACCGCCGAGCAGCTCGCCGGGGTCCGGCTCGCGGGTGGTGAGTTCGCCCAGGGTTTCCATTTCGCCCGCCCGTTGAGCGAGGCCGACGCCGAGGGATACCTGCGTTCGGCATTCGGGTTCGACCAGCGCGGTGGTGAGCTGGCCGGTTGACCGGCCGGTGGTGACGTGGGCGCCCACCGCTCGGCGTCCGGCGGTGCGGCGACAATGGATGGCACCGGCCGGGTGCCAGCTCGCTAGCATCGACCCAGCACTCCCGCCTCGCCCCCAGAGGAGACTTCGTCGTGTCCGAGAACCGGCTGCCCGCCCCCGACCGCACCCTTCCCGTCGTGGTCCCCGCCGGCACGACGGCGGAGCAGGCGCTGCGCGACGCCGGGGTGCCGATGACCGGTCCCGGGGGGGCCGTCGTGGTGCGCGACCCCGCCGGCGCGCTGCGCGACCTTGCCTGGGTGCCGGAGGTCGACACCGCGGTCGAGGCGGTGCGGATGGACTCCGCGGCCGGCCGGGCGGTGCTGCGGCACTCCGCGGCGCACGTCCTGGCGCAGGCGGTGCAGGATCTCTTCCCGGGCACCCTGCTCGGCATCGGTCCGCCGATCGCGGACGGTTTCTACTACGACTTCGTGCCCGACCGCCCGTTCCACCCGGAGGACCTGGCGCGGATCGAGAAACGGATGGCGGAGATCGTCAAGGCCGGCCAGCGGTTCGCCCGCCGACCGGTCGCCGACGACGAGGCGCGCAAGGAGCTCGCGCACGAGCGGTTCAAGCTGGAGCTGATCGAGCTGAGGGGCACGGGCGGAGCGGACGCCGAGGGTGCCGGCGTCGAGGTCGGCGCGGGCCAGCTCACCATGTACGACAACCTCGACCCGCGCTCCGGCGACCGGGTGTGGACCGACCTGTGCCGGGGACCGCACCTGCCGACCACCCGCATGATCCCGGCGGTCACGCTGACCCGCTCGGCGGCGGCGTACTGGCGCGGCAGCGAGAAGAACCCCCAGCTCCAGCGGATCTACGGCACCGCGTGGGAGTCCCGGGACGCGCTCAAGGAGCACCTGCGGCTGATCGCCGAGGCCGAACGGCGCGACCACCGCCGGCTCGGCGCGGAGCTGGACCTGTTCAGCTTCCCCGACGAGATCGGCTCGGGCCTCGCCGTCTTCCACCCCAAGGGTGGGATCATCCGGCGCGAGCTGGAGGACTACTCGCGCCGCCGGCACGAGCAGGCCGGGTACGAGTTCGTCAACACCCCGCACATCACCAAGGCGGAGCTGTTCCGGACCTCCGGCCACCTACAGTGGTACGCCGACGGGATGTTCCCGCCGATGGAGCTGGAGGGCGCGCAGTACTACCTCAAGCCGATGAACTGCCCGTTCCACAACCTGATCTTCCGGTCCCGGGGGCGGTCCTACCGGGAGCTGCCGCTGCGGCTGTTCGAGTTCGGCACGGTGTACCGGTACGAGAAGTCCGGGGTGGTGCACGGGCTGACCCGGGTCCGTGGCCTCACCCAGGACGACTCGCACATCTACTGCACCCGCGAGCAGATGGCCGACGAGCTCGCCGGCCTGCTGCGGTTCGTCCTGGACCTGCTGCGGGACTACGGCCTGACCGATTTCAACCTGGAGCTGTCCACCCGGGACGACTCGCCGAAGTTCATCGGCGAGCCTGCGGACTGGGCGGCGGCCACCGAGGCGCTCCGCCGGGCCGCCGAGGAGTCCGGGCTGGAGCTGGTGCCGGACCCGGGTGGAGCGGCGTTCTACGGTCCGAAGATCTCGGTGCGGGTCAAGGACGCGATCGGGCGGAGCTGGCAGATGTCCACCATCCAGGTGGACTTCAACCAGCCGCGGCTGTTCGAGCTGGAGTACCAGGCCGCCGACGGTACGCGGCAGCGGCCGGTGATGATCCACCGCGCGTTGTTCGGTTCGATCGAGCGGTTCTTCGGGGTGCTCACCGAGCACTACGCCGGGGCGTTCCCGGTCTGGCTGGCGCCGGTGCAGGTGGTCGGCATCCCGGTCACCGACGACCAGGTCGGCTACCTGACCGAGGTCGCCGCCGGGCTGCGGCAGGAGCGGATCAGGGTCGATGTCGACGCTGGCGCCGACCGGATGCAGAAGAAGATCCGGACCGCGCAGCAGCACAAGGTGCCGTTCATGCTCATCGCCGGCGAGCAGGACCAGGCCGCCGGAGCGGTGAGCTTCCGGTTCCGGGACGGTTCGCAGTGGAACGGCGTTCCGGTGGCCCAGGCGGTGGCGCACATCGTCGAGGTGGTGAGATCCGGCCGCAACGACGGTCCGACCGCGCCGACGCCGTCGTGACCGGGCGGAACGCCGACGGGCTCCAGGCCCAGGATGGCGCGGGGCTGCCGGATGCCTTCCAGCGACTGTGGACGCCGCACCGGATGGCCTACATCAAGGGTGAGGGCAAGCCGGCGGAGGGCGCGGAGTGCCCGTTCTGCCGGATACCGTCGCTACCGGATGAGGACGGGCTGGTGGTTGCCCGGGGCGCGCTCGTCTACGCGGTGCTGAACCTGTACCCCTACAACTCGGGGCACCTGCTGCTCGTCCCGTACCGGCACGTGCCGGACTACGCCGAGCTCACCGATGCGGAGTGCGCGGATCTGGCGAGCCAGACCCGACGGGCGATCCGCACGATCCGCCGGGTCAGCGGCGCGCACGGGTTCAACATCGGGCTGAACCTCGGGGTGGCCGCCGGCGCGGGCATCGCGGCCCACCTGCACCAGCACGTCGTGCCGCGGTGGGGCGGCGACACGAACTTCATGCCGGTCCTCGGCCAGACCAAGGTGCTGCCGCAACTGTTGGCGCAGACCAGGGAGCTGCTTGCCCAGGCGTGGAACGCCCCGGCATAGTTGAAAACTGTTGGACAACTTCAGTAAGCGAACGACGACGCTGAGTAGCCTTTGCTTGAATGCCGAGCGGGAGCCCGTGCGGGCGACCACCGGACACGGGGGAGGGCTACGGTCATGCGTCGACCGCGTCGGGTCGCCGCGCTGCTGCTGTGCGGTTGCGCTGTTGTGGGTGCCGGATACGTCGACGTGGCGGGTGCGCTCCCCGGGGGGCACCCACCGGACGGGCGGAGGGACCGGACGGCGAGCGGGCCGACGCTGCACGACCCCACGGTGCCCGGTCTGGATGCCTCGCTGCGCGGCGTGGCCGGATTGCGGACCCCGACCAACCGGCTCGGGCGGATGGTGGGACCGAACCGTGACCGCCTCGGGAACGTCGCGGTCTACGTTGACGGCTCCCCGGCGGCGGTGGACGCGGCGTTGGCCCGGGTCGGCGGGCAGGTCGCCCTGCGGGTACCGGGCCGGACCCAGGCCGTCGTGCCGACCGGCAGGCTGGTCGCGCTGGCCCGCTCGTCCGGCGTGCTGGCGGTGCGCAGTCCCACCGGGACGGTCGACAGCACCGCCGACACCAGCGAGGGGGTCGCGGCCGCGGCCGCGGATGTCTGGCAGCACGCGCAGGGCGACGGCAGCGGGGTCAAGGTCGGCATCGTCGACGCGGGGTTCGCCGGGCTCGACGCCGCCCAGGCCCGCGGGGCCCTGCCAGCGCAGCTGGCGGTCAACGACCTGTGCGAGGACACCCCCGACAGCGGCACCGGGCAGCTGAACTCCACCCGGCACGGCACCGCGGTCGCCGAGATCGTGCACGCCATGGCGCCCGGTGCCGAGCTGTATCTCGCCTGCGTGCACAACACCGTGCAGTTCGCCGAGGCGGCACGGTGGATGGCGACGCAGGGTGTCCGGGTGGTCAACGCCTCGGTCACCTTTCCGGTCGCCGGGCGTGGGGACGGATCGGGTGACCTGACCACCCCGGACGGAGTGCTACGTGCCAGCCGTCAGGCCGGCCTGCTCTGGTCGGTGTCGGCCGGCAACACGGCGACCACCCACTGGCGCGGCACCGTCGAGGACCCGAACCGGGACCGGTGGGTGCAGATCTCCGGCGGGTACGAGCTGGAGCCGTTCTGGGTGCCGGCCGGGGGCACGGCCAGTGTCGCGTTGCAGTGGGACGCCTGGCCGAAGAGCAACGGCGACCTGGACCTCGTGGTGATGGACTCGCCGGTGCTCACCAGCGACCCCACCAACCCGCGCATCGTGGGCTACTCGGCGCGCAACCAGGCGGGCACCCCCGGCGGCCTCGATCCCACGGAGTACGTGCAGTTCACCAACACCTCCGGCGCGGGCCGGTACTTCTACGCCGCGCTCTACAGCTACAACCCGCCCGGTTCGGTGCGCTACGACCTCACGTTCTACGGGCAGGTCGGCTACGTGGCCTTCCGGGACGCCGCCGGCAGCATCGGGGAGCCCGCCGACTCGCCGTACGCGCTGGCCGTCGGCGCGGTGAGCGTGTCCACCAACGCGGTGGAGAGCTACTCCAGCCGCGGTCCGACCATTGACGGGCGGACCAAGCCCGACATCGGCGGCTACGACGGGGTGAGCACCGTCACCTACGGCAACCGGGGCTTCTTCGGCACCTCGGCCGCGGCGCCGCACGTGGCCGGTGCCGCGGCCCTGCTCGCCGCGGCCGACCCGGCGCTGGACGCCGCGCAGATCGAGGCCGAGCTCCTGCGACGGGCGGTGCCGGTGCCGGGCGCCGGAGCCAACGATCTGGGGCGGGGCCGGCTGAGCCTCGCGCCGGGGACGGTGCCGACGTCGACGGCACCGGGCCTGCGGTTCACCCCGCTTGCCGCACCGGTCCGGCTGCTGGACACCAGGACGAGGACCGGCGGCCACCTCGGGGCGCTGGGTCCGGGCGAGGAGTTCGCGGTCGCGGTGCGCGGTGTCGGCGGCGTTCCGGCGGACGCCGCCGCGGTCGTGCTCAACCTCACCGGGGTCGGCGCCACCGGGTGCACCTACCTCTCGGTGTACCCGCGGAGCTATCCGGGCACGTCGAACCTCAACCTGTGCGGTCCGGCGCCCGCCGCCGGGCTGGTCACCACCGCGCTCGGCAGCGATGGCCGGGTCCGGGTCCGCAACGCCAGCCTGCGCGCACACGTCCTGGTCACGGTGGCCGGATCGTTCAGCAGTGGTGGTGCCGCCGGCTACGTTCCGGGTGTCGCGCCCGTCCCGGTGCTCGACACCCGCAGTGCGGTCGGTGGGCATCGCCGTCCGCTCGGTCCGGGCGAGGAGGTCGCGGTCGCGGTGCGGGGGGTTGCCGGCGTTCCGGGCAACGCGACGGCCGTCGTGGTGAACCTGCTGGGGTCCGACCCGACCACGCCGACGTACCTGTCGGTGTACCCGCAGCGCGATCCGGGCACCTCGAACCTCAACCTGACGACCGGTACGGCCCGGGCGAACCTCGTGGTCACCGGTATCGGTCCGGACGGGCGGATCCGGGTCCGCAACGGCGCCGGCCGGGTGGGGGTGACCGCCGACGTCGTCGGCTGGTTCGTGCCGGGCGCGGGCGCCCGCTTCGTCCCGCTCAGCCGGCTGACCCGGATCATGGACACCAGGGTCGGCCTGGGCAGCGCGCTGGGTCAGCTGACCGGGGGACAGACCGCCACGATGCAGGCCGGCGGCCTGTTCGCGGTGCCGTACACGGCGACCGCGGTGGCGCTGAACGTCACCGGTGTGGCACCCAGCAGGGCCACCACGGTGACCATCTGGCCGGCCGGCCGCGGTCGTCCGGCGAGCACCACCCTGACCGTGGCGGCCGGCCAGACCGTGCCGAACGCGGTCTTCGGGGGGATCGGCCAGCTCGGCCAGCTCGCCGTGTCGAACACCAGTGGCGGTGGCATCGATCTCGTCGCGGACCTGGCCGGATACTTCGTGCCGTGACCGCCGGTCACGACGCCTGCCTGGCCTCCTCGGCCGCCGCGATCACCGTCGCCGCCTCGGGTTCCGGCATCGGCTCGTGCCGCAGGTAGCTGCGGCTGAAGCGGCCGGTGCCGGCCGACAGCGATCTCAGGTCGATCGCGTACCGCACCAGTTCGATCTCGGGCACCTCCGCGTTGATCACGGTGCGCTCGCCGCCGATGGACTCGCTGCCGGTGACCCGGCCCCGCCGGCCGGAGAGGTCGCTCATCACCGCGCCGACGTGGTCATCCGGGACGGTCACCGCGACCTGCTGGACCGGCTCCAGGAGCTGCATGCGGCTGGCCTTGGCCGCTTCCCGCAGCGCCAGGCCGCCCGCGGTCTGGAAGGCGGCGTCGGAGGAGTCGACGCTGTGCGCCTTGCCGTCCACCAGGGTGACCCGGATGTCGACGACGGCGAAGCCGGCCACCAGACCCCGTTGCATCTGGGCCCGCACGCCCTTCTCCACGCTCGGGACGAACGAGTTCGGGATCGCGCCTCCCACGATCTTGTCCACGAACTCGAACCCGGTGCCGCGGGGGAGTGGCTCGACCTCGATGTCGCAGACGGCGTACTGGCCGTGCCCTCCGCTCTGCTTGACGTGCCGCCCGTGTCCACCGGACGGCTTACCGAAGGTCTCCCGCAGCGGCACGGTCACCGGCACCGTCGTCAGGTCGACGCCCTGATCGCGCAGCCGGTCCAGGAGCGCCTCGGCATGTGCCTCACCCATGCACCACAAGATCAACTGATGGGTCTCCGGGTTGCGGTCCGGGCGCAGCGTCGGGTCGCCGGCGGTCACCTTCGTCAGCGCCTTGGCCAGCGCGTCCTCGTCGCTTCGGGTCCTGGCCCGCACGGCCACGGGCAGCAGCGGTTCGGGCATGTCCCATGGCGCGATCAGCAACGGGGCGTCCCTGGCAGAGATCGTGTCGCCGGTCTCCGCCGCGCCGAGCTTGGTCAGCGCGCAGATATCGCCGGCCACGCAGCGGCCGATCGGGCGTAGCGTCGACCCGAGTGGGCTGAACATGTGGGTGAGCCGGTCGTCGGTGTCGTGGTCGTCGTGCCCGCGGGCAGCCAGGCCGTGCCCGGAGATGTGGACGGCCGTGTCGGGGGTCAGCGTCCCGGAGAACACCCGCACCAGGGAGACCCGCCCGACGTACGGGTCGACCGTCGTCTTGATCACCTCGGTGACCAGCGGTCCGTCCGGATCACAGGTCAGCGGGTCCCGCGGTGACCCATCGACGCCGGTCACGGGCGGCAGGTCGTGCTCGAGCGGCGACGGAAAGGCGCTCGTCAGCACCGCCAGCAGCTCGCCGACTCCCAGGCTGGTGGCGGAGCAGACCGGGATCACCGGGTACAAGGTGCTGCGGGACACCGCCGTCTCCAGATCGTCGACGAGGATGTCCAGGTCCACCTCCTCGCCGGCCAGGTACCGCTCCATCAGCGTCTCGTCCTCGCTCTCGGCGATGATCCCCTCGATGAGAGCGTTGCGGGCCTCGTCGACGAGCTCGACGTGGGCCGGCTCGGGCGCCCGCTCGGTGGGCGGGTAACCGGTGACCGAATAGTCGTAGATCGTGCGCGAGAGCAACCCGATCAGGCCGGCTGGCGCCCCGGCGTCGTCAGCCATCGGCAGGTAGAGCGGGAGCACGCCCTCACCGAAGGCCCGCTGGCAGACGGCCACCGCCTCGTCGTAGTCGGCGCGCTGGTGATCGAGCTTGGTCACCACGACCGCGCGCGGCATGGCGACGCTCGCGCACTCCTCCCACAACGAGATCGTCAGCGCGTCGACACCGTCGACGGCGGAGACCACGAAGAGCGCGGCGTCCGCGGCCCGCAGCCCGGCGCGCAGCTCGCCGACGAAGTCCGCGTACCCTGGGGTGTCGAGCAGGTTGACCCGGACCCCGTCGTGGTCCAGAGGCGCGACGGCCAGCGCGACCGACCGCTGCTGCCGGTGCTCCACCGGATCGGAGTCACACACGGTGCTGCCCTCGCTCACCGACCCCGCCCGCGGGATCGTCCCGGTGGCGGCGAGCAGCGCCTCGACCAGCGTGGTCTTGCCCGCCCCGGAATGTCCGACCAGTGCCACGTTGCGGACGTTCTCCGGGCGGCCCACCGTGTTGACGGTGGCCCCACCCCGTTCCGAACCCTTGCCAGCCATGGCTCGCCCTCCCAGACACCGCGAGGCTGTCCCGTGTCCCGCGATTCGACACCCATCGTCGGGTGGCAGCAAGACCCAAGAGCCCCGAACAGGTCCCGGGCCGGATGCCCGACCGGTACCTCCGGGCGGGCCGGAAGCGGCGGCGCTATCGTGTGGCCAACCCGGGCCCCTGCGAACGGAACGTGATGCTCAACGTCTTTGCCCGTGACTCGGTGTCCAAGGCGGTCAAGCCGCTGGCTGGCTGGCTGGTCCGCGTCGGGGTGACCGCCGACCTCGTCACCGTCGTCGGCACCGTCGGCGCGGTCGGCGGTTCCCTCGCCTGCTACGCCCGCGGCGCGTTCTTCACCGGCACTCTGGTGATCTGGTTCTTCGTGATGCTCGACATGGTCGACGGTGCGGTGGCCAGGGCCAGCGGCCGGATCAGCCCATTCGGCGCGGTGCTGGACTCCACCGGTGACCGGATCGCGGACGCCGCGGTGTTCGGTGCGCTGGCGTGGTGGTTCTTCGGTGCCGGGCACAGCCGCCCGATGGCGCTGGCCAGCCTGCTCTGCCTGGTGTTCGGGGCGTTGACGTCGTACGTGCGGGCCCGGGCCGAAGGGCTCGGCATGGTCTGCACCGTGGGCATCGCCGAGCGGGCCGAGCGGCTCATCATCGTGCTGCTGGGCACCGGCCTCGACGGCCTGGGCGTGCCGTACGTCCAGGCCGTCGCGGTGTGGCTGCTGGTGGGGCTGTCGGCGATCACGGTCGGTCAGCGGCTCGCCGCGGCGTACCGGCAGTCCGCCGATCCGGAGCGGTCGTGAAGGACCGGGTGGTCGACTGGGGGTACGCGGCCGGCTGGCGGGTGGTTCGGTCGGTCCCCGACGCGGTGGCCCGCCGCGCCTTCGATGGCCTGGCCGACCTCGCGCTGCGGCGGGGCGGGCCAACCAGCCGGCAGCTGGCCCGCAACCTGGCGCGGGTGGTGGGCGGTCCCCCGCCGCCGTCACTGCTGCACGCCGCCATGCGTTCCTACGCCCGGTACTGGCGGGAGGCGTTCCGGCTGCCCTCGGTCGACCACGCCGCCATGGTGGAGCTCATCGACCGCGGCACCCGTGGTGCCGAGCATGTGCGGGAGGCCCACGAGCGGGGCCGTGGGGTGGTGTTCGCGCTGCCGCACATGGGCAACTGGGACGCGGCCGCGGTGTGGTTGATCCACAACGGCGTGCCGTTCACCACGGTGGCTGAGCGGCTGCGGCCGGAGTCCCTCTACCGCCGGTTCGTCTCCTACCGGGAAGATCTTGGCATGGAGGTGCTCCCGCTGACCGGGGGCGCCCGACCGCCCGCGGCGGTGCTCGCCGATCGGCTGCGGGCCGGCGGTGCGGTGTGCCTGCTCGGCGACCGGGACCTGACCCGGTCCGGTGTCGAGGTGACCTTCTTCGGGGAGCCGGCGCTGATGCCGCCAGGCCCGGCGCTGCTCGCGGCGACGACGGGCGCGACCCTGGTGCCGGTCAGTTTGTGGTTCGATGGAGCTGGGTGGGGGCAGCGGATCGGCGCTCCGATCCCGGTCGCGGCGCGGGAGCGGCTACGCGATCGGGTCGCCCAGACGACCCAGTCGCTCGCGGACTGGTTCGCGGTCGAGATCGCGGCCCACCCGACGGACTGGCACATGGTCCAGCGGCTGTGGCTGGCCGATCTCGACCCGGATCGGGTCGCGGGCACGGCGCGGCCGGCGGGTGGCGTGGTTCGAGCGGTGTCGGACCGATGGGATGGCGCGGGAGGCTGACGGCGATGCGAGTGGGGATCGTCTGCCCGTACTCCTGGGAGGTCCCCGGCGGTGTGCAGGCCCACGTGCGGGACCTGGCCGAGACGCTCATCGGCCTGGGGCACGAGGTGTCGGTGCTGGCCCCAGGAGACGAGGATCTCCAGGTCGAGCCGTACGTGGTGATGGCCGGGCGGGCGGTGCCGGTCCGGTACAACGGCTCGGTGGCGCGGCTGCAGTTCGGGCCGTTGGCGGCCAGCCGGGTCCGTAGGTGGCTGCGCGATGGCCGGTTCGACGTCCTGCACGTGCACGAACCGACCGCGCCGAGCCTGTCGCTGCTGGCCATCATGCTGGCCCGGGTTCCCGTGGTGGCGACCTTCCACACGGCGACCACCAGGTCCCGGTCGTTGGAGGCGGTCCGCGGCATGCTGCAGCCGTTCCTGGAGAAGATCCGGGGCCGGATCGCGGTGTCATCCTCGGCCCGCAAGGTCCAGGTCGAGCACCTGGGCGGCGACGCGGTGGAGATTCCCAACGGCGTCTCGGTCGCCCGCTACGCCGGCGCCAGCCCGCTGCCGGGGTATCCGCGCGCCGGTGGCACGATCGGCTTTCTCGGCCGCTATGACGAGCCGCGCAAGGGGCTCCCCGTCCTGCTTGCGGCCATGGAGCGACTCGTCCCGGCACACCCGGAGCTGCGGCTCCTGGTCGCCGGGCGCGGTGACGCCGAGGCGTTGCTGGCCGGGCTGCCATCCACGCTGACCGGCCGGGTCGACCTGCTCGGCCAGGTCAGCGAGGACGACAAGGCTCGGATGCTGCGCAGCGTGGACCTCTACTGCGCACCGAACACCGGCGGCGAGAGCTTCGGGATCATCCTGCTGGAGGCGATGGCGGCCGGCACCCCGATCGTGGCCAGCGACCTGGAGGCGTTCCGGCGGGTGCTGGCGGACGGGCTGGCCGGTGTGCTGTTCCGGACCGGTGACGCCGCGGAGCTCGCCACGACGCTGGACGCGCTGCTGGCGGACCCCGAGCGCCGCCGGGAGCTGGCCGAGACGGGTTCCCGGCAGGTGCACGGCTACGACTGGCCAATCGTGGTCGCCCAGGTCACCCGGGTGTACGAGACGGTGACCGCGGCACAACCGCGGCCCGGCGAGGACGTCGACGGGGCGGTGCTGGCGACCCGGAATCCGGCCCTCGCGGCGCAGCCCGTCGGCACCACGGTGCGCGGGACCGACCGCGGTGCGCCGGGGTCCCGGTGACCGCGGTCGTCATCGTGGTGACCGTGGTCGCCTCGCTGGCGACCTGGATCACCTGGACGGCGACCCGGGTGGACCGGCTCATCGGGCGCACCGAGGCCGCCCGCTCCGCGCTGGACGCCCAGCTCGTGCGGCGGGCCGCCGCGGCGCAGGCGCTGGCGGGTCGGGCCGGCCGGGAGCTCGGCCCGGAGCTCGCGGATCGTCTGCACACGGTGGCGCGGGCGGCCCTCGAGGCCGGCAGCGCGGCTCGGGAGTCGGTCGAGAACGACCTCGGTCGGGTGCTCGCGGCGCTGCCGAACGGGCTTGACCCGCTGCTCGCCCGCGACCTCGCGGAGGCGGCGACCCGGGTGGTGCTGGCACGCCGCTTCTACAACGACGCGGTCCGCGACTCCCGGGCGCTGCGCGGTCGCTGGCTACCCAGGTTGCTCCGGCTCGGCGACCGGCACCGGCTGCCGGGGTTCTTCGAGATCGACGAGGTGACCCTCGAAAAGATCATGGCGTCGGGCTGACCGCCTGACTCTCCCGAACCCGGTTGGTGACCCACCGCTCGGCGACGAAGGTGAGGAACGGCACGGTACCGGCGAGCAGCACGAGGGTGGTGCGTTCCAGTGGCCAGCGCAGGCGCCGGGCCAGGTCGAAGGCGAGCACCAGGTACCCGATGTAGAGGAAGCCGTGGATCGGGCCCACGATCTCCACCATCGACTTGTCACCGCTGGCGATCTGCACGACCACCGCCACGGTGAGCACCAGCAGCGCGACACCCACGACGTAGGCGAGGACCCGGTATCGGGTCAGGGCGGCGTCCACAGGCATGTTTCCTCTCGGCCGGTCAGGTCAGCGGGTGGGCTCGTGGGCGTCCAGGAACGCCAGGTACCTGTTGTACTCCGACAGCGTCTCGTCGTCCTCCGGTGCCCGGTCCGGACCGGGCCTTCGCGGCAGCACGGGCCGGGACGCGGGCTGCTCGGCGGCGGGCCGCGCGGCCGGGTACCGGAGGACGGGGTCGGGTGGCCGGACCCGGTCCCGCATCGCCCTGATCCAGACGACCACCGTGAACACGGCGAACAGCGGCCATTCCAGCGCGTACCCGAAGCTCAAGATGTTCCCCTCGGTGGCCCGGCGGAGCTGCCACCAGGCCAGCGCGAGGAAGCCAGCCACCAGCGTCACCACCAGCGCGTGGACGGCCAGCCAGCGCGGGCCGAGGAACAGGCGAAGCACCTCCCGAGCGTACTTCTCGCCCCGCGGAAAGGCCGCACCGCCCGGCCCGCGAGGGTGCCGACGGGCTCGCCGTACCATGGGGACATGTCCGATCAACATCCCGCGCAGAACCTGCCCGTCCCGGGGACCGCCCGCGTCAAGCGTGGTATGGCCGAGATGCTCAAGGGCGGTGTGATCATGGACGTGGTCACGCCGGACCAGGCCAAGATCGCCGAAGACGCCGGCGCGGTCGCGGTGATGGCGCTGGAACGGGTGCCGGCCGATATCCGCGTCCAGGGCGGTGTCGCCCGGATGAGCGATCCAGACATGATCGATGGCATCGTGAGCGTGGTCTCGATCCCGGTCATGGCGAAGGTCCGGATCGGACATTTCGCCGAGGCCCAGGTGCTGCAGGCGCTCGACGTGGACTACATCGACGAGTCCGAGGTGCTCACTCCCGCCGACGAGGCCCATCACATCGACAAGTGGCCGTTCACGGTGCCGTTCGTGTGTGGCGCGACGAACCTCGGTGAGGCGCTGCGCCGGATCTCCGAGGGCGCGGCGATGATCCGGTCCAAGGGTGAGGCGGGCACCGGCAACGTCGTCGAGGCGGTCCGGCACATCCGGCAGATCCGGCAGGACCTGCGACGGCTGTCCGGGCTGGACCCCGCGGAGCTCTACGGCGCGGCGAAGGAGCTGCGGGCGCCGTACGAGCTCGTTGCCGAGGTGGCCCGCACCGGCCGGCTTCCGGTCGTGCTGTTCACCGCCGGCGGCATCGCCACCCCGGCGGACGCCGCGATGATGATGCAGCTCGGTGCGGAGGGGGTCTTCGTCGGTTCCGGGATCTTCAAGTCCGGCGACCCGGCCAGGCGTGCCGAGGCGATCGTCAAGGCGACCACGTTCCACGACGACCCGGGTGTGCTGGCCCAGGTGTCCCGGGGGCTGGGCGAGGCGATGGTCGGGATCAACATCGGCAGCCTGCCCGAGTCCGAGCGGTACGCCGACCGCGGCTGGTGAGCCGCCCGCCGCGCCGAGCGCACCCCGGCGCTCGCCTGATGCGTCGATGACCACGGGGAAGGGTGCCTGTGACCGACCGGCCGACGATTGGCGTGCTCGCCCTGCAGGGCGACGTCCGCGAGCACGTCCGGATGCTCCGCGGCTGCGGCGCGGACCCCGTGCTGGTCCGGCGCCCGGCCGAGCTGGACTCGGTGGATGCCCTGGTCATCCCGGGGGGTGAGTCCACCACGATGGCCAAGCTCGCGGTTGCCTTCGACCTGATCGAGCCGCTGCGCAAGCGGGTCAGCGCCGGCATGCCGGCCTACGGCTCCTGCGCGGGCATGATCATGCTCGCGGATCGGATCGTGGACGGGGTGGCCGGACAACAGACCGTCGGCGGGCTGGATGTCGTGGTGCGGCGCAACGCCTTCGGCCGGCAGGTGGAGTCCTTCGAGGCGGACGTCGAGCTGGCCGGGCTGCCGGGCGGGCCGGTGCGCGCGGTGTTCATCCGGGCGCCCTGGGTGGAGTCCGCCGGCACACCGGTCACCGTTCTCGGTCGGGTCGGGTCGGGCCCGGCGCTCGGTAGGATCGTGGCGGTTCGCCAGCAGCTGCTGCTGGCCACGTCGTTCCATCCGGAGCTGACCGGGGACCGGCGGGTACACGAGTACTTCGTGAACATGGTGAGGGAGCGGTAGATGTCCGGCCATTCCAAGTGGGCCACCACCAAGCACAAGAAGGCCGTCATCGACGCCAAGCGGGGCAAGCTCTTCGCAAAGTTGATCAAGAATATCGAGGTCGCGGCGCGGACCGGCGGCGGCGATCCCGCGGGGAACCCGACCCTGTACGACGCGATCCAGAAGGCGAAGAAGAACTCGGTCCCGAACGACAACATCGACCGTGCCGTCAAGCGCGGTTCCGGTGCCGAGGGCGGCGGCGCGGACTGGCAGACGATCACCTATGAGGGCTACGCGGCCGGCGGCGTGGCCGTTCTGGTGGAGTGCCTGACCGACAACCGGAACCGGGCCGCCTCCGAGGTACGCACCGCGATGAGTCGCAACGGCGGTTCGATGGCCGACCCCGGGTCGGTGGCCTACCTGTTCAGCCGCAAGGGTGTCGTCATCGTGCCCGAGGTTGCCGGGCTCGCCGAGGACGACGTGCTCGGCGCCGTGCTCGACGCGGGCGCGGAGGAGGTCAACGACCTCGGTGAGGCGTTCGAGGTGGTCAGCGAGGCTGCTGACCTGGTCGCCGTGCGGTCGGCACTACAGGCGGCCGGGATCGACTATGAGTCCGCCGAGGCGTCGTTCCTACCAAGCGTGAGTGTGCCGCTGGACGAGGATGCCGCCCGCAGGGTCTTCCGGCTCATCGACGCGTTGGAGGACTGCGACGACGTGCAGAACGTCTACGCGAACTTCGACGTGTCCGACGAGGTCATGGAGCGGGTCGGCTAGCCGAACCGGCTGACGGTGCGCGTTGGTCAGCCGAACCGGCTGACGATGCGCGTTGGTCAGCCGAACCGGCTGACGATCGCCACGACGGCACCGCCGAGGTCGCGGAGCACGTTCACGCCGTAGGCGCCGTCGCTGAAGCCTGGCTGCAGGACGATGGTCCGGCCGAGCCGGACCCGGCGCCCGGCGTGCACCCTCAGCAGGCCGTCGACGGAGATCCGGCCCGCCTGTGAGGCAGAGCCGAAGTGGCTGAGGATGACCGGTTCCCAGTTGTGGGTCCACTCCCACTCCTCGGTGACCCAGCGCAGGTCGCGGACGATCCGCAGCTCGATGTCGCGCATGTGCGTCGGCCCCTTGGCCACCATCTCGGCGCGGGCGTGCACGTACCAGCGCCCGGGCGGCACCGGGATCACCACCCCGTCGGCCGGCAGCTCACCCTTGAGCACCAGGTAAGGGTCGTCGTTGCGGACCGAGACCGAGCCCAGCGCGTTCCACCCGGCCTTGCGGTTCATCCCACTGCCGATCGGACCACCGCGGGCGGCCTTCACGGCCCGTTGGGCGTCGCGGAACGGGGTCCGCGGGGTCCGGACCAGCAGTGCGATGCCGAGGATCGTCGTCGGCATCAGCACCCACAGCAGCCAGGGTATGTTGCTGATCATCAGCATGATGCCGAGCGCGACCACGCCGGCGACGATGAACTGTGCCAGCGTGTCTGCCCGGTTCGCCTTGGTTGCCATCGCGCTCCACGGTACGTGGTCGATCTTGGTCTCGGCGAGGGATGGTCGCGCGAAACACTCGGTATGGTGACCCGACCCGGCCCGGCCGCGTGTCGGAGCACGGGGTGGAGTTGGGCTGGCTACCCTCTGCCGTTGGCTACGCTGTCGAACAGGTGTTCGTGGCGGGCCGATGAGCCCGCCCCGGAAGGAGATCCGGAAGGAGATACGGTGCGAGTCCTCGGTGTCGATCCGGGTCTGACCCGGTGCGGGTTCGCCGTGGTCGAGGGCACCGCCGGCCGCCGCCTCCTCGCGCTGGAGTACGGCGTGGTGCGCACCTCGCCGGAGGCCGACATCGGCACCCGGCTGGTCCGCGTTGCCGATCACCTGGGTGCGCAGATCGAGAGGTTCCGGCCGGACGTCGTCGCCGTCGAGCGGGTGTTCAGCCAGCACAACGTCCGTACAGTGATGGGGACCGCCCAGGCCTCGGCGGTGGCGATCCTGGCCGCGGCCCGGCTCGGGTTGCCGGTGGCACTGCACACCCCGAGTGAGGTGAAGGCGGCCGTGACCGGGTCTGGCACGGCGGGGAAGGCACAGGTGGCGGCGATGGTGACGCGGGTCCTCGGGTTGGCCGCTGCGCCGAAGCCGGCGGATGCGGCCGACGCCCTGGCGCTGGCGATCTGCCACGTGTGGCGCGGCTCGGCACAGGCCCGGCTGGCGGCCGCCGCGGCTGCGGCCCGTGCCGGCGCGGCGGTGCCGCGGTGATCGTCCGCGCGGCGGTGCCGCGGTGATCGCCAGCGTGCGTGGCACGGTCGTGGCGGTGTCGCCGGAGGGCGCCGTCGTTGAGGTCGGTGGCGTTGGCCTGGCAGTGCAGTGCACACCCGGCACGCTGGCCCGGCTGCGGGTCGGGGAGCAGGCGCGGCTCGCCACCAGCCTGGTCGTGCGGGAGGACTCGCTGACCCTCTACGGCTTTGCCGACGATGACGAGCGCAGCCTCTTCGAGCTGCTCCAGACGGCCAGCGGCGTGGGTCCGCGGCTGGCCCAGGCCGTGCTCGGCGTTCTACCGCCGGTCCGGACCCGGCTGGCGCTGAGCAGCGGTGACGTGCAGACCCTCACCCGGGTGCCGGGCATCGGCAAGAAGGGGGCGGAGCGGATGATCCTGGAGCTGCGCGACCGGGTCGGTCCGGTTGCCACGGACGATGTCCGGCCAGGGCTCCCGCCCGGCACCGTCACCGCTGTCCAGCCGTGGCACGACCAGGTCGGGCAGGCGCTGGTGGGGCTGGGCTGGAGCGCACGCGAGGCGGAGGACGCGGTGGCGGCCGTCGTGCCGGAGGCGGAGCGGGGGGCGGACGTGCCGACCCTCCTGCGGTCGGCGTTGCGCCTGCTGGGCCGGCCATGACCGACGCCCTCGGTGATGAGCTGGTCTCACCGCTGGCCGCCGTCGACGAGCGGGAGGTCGAGCAGTCGCTGCGGCCCCGCCGGCTGACCGAGTTCGTCGGGCAGGCCCGGGTCCGCGAGCAGCTGCAGCTGGTGCTGGCCTCCGCACTGCGCCGGGGCAAGCCGCCGGACCACGTGTTGCTGTCGGGTCCGCCCGGCCTCGGCAAGACCTCGCTGTCGATGATCATTGCGGCTGAGCTGGGCAGCGCGATCCGGATCACCAGCGGTCCGGCGATCGAGCGGGCCGGCGACCTCGCCGCCATGCTGTCCAACCTGGTCGAGGGGGACGTGCTGTTCATTGACGAGATCCACCGGATCGCGCGGCCGGCCGAGGAGCTGCTCTACGTGGCCATGGAGGACTTCCGGGTCGACGTCGTGGTGGGGAAGGGACCGGGAGCCACCGCGATCCCGCTCGACGTGGCGCCGTTCACGCTGGTCGGTGCGACCACCCGGGCGGGGCTGCTGACCGGGCCGTTGCGGGACCGGTTCGGGTTCACCGGCCACATGGAGTTCTACGAGGCGGACGACCTGGAGCGGGTGCTGCGCCGCAGCGCGGGCCTGCTGAACATCGTGTTGCGCCCGGACGGTGCCGCCGAGATCGCGGGGAGGTCCCGGGGTACCCCACGGATCGCGAACCGGTTGCTGCGCCGGGTCCGCGACTACGCCGAGATTCGCGGGAATGGCGTGGTCGATCGGGCGACCGCACGGGCCGCCCTGGCCGTCTACGACGTGGACGAGCTGGGTCTGGACCGGCTCGACCGTGCGGTGCTGGACGCGCTGGTGCGGCGTTTCGGCGGTGGCCCGGTCGGCGTGTCGACGCTCGCCGTCGCGGTGGGCGAGGAGGCGCAGACGGTCGAGGAGGTCGCCGAGCCCTTCCTGGTCCGGACCGGTCTGCTGGCGCGGACCCCGCGCGGCCGGGTGGCCACCGCGGCGGCGTGGCGGCATCTCGACCTGACCCCACCGGCGGGCGGGGCGACCCTGTTCGGTTCGTGACGTCGTGGCCGGCGGCCAGGAACTTGGCCGCGGTCCCCTCCCGTTGGGCGACATGGACGCCCTGTCTCGTCTAGACTCCCGCCGGCCGTAGCCGTTGACCCAGAAGGATCGTCAGCTCGTGAAGCAAGCCATCCCTCTCATCCTGATCGCCATCGCGTTCGTCGTTCTCATCGTGCTCCCGATGCGATCCCGCAACCGCGAGCTGCAGCGCGTCCAGGAGATGCAGCGCTCGCTCCAGGTGGGTGCCCGTGTCATGACCTCCTCGGGGATGTACGGGCGGATCGTCGGCCTCGGCGAGGACACCGTCGACCTGGAGATCGCGCCGCGTGTGACCACCACCTGGTCCCGGATGGCGGTGCGCGAGGCGCCGGACAGTCCCGGTACGGCCGGTCCGGATCGACCCGCCGGCGCCGGGGCCGATGACACTGCCGGGGGCGAGCCGGCGGCGGAGCCCACCTGACGGGCGGCCATACTGACCGTACGCCCGGACGGCGTGCATCTGAACAGCTCGCGCACCTGAACAACCCGGCAAGTCTGAACAACCCGGCCAGTCGGGCCGGACGACCGAGGAGACCGAGTTCCCGTGGCCGCACCACAGGCACAGCTACGTGCCGGACGCTACTTCCTCGCCCTGCTCGTGCTCGTGACCCTGCTGTACGGGCTGGTCTTCCTCACCGGCTCGACCCGGACCCCGAAGCTGGGTCTGGACCTGCGCGGGGGCACGACCGTCACGCTGGTGGCGAAGACGAGCGACGGCAAGACGCCCGGCAGCGACGCGATGAACACCGCCCGGGAGATCATCCAGAGTCGGGTCAACGGTCGTGGCATCGCCTCCGCTGAGGTCGTCATCGAGGGCACCAGCAACATCGTGATCTCGGTACCGGGTGACAACGGTGAGCAGGCCAAGCAGCTCGGCTCGACGGCCTTGCTGCGGTTCCGCCCCGTTCTTCAGGTCTTCCCGGTCGCGGGTGTGACCAGCCCACCACCCACGCCGAGCGCGCCCACGCCGAGCGCGCCCAGCCCGACCGCGAGCGGTGCGGCGGGTACCGCCACCCCCAGACCCACACCTTCGGTGACCCCGAAGACCTCGGTGACCCCGAAGGTCTCGGTGAGCCCGAAACCAACCCCGGCGTCGAGCGGCAGTCCGGTGCCGACCAGCCCGGAGCAGCTCTACCCGGGCGCGACGCCCGACCAGCTCCGCATGCTCACCGGGCTGAACTGCAAGGCACAGCAGGCGGTGATCGACAACCCCGCCCAGGAGATCGCCGCCTGCAGCACCGACGGCCTGTACAAGTACGTCCTCGACAAGGTCATCGGCGAGGGTGTGCCCGGCAAGACGCCGCTGGAGGGCACCCAAATCGCCAACGCGCAGGCGCAGTACGACACCCAGAACCTGCAGGGATGGGTGGTGCTGCTCGACTTCAGGAGCGCGGGCCAGACCACCTGGGCGGAGTACACCGCGGCGAACGTCGGCAAGAACGTCGCGTTCACCCTGGACGGCAAGGTCGTCTCCGCACCGACCATCCAGGGCGCCATCAACGGCCAGACCCAGATCACCGGCAACTTCGACGAGAGCAGCGCGAAGGACCTCGCCAACTCGCTGAAGTACGGCGCGCTCCCGCTGGCATTCACCCAGGCCAACGCGCAGACCGTCTCGCCGACCCTCGGCACCGACCAGATGAGGGCCGGCCTGCTGGCCGGCGGGATCGGCCTCCTGCTCGTCGTGATCTACACCCTGCTGTACTACCGGGCGCTCGGCCTGGTCACGATCACGAGCCTGCTGGTGTCCGGGATGCTCACCTACGCCGGGCTCGTGCTCCTGGGGCGGCAGATCGGGTTCACCCTGACCCTGGCCGGCATCGCCGGCTTCATCGTGGCCGTCGGCATCACCGCCGACTCGTTCGTCGTCTTCTTCGAGCGGCTCAAGGATGAGGTGCGTGAGGGGCGGACCGGCCGGTCGGCGGTGCCACGGGCGTGGGTGCGGGCACGGCGGACCATCCTGTCCGCCGACGCGGTCTCCTTCCTCGCCGCCGCCGTCCTCTACGTCACGGCCGCGGGTGACGTGAAGGGCTTCGCGTTCACCCTCGGCTTGTCCACGATCCTCGATCTGGTCGTGGTGTTCCTGTTCACCCATCCGCTGATCGCGGTGGCCTCACGGCGGGCGAACTTCACCTCCGGCCGGGTGTCCGGCCTGGGTGCGGTGCGGCGCAAGCCGGCGGCCGCCGCGGTGACCGGCTAAGGAGCGCAGACCGTGTCTTTCGCTGGTCGTCTCTACCGCGGCGAGAACAGCTTCGACTTCATCGGCTCCCGCCGGCGGTGGTATCTCGCCTCCGGCGCGTTGCTGCTGCTGTGCGTGCTGAGCTTCGCGGTTCGCGGTTTCAACTTCGGCATCGAGTTCCAGGGCGGCACCCAGTTCCAGTTCCCGGCCAGCACCGTCGCCTCGCTCGATGATGCCGAGGCGGCCGTGCACACCACCGGGCCCCAGGTGGCCAGCCGGCAGTACGTCGGCTCCGGGGCCACTCGGCAGGTACTGGTGCGCACCAGCCAGATGAGCCCCGCGGAGGAGACCAAGGTCCAGCAGGCAGTGGCCGCCCGCTTCGGGTTGCGGGTCGCGGACGTGTCGGTCAGCTCGGTGAGCTCCTCGTGGGGGCACGAGGTCACCCGCAAGGCCCTCACCGGTCTGATCATCTTCGTGGTCCTGGTGAGCCTGTTCATCGCGGTCAGGTTCGCGCCGAAGATGGCGGCGGGGGCGATCGTCGCGCTGCTGCACGACCTGCTGCTCGCGGCTGGCGTGTACTCGCTGGTCGGCTTCGAGGTCACCCCGGCCACCGTCGTCGGGCTGCTCACGATCCTCGGCTTCTCGCTCTACGACACCGTGGTGGTCTTCGACAAGGTTGCCGAGAACACCCGGGGGATCCTCGGGAGCACCCGGCAGACCTATAGCGAGGCCGCCAACCTCGCGGTCAACCAGACGCTGATGCGCTCCATCAACACCTCGCTGATCGCGTTGCTGCCCGTCGCGGGACTGCTGTTCGTCGGTGCCGGGCTGCTCGGCGTCGGCACGCTGAAGGACCTGGCGCTGGTGCTGCTCGTCGGTATCGCCGCCGGCACCTACAGCTCGATCTTCATCGCGACGCCGCTCGTGGTGGACCTCACCGAACGGGAGACCCGGTACGCCGCGCTCCGCAAGCGGGTCCTGGCCAAGCGGGCGACCGAAGCCGGCCGGGTCAGGGTCGACCCGGCGGTCGCGCCGGTGGCTGGCGCCGCCGACGGAGTCGAGCGTGCCGCTGACGGTGGAGGCGACCTGCTCGCGGAGGCCCTGGTTCCCGGCGTCGCGCCACGGCCGGGTGCCCGTCCACAGGCACGCAAGTCCGGCGGCCGGCCGCAGGGGCGGAAGAAGGGTGGCCGGCCGCAGGCCCGGCGGCGGCACTGACCCGCCGGCCCGGACACCGACCGGACACGGTCCGGACACAGCGCGGCAACCGGTTGCAGTCCGGTTGGTTCGATCGGCCCCTTGACGGTTCGGGCGGGGTGCGGCCGTACACTCGGTGGGAGATATTGGCTGACCCGAGGGGGCGGTTCTGACTTCCGAGGCGATCTCTGGGCCCGGGGACCGGGCGCCGGTGCCCGGTGAGCGGGCCCTGACCTCCGGGCCGGTCGTGCGCGCCACTGCTGGTGCCGACGCTGCCGTGCCCGCTGCGACGATGACGGAGCCGCCGGAAGCCGGACCGCTGCTGGTGGACACCGGTCCGGACACCATGCCGATGCCGGCGGTGCGTGGTACCGAGGAGGAGGGCGGGGACGGACCGTTCCGGCGCCGCCGGGTGCGGGCCCGGCTGGCGCGCCGCATCGCGGTCGGGCAACGGCCGGCGGGCGCCGTCAAGCCGGTGCTGGAACCGCTGGTCGCCACCCATCGTGCGGCCCATCCGAAGGCCGACCTCCGCGAGCTGCAGCGCGCCTACGACGTCGCCGAGGAGTACCACCGCGGCCAGCTCCGCAAGAGCGGGGACCCCTACATCACCCATCCGCTCGCCGTGGCGACGATCCTTGGTGAGCTCGGGATGGACACCACGACCCTGGTCGCCGGCCTGCTGCACGACACCGTCGAGGACACCGGGCTGACCCTGACCCAGGTCGAGGAACAGTTCGGACCCAAGGTCGCGCACCTGGTCGACGGCGTGACCAAGCTGGACAAGGTCAAGTACGGCGACGCCGCGGAGGCCGAGACCATCCGCAAGATGGTCGTGGCGATGGCCAGCGACCCCAGGGTCCTGGTGATCAAGCTTTCGGACCGGCTGCACAACATGCGGACCCTGCGCTTCCTCCCGCCGCACAAGCAGGAGCGGAAGGCGCGTGAGGTGCTGGAGGTGCTCGCCCCGCTGGCCCACCGGCTCGGCATGAACACGGTGAAGTGGGAGCTGGAGGACCTCGCCTTCGCCACGCTCTACCCGAAGCGGTACGACGAGATCGTCCGGCTCGTCGCCGAGCGGGCCCCGCAGCGCGATGTGTATCTGGCCCAGTGCGTCGACGTCGTCGGTGCCCAGCTGCGCGAGTCGAAGGTCAAGGCGTCGGTGACCGGCCGCCCCAAGCACTACTACTCGATCTACCAGAAGATGATCGTGCGGGGCCGGGAGTTCACCGACATCTACGACCTGGTGGGTATCCGGGTGCTGGTCGAGTCGGTCCGGGACTGCTACGCGGCGCTCGGCGTCATCCACGCTACCTGGCAGCCGGTCCCGGGCCGGTTCAAGGACTACATCGCCATGCCGAAGTTCAACATGTACCAGTCGCTGCACACCACGGTGATCGGTCCTGGCGGGAAGCCGGTGGAGCTGCAGATCCGCACCTACGCCATGCACCGCACCGCGGAGTACGGCATCGCGGCGCACTGGAAGTACAAGGAGCAGAAGGGCGTCGAGGCGTCCGTGCCGTACACCCAGGACGAGATGCTCTGGCTGCGTCAGCTCGTGGACTGGCAGCGGGAGACGCAGGAGCCGGAGGAGTTCCTCGACTCGCTGCGGTTCGACCTCGGTGCGAACGAGGTCTTCGTCTTCACCCCGAAGGGTGATGTCATCGCGCTCCCGTCGGGCTCGACTCCGGTGGACTTCGCCTACGCGATCCACACCGATGTCGGGCACCGCTGCATCGGCGCCCGGGTCGACCGCAAGCTCGTCTCGCTGGAGAGCCGGCTGGAGAACGGCGACACCGTCGAGGTGATCACCGCCAAGTCGGAGACGGCCGGCCCGTCGCAGGACTGGTTGACCTTCGTCAAGAGCCCGCGCGCCAAGACCAAGATCCGCCAGTGGTTCGCCAAGGGCCGGCGCGAGGACGCCATCGAGGCCGGCAAGGAGGCGATCAGCAAGGCGGTGCACAGGCAGGGCCTGCCGCTGCACCGGCTGCTCGGTGGCGAATCGCTGGCCACCCTCGCCAAGGACCTCCGGTTCTCGGACGTGACGGCGCTGTACGCCGCGGTCGGGGACAACCAGATCTCCGCACAGGCGGTCGTCCACCGGCTGATGGTGGCGCTCGGCGGGCCGGAGGGTGCCGTCGAGGACATCGCCGAGACCGCGACGCCGACCCGGTCCCCGCGCCGGGTGTCGGTCGACCCGGGTGTCATCGTCGCCGGTGCCAGCGACGTGTGGGTCAAGCTGGCGAAGTGCTGCACCCCGGTACCCGGCGACGAGATCATCGGGTTCGTCACCCGCGGCGGTGGGGTGTCGGTGCACCGCAAGTCGTGCACGAACGCGACCTGGCTGGGGTGCGAGCCGGAGCGGCTCGTCGACGTGCAGTGGCGCCCGTCCGCCGACTCGGTGTTCCTCGTCGCGATCCAGGTCGAGGCGCTGGACCGGCACCAGTTGCTCTCCGACATCTCCCGGGTCCTCGCCGACGAGCGGGTGAGCATCCTCTCGGCCGCGGTGAGCACGGGCCGGGACCGGGTCGCGATCAGCAAGTTCACCTTCGAGCTCGGCGACGCGAAACACCTCGGACACGTGCTGCGCGCGATCCGCGCGGTGGACGGCGTCTACGACGTGTACCGGATCGCCTCGGTGTCCTGACCCGCTGACCTACTGTGGCGTGGCGGTCCGTGCCGACACGATGGTCACGCCGAGGATCGGCTTGCCATCGCCCTGGCCGTTGGCGTCGTCCGAGCCCGCCTTGCCGATCTTGTCCAGCACGTCGAGGCCGCTGCTGATGGTCCCGACCGGGGTGTAGCTCGGCGGGAGCCGGGAGTCCTTGTAGACGAGGAAGAACTGGCTGCTGTTGGTGTTCGGCCCGCCGTTCGCCATCGCCATGGTGCCCCGCTTGTAGGTGGCGCCCGTCAGCCCCTCGTCCTTGATCTGGTACGTCGGCCCGCCCTGGCCGGTCCCGGACGGGTCGCCGCACTGCAGCACCGACAGCGTCGGCGAGGTCGTCAGCCGGTGGCAGCGGGTGCCGTCGAAGAACTTCTCTCCGGTGAGGAACTCGAAGCTCTGGACCGTGCACGGCGCCTTCGCCCGGTCCATGGCGACCGTGATCGTGCCCTGGCTGGTCTCCAACGTCATCGGCTCGGTGCCGGTCGCGGGCGTGTGCGCCGGGTCCGGCGGCATGCCGGCGTCCTTGGTGTAGGTCGACTGCAGCGTCTGCGCGGTCTCGGCGTACCTGCAGGCGCCGGTGGTCTTCCGCGGCGCGTGGCTGGCCTTGGCGAACGTGACCGCCGGGATCGGCGCGGCGGTCGGGCCGGCCGAGGGGGTCGGCGAGCTGCTCGCCTGCGCCGCGGGCGGGCTGGCCCCACCGCCGGCGACCTTGGACACGATCAGGTACCCGAGGCCCACCACGACGAGGACGGCGGCGAGGGTGGCGCCGACCGAGGTACGCCGCCGGCGTCGGCGCGCCGCGACGGCCCGCCGGGCGAGCTGCCGATCGAGTCGACGACGCGCGCTCTGACGCCGCTGCTTGGTGGTCGGCACCGTGGGTCCTCCTCGACGGGGATGGCAGGGGAGCGCGGTACCACAGCGGTGGGCCACGCGTCCTGACCCCGAAGACTATCGCCCGGGGTCCCGATGCCGGCGCACCTGTCGATCGGTCGTGGTCGACCAGTTGGCGCTTGCCGTGGCGGAGCGGTGCGCCTAGCGTGCCGCCCGTGAGTGGCTTCCCGAACCCACCGGCCGGCGCGTCGCCCGCGAACGGGTCGGACTACCCTGTCGAGCACGCCCGGCCGGGGTTGTCCACGGCGTTCTCCGTGCTCGCCATCCTGACCGTTGTCCCGCTGGCGTTGATCGCCCAGGCGGACCGCATGTCGCCGCTTCTCCCAGCCGTGATCCGCGATCTGGGGCTGCTGCCCGCCGACGCCGGCGCCGTGACCCGGGCGGTGGGCTCCGCCGGTGTGCTGCTGTGCCTGGCCGCGCCCGTGGCGGCGTGGCTGAGCCGGCTGCTGCCGCCATGGGTTGTGCTGCTCGGTGGTCTGCTGGTCACCGCGGCGGCCTACCTGGCCTCCAAGCGGGTCGGTTCGCTCGCCATGCTGGCGGTCACCCGTGATCTGCACGGGCTCGGGGCCGGTCTGCTGCTCGCCTCCAGCGCGGCGCTGGTCGGCACCGCGTCGGCACGGCTGCGGCCGCTGCTGGCGGCCGCGTGGGCCGCGGCCCTGGTCGGCACCCTGGCGCTGCTGCCACGGCTGTCCCGCTCGGCGGCGGACGCCGGGACCGCGCTGTGGCGCAGCCAGCTCAGGCCGTATCCGTGGCTGCTCGCCGTGGCGGCCGGGTTCGTGATCGCCCTCGCCGCGGCGAGCCTGGCCGACCGCAGGCCGCGGCTGTACCCCAGACGCATCGACCTGGCGGCGTTGCTACCGCTGGTGCCGGGTCTCGCTGGCGCCGCCCTGCTGCGCTGGCCGCCGGACGCCGACGGCTGGACCGCCGTGCTGGCGCTGATCGTGCTCGCGCTGTCGCTGGTGGGGCTGGCCGTGGTGGCCGCGCTGCTCGTGCGGCCGAGCGGGGACGACCGGCCATGGGCGGCCGACGGTCGGGGTGCGGTCGGCTCTGCCACCGCGTCCGTCGCGTTCGTCGCCGGCGTGGTCGTGGCGGCCACCGTGCGCGGCGTGCTCTATCTGGGGCTGCCCGCGGACCCGGAGGCCGGCTCCCGCCCGCTGCCGGCCAGCACCACCGGGATGCTCGTGGGCGTGGCCGTTGCCGGGGTGCTCGCCGCCATCCTCGGGGCGCTGATGCCGGACATCCGGCGGCGGGCCGTGATCGTGGTGGGGCTGCTCGTCGCCGCCGCGGGTGCGCTGAGCCTGGTGCCGGCGACGGCAGCGATCTGGGCGAACACGCCCGGCCTGGCGGTGCTGGCCGGCGGGGTCGGGCTCGCGCTCGGCTCGGTGTTGCGTGCCGTCGGACCGCTGGCCACCGTCGTCGCCGGCGGTGTGGTGGGCGTGGGTCTCCCCGTGTCCGGGCTCGCGTCCGCCGCGATGCTGGGCTGGCAGGCGTCGTCGCCGGAGGTGGCGCTGCGGCTGTGGCTGGTCACCGTGGTGATCGTGCTGCTCGCGGCCGCCACCATCGCCGCCGGAACGCTCGCGATCTCGACCCGGCGCGCCACCCGACCGGGCGCGGCGGGTCCGGTGCCGGGCTGAGTAACCTGACGGGACCGGCCGTCGAGAAGAGTGGGGTGTGCCGTCGATGCTGGTCACCGGGTTCCTGGCCGGTCCGACGAACTGCTACGTCGTGGCGCCGTCGGCCGGCGAGCAATGCGTAGTGATCGATCCCGGTATGGGCGCCGTGGCGCAGCTCGACGAGGTGCTGGCGACGCACCGGCTGCACCCGGTGGCGGTGCTGCTCACCCACGGGCACTTCGATCACACCTTCTCGGTGCTGCCGGTGTGTGACGCCAGGGACGTGCCCGCCTACATCCACCCCGCCGACCGCTACCAGCTCGCCGACCCGTGGAGCGGGGTCAACGCCCCGCCGGGGACCCCGCTGTTCGGGCAGCTCACCTTCGCCGAACCGGCGGACGTGCGGGAGCTGGCCGACGGCGTCACGCTCACCCTCGCCGGGCTGGAGCTGTCGGTGCGGCTGACACCCGGGCACACGGCCGGCTCGGTGGTCTTCGGGCTGCCCGGTGCGGATGCCCCGATGATGTTCACCGGCGACCTGCTGTTCGCCGGCTCGATCGGCCGGATGGACCTGCCCGGCGGCGACGAGGCCGCCATGTTCGACTCGCTGACCCGGGTGGTGCTCCCCGCCGAGGATGCGACCGTCGTGCATCCCGGTCACGGCGAGTCCACCACGATCGGGCGGGAGCGGTCGGCCAACCCGTACCTGCGGCTCGCCGCCGAGCGGGCCACCACCGCGGGGCGGGAGGCGCCGACCACCGGTTTGTGACCCTCCGCCACTCCGACGGCGCCACACCGCCGCACACCGTGTACCGCACACCGCCGAGGAGCGGACCGTGAACCGCACCATCGCCGCCCCCAAGGGCGTCCCGGAGTACCTCCCGCCCGCGTCGGCCGCGTTCATCGCTGTCCGCGAGGCGCTGTCCCGGCCGGCCCGGCACTCCGGGTACGGCTACATCGAGACCCCGATCTTCGAGGAGACCGCGCTGTTCGCCCGGGGGGTCGGGGAGTCCACCGACGTGGTGAGCAAGGAGATGTACAGCTTCACCGACCGGGGCGGCCGGTCGCTCACCCTGCGCCCGGAGTTCACCGCCGGGATCGTCCGCGCCGTCATCGAGCACGGGCTGGACCGCGGGCAGCTGCCGGTGAAGCTGTGGACCCAGGGCCCGTGCTTCCGGTACGAGCGGCCACAGGCCGGCCGCTACCGCCAGCTCCAGCAGGTCAACGTCGAGGCAATCGGCGGCGACGACCCGGCGCTGGACGCCGAGGTGGTGTGGCTGGCCGTGGCCGGATACCGCGGGCTGGGGCTGACCGGGTGGCGGCTGGACCTCACCTCGCTCGGCGACCGGTCCTGCCGGCCGGCGTACCGGGAGCTGCTGCAGCAGTTCCTGCGCAAGCTCGACCTCGACGAGGAGACCCGGCGGCGGGTGGAGATCAACCCGTTGCGGGTGCTCGACGACAAACGCCCGGAGGTCGCCGGGCAGCTCGTCGACGCGCCACTGATGCCCGACCATCTGTGTGCCGGCTGCGAGCGGCACTTCGATGCCGTCCGCGAGCACCTGACCGACCTCGGCGTCTCCTGGAGCGATGCCCCGCGCCTGGTCCGCGGCCTTGACTACTACACCCGCACCACGTTCGAGTTCGTGCACGCCGGGCTGGGTGCCCAGTCGGGGATCGGCGGCGGCGGACGGTACGACGGGTTGATGGCCGACCTCGGCGGCCAGCCGCTGTCCGGGATCGGGTTCGGGCTGGGCGTGGACCGGGCCCTGCTCGCCCTGGAGGCCGAGGAGCGGGTGGTCGTCAGCGGCGGCCGGGTCAGCGTGTACGTCGTCCCGCTCGGCGAGGAGGCCCGGCGGCGGGCGCTCGTGGTCGCCACCGAGCTGCGCCGGGCCGGGGTGGCCGCCGACCTGGCGTTCGGCGGCAAGGGGCTGAAGGGTGCGATGAAGGCGGCGGATCGTTCCGGCGCCGTGTGTGCGGTGATCCTCGGCGAGCGAGATATCGCCGAGGGCGTGGCCCAGTGCAAGGACCTCCAGTCCGGCACCCAGCGCGCCGTCCCGCTCGTCGACCTTGTCCGGACGTTGAAGGAGACCCTGGAGTCATGATCCGCACCCGTACCGCCGGATCGTTGCGCACCGACCACGTCGGCGAGGAGGTGATCCTGGCCGGCTGGGTGGCCCGCCGCCGGGACCATGGCGGGGTCATCTTCATCGACCTGCGCGACGCCTCCGGGTACGTCCAGGTCGTCTTCCGCGAGGAGCAGGCGCACCAGCTGCGCGCCGAGTACTGCCTCCAGGTCAGGGGCACGGTCGGGCTGCGACCCGCCGGCAACGAGAACCCCGAGCTCGCCACCGGCGAGATCGAGGTCAACGCCACCGAGCTGACCGTGCTGTCGGAGGCCGCGCCGCTGCCGTTCCCGGTCGACGGCGGTGGCGCCGAGGCCGGGGACGAGACCCGGTTCAAGTACCGCTACCTCGACCTGCGCCGGCATCGGCCGGGTGCCGCGCTGCGGCTGCGCAGCGAGGCCAACCGGATCGCCCGGCGGGTGCTGGACGACCGGGAGTTCGTCGAGGTCGAGACGCCCAACCTGACCCGCTCCACCCCGGAGGGCGCGCGCGACTTCCTGGTGCCGGTGCGGTTGCAGCCCGGGAGCTGGTACGCCCTGCCGCAGTCGCCGCAGCTGTTCAAGCAGCTCCTGATGGTTGCCGGGCTGGAGCGGTACTACCAGCTCGCCCGCTGCTTCCGGGATGAGGACTTCCGGGCCGACCGGCAGCCTGAGTTCACCCAGCTCGACATCGAGATGTCGTTCGTGGAGCAGCCGGATGTGGTCGAGCTCGGCGAGGCGGTGGTGGCCGCGCTGTGGCTGGAGCTCGCCGACCATGACCTGCCCCGGCCGGTGCCGCAGCTGACCTATGCCGAGGCGATGGACCGGTACGGCACCGACAAGCCAGACCTGCGGTTCGACTGCGAGCTGGTGGAGCTCACCGACTACTTCGCGCAGACGCCGTTCCGGATATTCCGGGCGCCGTACGTCGGCGTTGTGGTCATGCCGGGCGGGGCCGCCCAGCCACGCAGGGTCCTCGACGGCTGGCAGGAGTGGGCGCGCTCACGCGGTGCCAAGGGGTTGGCCTACGTCACCGTGGCGGACGACGGCACGTTGGGTGGCCCGGTGGCGCGGAACCTCTCCGAGGCCGAGCGGGCCGGGCTCGTCGTGGCCGCCGGTGCCGCCCCGGGCGACTGCGTGTTCTTCGCCGCCGGGCCGCGCCCGGAGGCGCAGGGGCTGCTCGGCGCGGTCCGGCTGGAGGTGGCCCGGCGCGGCGGGTTGATCGACCCCGAGCGGTGGGAGTTCTGCTGGGTGGTCGACGCACCGATGTTCGAGCGGGACGCCGAGACGGGCCGGTGGACCGCCGTGCACCACCCGTTCACCGCACCCGCCCCGCAGTGGGTGGAGACCTTCCCGGACGACCCCGAACACGCCCTGGCCCAGGCCTACGACCTGGTCTGCAACGGCAACGAGATCGGCGGTGGTTCGATCCGGATCCACTCCGCGCAGACCCAGCAGCGGGTCTTCGAGGTGATCGGGCTGACGAAGGCCGAGGCGGAGAGCAAGTTCGGCTTCCTGCTGGAGGCGTTCGGCTACGGCCCACCTCCGCATGGCGGGATCGCCTTCGGCTGGGACCGGATCTGTGCGCTGCTGCACGGCGCGGACTCGATCCGTGAGGTGATCGCATTCCCGAAGACCGGCAACGGCTTCGATCCGCTGACCGGAGCACCCACGCCGATCACGCCCGAGCAGCGCACCGAGGCCGGCGTGGACGCCCCGGTCAGCGCCGGCCCGGCCGCCAGCACCAAGGCGGGCACGAAGTAGGGTCGGCGGCATGCCAGTCGTCGACCGCCATCTCTTCGGCCCCGGCCCCAGCAACCCCTACCCGGAGGCGACGGCCGCCCTCGGTCTGCCGCTACTCGGCCACCTCGACCCGGAGTTCCTGCGCATCCTCGACGAGACCTGCGACCGGCTGCGGACCGTCTTCGGCACCGCCAACGCCCGCACGCTCCCGCTGTCCGGCACCGGTTCGGCCGGCATGGAGGCGGCGTTCGTCAACGCCGTCCACCCCGGCGACGTGGTGGTGGTCGCCGCCAACGGGTTGTTCGGGGAGCGGATGATCGACGTCGCCGACCGGTGCGGTGCCGAGGTGGTGCCGGTGCGCTTCCCGTGGGGCACCCCGGTGCAGCCTGAGGCGGTGCTGGCCGCACATCCGAGCCCGGCGTTGATCGCTGTGGTGCACGCCGAGACCTCCACCGGGGTCCGCAACGACGTCGCCGCGCTCGGCGCCGTCAAGGGTGACGCGCTGCTGCTGGCGGACTGCGTGACCTCGATCGGTGGGATCGAGGTCGCCGTCGACGAGTGGGGCGTCGACATCGCCTACGCCGGCACCCAGAAGTGCCTCGGGGTGGCGCCCGGGCTGGCGCCGTTCACCATCGGCGAGCGGGCCTGGGGCCGGCGGGTGCTGCGGCCACGGTCCTGGTACCTCGACCTGAACCTGCTCGGCGGGTACGTCGGCGCGGCCGCCGGGACCAGCGGGCGGACCTACCACCACACCGCTCCGGTGGCGATGGTCGCCTCCCTGCACGCGAGCCTGGGGCGGATCATCGCCGAGGGGCTGGACGTGGTCGCGGCCCGGCACCACGAGGCGGGGCGGGCGCTGCAGGATGGCCTGGCCGAGCTGGGGCTGGAGCTGTTCGCCGCCGAGGGGCATCGGCTTCCCGACCTGACGACCGTCGTCGTGCCGGCGGATGTCGACAGCGCGACGGTGCGGCGGACCCTGCTGCAGCGGTACGGCATCGAGATCGGCGGCAGTGTCGGCGAGTACGCCGACCGGGTGTGGCGGATCGGGTTGATGGGGCACAACGCCCGCCCCGACGCGGTGGCGCTGGTTCTCGGCGCGCTGCGTGAGGTGCTGAAGCGCTGAGCCCGGGCGGGCGTCGCGGCGCGCCGGGTAGCGTGCGGGTGTGCGGGACATCGAGGGGGCCCTCGGGCTGATCGGCGGATGGCCGGTGCCGGCCGCCGCCGCGGCCGTCGTTGGGGCGGGTGGCGTGCTCGGCCGGTACGGGCCGACCGACCGTCCGTTCCGGCTGGCGTCGGTGACCAAGCCGCTGGCCACGCTCGCGGTCCTGGTGGCCATCGAGGAGGGCGCGGTGGAGCTGACCGATCCGGCCGGCCCGCCCGGATCGACGGTGCGCCACCTGCTCGCGCACGCCAGTGGGCTGGCGATGGACGGTGCTCCGGCGGCACCGCGGGTCGTCGCCGGGCCGGGCACCCGCCGGATCTACTCCAACGCCGGGTTCGAGGCGCTCGGCGCGCATCTGGCGGCCCGCACCGGCATCCCGTTCGGCGAGTACTTCGCCGAGGCCGTGTGCCGACCGCTCGGCCTGACCGGCACCCGGCTCGACGGCTCCCCGGCGTACGGGGCGACGTCGACGGTGGACGATCTCGCGGCCGTCGCGCGCGAGCTCCTGCACCCCACGGTCATCCACCGGGACACCCTGGCCGAGGCCACCGCGGTGCAGTTCGCCGGCCTGCCCGGGGTGTTGCCGGGCTTCGGCCGGCAACACCCCAACGACTGGGGCCTGGGCTTCGAGGTCAGGTCCGGTAAGTCACCGCACTGGACCGGCAGCCGAAACAGCCCGTCCACCTTCGGCCACTTCGGTCAGTCGGGCACGTTCCTGTGGGTCGACCCGGTAGCCGGAGTGGGGTGTGTGGTGCTCACCGACCGGGACTTCGGCGGGTGGGCGGCCCAGGAGTGGCCGACCCTCTCCGATGCCGTGCTGGGCACGGTCGGAGCAGGCCACGTCCGCTCTCGCTACGGCCCACCGTAGACCGGCCGGAGGACGCCGCTGTGGCGCGAGCACGCACCGCTCCGGCCGCCGGCAGTGCTGAAGGCACCGTCCACACACTTGATCATGTAGCCGTGGGACCGGCCGAAGTTCGCGATGCACCGGAAGTACTGGCAGGTCGACGCTCTGGGCGCGTAGATCAGCGATCCGCGGCCGCAGAGGTTGTAACCCCACGGGTTGCGTGGCGCGCCGCACAGCGCGACCGCCGGCTGCTGGGTGCCCGGCAGAGCCGCGGCGGCACCGACGGGGCGGTCCACCGCCGCGGCCGCCGCGGTGGCGTCGTGGGCCGGCAGCGCCCCGACGAGGACTGCGATCGCTGCCGCCGCGACCCAGCGTCCGAATGCTGCCGTGGGTGGCGATCCTGTTCGGGTACGTCGCTGTCGGCCCATGGTGTCCCATCCCTTCGTCGTATGTCGGCCTGTCAACGAGGCGTGGGATGGCCGGAGACGCCCCTGCCCCGCAGATCATCCGGACTGGTGACACCGGTCGCGGCGGCGACCGGTTGCGCCGTCGTCGGCGGCGGCTACTCTCGCGGCGTGAGCGAGGGTCCGACGCTGTTCGACGGCGCTGCCGAGGCGGCCGTCCGGGCCTCGGCGCCGCTGGCGGTGCGGATGCGTCCGCGGACCCTCGACGAGCTCGTCGGCCAGCGACACCTGCTCGGCCCTGGCAGCCCGCTGCGCCGGCTGGTGGAGGGCGACGCGCCGGTCTCGCTGATCCTGTGGGGACCGCCGGGCACCGGCAAGACGACGATCGCCGCCATCGTGTCCGGAGCCACCCAGCGCCGGTTCGTCCCGCTGTCCGCGCTGTCGGCCGGGGTGAAGGATGTCCGGGCGGTGATCGACTCCGCCCGCCGCGACCTGGGCATGTCGGGGCGGCAGACCGTGCTGTTCATCGACGAGGTGCACCGATTCTCCAAGACCCAGCAGGACTCGCTGCTCGGTGCGGTCGAGGAGCGGATCGTCACCCTGGTCGCCGCGACCACGGAGAACCCGCACTTCGCGCTGGTCCCGCCGTTGCTCTCCCGGTCGATCCTGCTCACCCTGCACCCGCTGGCCGACGACGACATCCGGGAGCTCGTCGACCGCGCCCGGGCCGACGAGCGTGGGCTGGCGGGCGCCGTCGAGCTGGCGCCGGAGGCCGCCGACCATCTGGTGCGGATGGCGGCTGGCGACGCCCGCAAGGCGCTCACGGTCCTGGAGGCCGCCGCCGACTCCGCCCGCGCGGCCGGGGAGACCCGGGTCGGGCTACCGGTGCTGGAGGCGGCCCTGGACACCGCGGCGGTCCGTTACGACCGGGACGGCGACACGCACTACGACGTCACCAGCGCCCTGATCAAGTCCATCCGCGGCTCCGACGTGGACGCGGCCCTGCACTACCTGGCGCGGATGATCGTGGCGGGGGAGGACCCCCGGTTCATTGCCCGGCGGCTGGTGATCCTCGCCAGCGAGGATGTCGGGATGGCCGACCCGACGGCGCTGGGGGTGTCCGTCGCGGCGATGCAGGCGGTGCAGTTCATCGGCCTGCCGGAGGCCCAGCTCACCCTCGCCCAGGCGGTGATCCACCTCGCCACCGCGCCGAAGTCCAACTCCGCCGCCGTGGCGCTCGCCGCCGCGATCGCCGACGTGCGGTCCGGGCTCGCCGGGCCGGTACCGGCGCACCTGCGGGATGCCCACTACCCGGGTGCTACCCGGCTCGGGCACGGCGCCGGGTACGTCTACTCCCACGACGCGCCCGGCGGTGTCGCCGCCCAGCAGTACGCCCCGGACCTGGTCCACGGCCGCGACTACTACCGCCCCACCGGATACGGCGCGGAGCGGCCGCTGGCCGAGCGGGTGGCGCGGTTGCGCCAGATCCTGCGCCACGCCGCCCCGCCCGCCCGGCCGGGGGCCGGGTGAGGTCGGGCCGCTGCCGGGGTCAGGTCAGCGGCACCCAGCCGGTCTGCCGCAGGGTCCTGACGTCGTTGGCCTGCAGGCCGGCCGCGGACAGGGTCCACAGCGTGTCCCCGATCATCATCGAGCGCTGGATCGGGACCGGCACCTGCTGCCCCGGGAGCTGCTGGCGTACCAGACCGCGGGGGACAAGGGCGCGATCCTCGACGGTGAGCAGGAGCACCCCGGTGTCGAATCCCGACGGCCGGGAGGAGGGGGTGGCCGGACCGTAGGCCTGCAACGGGATCACCACGGTCCGGGTCGCCGGCCAGTAGAGGAACGCGTGCGGGTCGAACTCCGCGTCCGAGTGGCCCAGCGGCGCGTGGTACTGCGCGGTGCGGGCCGGCCGGGCCGGGTCGCCGACGTCGAACAGCGACACCTGGGTGCCCTGGGTGCGGCCTTCGGCGGTGGCCTGCTGGCCGACGCCCAGCAGCCGCGAGTCGGTGATCGGGTGCAGGTAGGACGAGTACCCGAGCATGGTCAGCTCGCCGGTGAGCCGCGGGTGCGCCGGATCACGGAGGTCGACGGTGTACAGCGGGTCGACCTGGCGGAACGTCACCACGTACCCGACCGGACCGATGAACCGGACCGCGTAGATCCGCTCACCGCGCCCCAGCCCGCCGACCGTGCCCACGGTCACCAGCCGGTCCCCCCGCCGACCGAGCACCGTGACCTGGCTCTCGGTGCCGCCCCCCGGCCCGGGGGCGAACTCCTGCCACGGCGGGTTGGACGTCGTGGCCAGCCGCAGGTGGCCGTCGTACTCGCTCATCGAGTACTGGTTGAGCAGCCAGCCCGGCACCGAGGACGAGGCGACGAACCTCGGCGGACCCGACTGGCCGGTGTCGAACTGGTACACCTCGGTCCGGTCGGCCGCCGGGCCGGCGCCGGGCCACGACCACTGCGGGCTGTTCGTCACGTAGAGGCTGCTCGCCGTGGCGTAGACGATCTCGCCGTCGGCGGCCACCGACACCGGGTCTCCGGTGCCGAGCGGTGTGTTCAGGTCGATGGTGAGCACGGTGAGCAGCCCGCTGCCGGCGTAGTGGGCCGGCAGGTTGACCCGGCTGCAGTCGACCCGGCCGGTGACCGGCGACCCGCCACCCTCCAGCCGGTAGCCGGGCAGCCAGTCGGCCGCCGTCGAGGTGTCGATGACGGCCTGGTTGCGGCGGATCCGGTCGACGTCGTCGCGGGCCGACGCGACGGCGGGAAACAGCAGTTTGGGCTGGGAGCTCAGCACGACCCGGGCCGTGCCACCCACCAGGCGGGCGTCGAGGTACCGCCCCTCGAAGTGCAGCGTGTTGACCAGCCGCGGCTGCCCGCCGGCGAGATCGACCAGGGTCAGGCGTGACCCGGCGGCGGGGATCGGCACCGGCACCGGTCCGGAGCCGATCTCGGGCAGGCCGCCCCACCGCTGGCCGTCCGGCTCGGCCAGCGGGTACTCGTGCTCGATGACCAGCGCCCGGTCACCGGCGAGCAGCATTCCGACGGCAGCCACCGAGAGCCGGCTCCGGCCCAGATCGAGGGTGCCGGTCACCGCCCGCGCGGCGACGTCCACGACCTGCAGGCGGCCGTTGAGGATGGTGACGATGCGCCGGCCGTCGGTCTTGACCACGTCCGGCTCATCCATGCCGGCCTCGTGGACGTTTGTGCCGGAGTGGTCGGGCGCCGGGGCGGTCTGGTCCGTTGCCCGGCCCACGCCCGACTCCGGCCCGGCGACCTGCGGTGGCGCGCCCAGCGCGACGGTGATCATGCTGGGACCGAGCCCGTAGGGGCCGACCGACGCCTTGGCCGCGCCCTTGAGGTGCCGCAGCGTGTCGGTGCAGGAGGAGAAGGACACCAGCCGGAGCTGGCCGGGGTCCGGCCCCGGCCCGACCGGTCCGGGCGTGCCGTGTTGCGTCGTGCAACCGGACAGCGCGAGCGCCGCCGCCACCGTGAGGCCCGAAGCGGGCCGACTCCACCGACTCATGCGGGTTCGACGTGACCATGGGAGTGCCGGTTCCGCCGGTTCCGCCGGTTCCGCCGGACCCGCTGGACGCTGCGGCGACGGTGCAGGCGGTAGGGTCGCCGGGGACCCGAACGGGTCCCTCCAGATCCACCCGGGGAGTGTTGCGTGTCCGGTGGCCAGATCGCCGCGCTCATCGCCGCGGCGGCGTTTGTCTTGCTGGTTGGTCTGCTCGCGGTACCGATCCTGAAGCTCGGCCGCGCCTTGGATGAGGCCACGCTGGCCCTGCGCAGCGCCCGCGAGGGCGCCGTGCCGATCCTGACCCAGGCGGCCAGCACCGTCGAGCACGTGAACGGTCAGCTGGAGCGGGTTGACGGCATCACGGCCAACGCCGAGGCGGTGTCCACCAACGTCGCGGCCCTCACCTCGGCGATCACCGGCGCGCTGGGTGGGCCGGTGGTGAAGGTCGCGGCGTTCTCCTACGGCGTGCGCCGGGCGGTGCTGGCCCGCCGCCACGCCGAGGAGGCGAAGCTGGCCAGCGCGGCAGCGCGGCGGGACCGCCGCGCCCGGCGCCGGGCGCGGCGCGGATGAAGCGGCTGTTCTGGCTGCTGCTCGGTGCGGTGCTCGGGATCGCGGTCTTCCGCCGGGTCAGCCGGGCGGCGCGTGCTCTCGCGCCCTCGGGTATCGCATCATCGGTGCTGGACACGTTCGCTGGGTTGGCGGGATCCGTCCGCGATTTCGTCGACGATGCGCGGGACGCCATGAACGAGCGCGAGCGTGAGCTTCGGGCCGGCATCGGTCTGGGTGGCACGCAGGGCGCACAGCCGGAGGATAACGAGCAACCGTGAGAACAGAGCACGTCCGACAGCGCTTCCTGAGCCATTTCACCCAGACCGGGCACACCCTGGTGCCGAGCGCCCCGCTGCCCTCCGACGACCCGACACTGCTGTTCGTCAACGCCGGCATGGTGCCGTTCAAGCCGTACTTCCTCGGCCAGCAGACCCCGCCGTACCGCCGGGCGACCAGCGTCCAGAAGGTGCTGCGCACCATCGACATCGACGAGGTCGGCAAGACCAGCCGGCACCTCTCGTTCTTCCAGATGTGCGGCAACTTCAGCTTCGGCGACTACTTCAAGTCCGGTGCCGTCCGGTACGCCTGGGACCTGATCACCAAGCCGGAGTCCGAGGGTGGCTACGGGCTGCCGGAGTCCCGGCTGTGGGTCACCGTCTACACCGACGACGATGAGGCGGCCCGGCTCTGGCACGACGAGGTCGGCCTCCCGACCGAGCGGATCCAGCGCCGCGGCATGGCGGACAACTTCTGGTCGATGGGGGTGCCCGGCCCGTGCGGGCCCTGCTCGGAGATCTACTTCGACCGCGGGCCGGAGTACGGCGTCGAGGGCGGGCCGGTCGCCGACGAGGACCGGTTCATGGAGGTCTGGAACCTCGTCTTCATGCAGTACGAGCGGGGCGCGGGCAGCAGCAAGGACGACTACCCGATCCTCGGCGAGCTCCCCGCGAAGAACATCGACACCGGCCTGGGGCTGGAGCGGATGGCCACCCTGCTGCAGGGCGTCGACAACGTCTACGAGATCGACATCTCCTACCCGCTGCTGGAGCGCGCCGCGGAGCTGACCGGTCACCGGTACGGCAAGGACCACCGCGTCGACGTGTCGCTGCGGATCATCACCGACCACCTCAAGAGCGCCACGATGGTGATCGCCGACGGGGTGACCCCGGCCAACGAGGGCAAGGGGTACGTGCTGCGCCGGCTGCTGCGCCGGGCGATCCGCAACGTCCGGCTGCTCGGGTACCCGGACGCCAGCCTGCCGGTGTTGCTGCCGGTGGTGCGGGACATGCTCGGCCCGAGCTACCCGGAGCTGGTCACCGGCTGGGAGCGGGTCACCTCCTACGCCTACGCCGAGGAGGAGTCGTTCCTCACCACCCTCGCGAAGGGCACCACGATCTTCGAGGGCGCGGTCGCCACCAGCCGGGCGGCCGGGCGGGACGTGCTCGCCGGTGAGCGTGCCTTCGAGCTGCACGACACCTACGGCTTCCCGATCGACCTCACCCTGGAGATGGCCGCGGAGGCGGGGCTGACGGTCGACGAGGACGGGTTCCGCCGGCTGATGGCCGAGCAGCGGGCGCGGGCGAAGGCCGACTCGGTGGCACGCCGCACCGGCCAGGCCGACACCTCGGCGTACCGGGCGATCCTCGACGCGCACGGCGAGTCGGTGTTCACCGGTTACCTGGAGGTGGCGCGGGACGCGGTCGTCCGCGGCGTGCTTGGTGGCGGTGGTGCGCTCACCGGCGCGGCCGAGGGCGACGAGGTCGAGGTGGTCCTCGACGGCACCCCGTTCTACGCCGAAGGGGGTGGCCAGCAGCCGGACACCGGGTTGATCACGCTGGACCACGGTGAGCTCGAGGTCTACGACGTGCAGCGCCCGCTGCCCGGGCTGATCGTGCACCGGGCCAGGGTGCTGCGTGGCGAGGTACGGCCGGGGGACGCGGCCCACGCCCGCATCGACGTGGCCCGCCGGCGGGCCATCTCCCGGGCGCACACCGCGACCCACCTGATCCACACCGCGATGCGGGGCGCGCTGGGCGAGCATGCCACCCAGGCCGGCTCGCTGAACGCGCCCGGCCGGCTGCGGTTCGACTTCAACACCACCGCGGCGGTGCCGGCGAGCGTGCTCGTCGACGTCGAGGACGAGATCAACACGATCCTCCTCGACGACCTGGAGGTCCGGGCGTTCGTCACCTCGCTGGCGGAGGCCCGCCAGCTCGGTGCGATGGCGCTCTTCGGCGAGAAGTACGGCGACGCGGTCCGGGTGGTCGAGGTGGGCGACTACGCCCGGGAGCTGTGCGGCGGCACTCACGTGGCCCGGTCCGGCCAGCTCGGTGTGATCAAGATCCTCTCGGAGGCGTCGATCGGCGCCGGGGTCCGCCGGGTCGAGGCGCTGGTCGGGCTCGACGCGTTCCGGCACCTCGCCCGCGAGCACGTGCTGGTGTCCCAGCTCGCGGAGGTCTTCAAGGTGCCGGCCGCGGACCTGCCGGAGCGGGTGCACGCCGTCATCGAGCGGCTGCGGGCGGCCGAGAAGGAGCTGGAGCAGCTGCGGGCCGAGGCGGTCCTCGCGGGCGCGGGCGCGTTGGCCGCGGGCGCGCTGGACGTCGGCGGGGTGGCGGTCGTCGCCACCGAGGCGTCGGCCGGTGTCGAGCCGGCCGACCTGCGCCGGCTCGCCAGCGACATCCGGGGCCGGATCGACGCGGGTCGGCCCGCTGTCGTGGTGCTGCTGACCAGGGCCGACGGGCGGGTGTCGTTCGCGGTGGCCGTCAACGAGGCCGCCCGCGGCCGTGGCCTGACCGCCGGAGCCCTGGTGCAGGTGCTGGCGCCGGCGGTGGATGGGCGCGGTGGGGGTAAGGACGACTTCGCGCAGGGTGCTGGTGGTCGCCCGGACGGGATCCCGACGGCGGTCCGGTTGGTGCGGGACGCGGTCGCGGCGGCGGCCAGCGGAGTGGCGTGAGCGAGGCCGTGGACGGTCCGCGGCTCGGCGTCGATGTGGGGTCGGTCCGGGTCGGGGTGGCGCTCTCGGATCCGGGCGGGGTGCTGGCGAGCCCGCTTGTCACGTTGCGGCGGGATCTGGTGGGTGGACAAGACCTGCTGGACTTGGTCGAGCTGGTACGCCAGCATGATGTCGTCGAGGTGATCGTGGGTCTGCCGCGGTCGCTGTCTGGCGGTCTCGGACCGGCAGCCAGGGCCGTCACGGCGTACGCCGATCAGCTCGCCAGCCGGGTGGCGCCGGTCCCGGTGCGTCTGGCGGACGAGAGGTTCACCACGGTGGTGGCCGCTCGAACGCTGACGCAGCGGGGAGTGAGGGGGAAGCGGCAGCGGCAGGTCGTTGATCAGGCCGCCGCTGTGATCATCCTGCAAGGCTGGCTCGACCAGCGCCAACGGAATGAAGACCGGAGAGGAACGACCGGTGCTGCGACCTCCCCCACCGCGGCTGGAGAAGACCCGTGAGTGATCTTTCGATCCTTGGCATCAGCGACGACCGGGGGTATGACCACGACGGTCGCCGCCGGAATGGTCGCCGGTCGCGGCGCCGCCGCCGGTCCGGCCGACTCGGCGGTGTGCTCGCCCTGATCGTCATCCTCGGCCTCGTCGCCGCGGTCGGCTACGGCGGCAAGCGCCTCTACGGCTACGTCGGCGCCTCGCCGGACTACGCCGGCGACGGCACCGGCAGCGTCGAGATCCAGGTCAAGAGCGGTGACACCGCGAAGGACATCGCGGCGACGCTGGTCAGCAAGGGTGTGGTCAAGAGCGCCCGGGCGTTCGAGAACGCCGCCACCGCGGACCCGCGGTCCCGCGGCATCCGCCCCGGCTTCTACCGGTTGCGCCGGGAGATGAGCGGTGCCGCGGCCCTGAACCTGCTGCTGAGCCCGCAGGCTCGGCTCAGCATGAAGGTGACCGTGCCGGAGGGGTACGCCTCGCGCCAGATCTTCGAGCTCCTCGCCAAGAAGACCAAGGTGCCGCTGGCCGACTTCACCCAGGCGGCCGCCGAACCGGAGGCGCTCGGCCTGCCCGAGGGGGTCCGCAACGTCGAGGGCCTGCTGTTCCCCTCGACCTATGAGTTCGACCCCCACGCCACGGCGGCGGACATGCTCAGGGAGATGGTGACGACCTTCACCGCGCAGGTCGACGTGGCCGCGCTGGCGGAGGCCGCCAAGCCGTACGGGCTGACCTGGTACCAGCTCCTCAACGTGGCCTCGTTGGTCGAGGAGGAAGGGATCACGGCGGAGTTCGGCAAGGTGGCGAGGGTCGTCTACAACCGGCTGCACGACCGGGTCCGGCTCGGCTTCGACTCCACCATCAACTACGCGCTGGGCCGCTCCAGCATCGCGCTCAGCGTGAAGGACACCCAGATCAGCAGCCTGTACAACACCTACCGGCACTTCGGCCTGCCGCCCACCCCGATCTCCAACCCCGGGCTGGAAGCCATCCAGGCCGCGATGGCGCCACCGGCGGGGAACTGGCTGTACTTCGTGAAGATCGACAAGGCGGGGCACTCGTACTTCACCGCCAACTACGGCGACTTTCTGGCGCACAAGGCCGCCGCGCAGAAGAGCGGGGTGTACTGAGGTGCCCAGGGCGGCCGTCCTCGGCTCACCGATCGGGCACTCGCTGTCTCCGGTGCTGCACCTCGCCGCCTACGATGCCCTGGGTCTGCCGGACTGGCGGTACCAGGCCGTCGACTGCGACGAGCACCGGCTGCTCCCGTTCGTCTCGGCACTCGACCGGGAATGGGTCGGGCTGTCGCTCACCATGCCGCTGAAGCGGCTCGTGCTGGAGCTGGCCGACGAGGTCTCGCCGCTCGCCGCGGCGGTCGGCGCGGCGAACACGCTGATCCGGCACGCGGACGGGTGGTTCGCGGACAACACCGACGTGGGCGGCATCGTCGATGTGCTGCGTGAGTCGGGCGTCTCCAGCCCGGGCAGCGCGGTCGTGGTCGGCGCCGGCGGCACCGCCCAGGCGGCGCTGGCCGCGTTGCGCGAGCTGGGCATGGTCGAGCCGGTCGTGCTGGTCCGGGACCTGGCCCGGACCGCGGAGCTGCGCGCCGCGGCCAGCAGGCTGGACGTGCGTCCGCAGATCCAGGAGGGGATCACCGACCCGGCCGCGTACAAGGCCGACGTGCTGATCAGCACGATCCCGGCCGGCGCCGCCGACCAGCTCGCCCGGGCGCCGCAGTGGAACGGTCACGGCTTGTTGCTCGACGCGGTGTACGACCGGTGGCCAACCCCGATCGCGGTCACCGCGGCGGCGTGTGGGTGGCGGATCGCCAGCGGTCTGGACATGCTGCTCGGCCAGGCCGTGCGGCAGGTGACCGCGATGACCGGGCTGCCGGCGCCGGTGGCGGCGATGCGGGCGGCGCTGTACGCGGCCGCGGCTGGGCGCTGAGTCGGGGCGCTGGGTCGGGGCGCACCCGGCGCTGGTCGGGGTCGGCGCTGGTCGGGGTCGGCGGTCGACCGTTAAGGTCCGATTCGTGGATGTCGTCCCCATGGCGGTCGCTGCGGGCTTCGGTGTGCTGATCGGGCCGGGTCTGGCCGGGCTGACCCTCCGGATTCCGGTATCCGAGCCGTGCTGGCCGGCCGGCTGGTGGCATGGCGCGGGGGTGGGACGTCGCCGGCTGTCCGTGGTCACGGCGGCCAGCATGGTGTCGCTCGGCCTGGCCGGTGCCGGGATCGGGTTCGCCGGTGCGCTCCCGGCGTACCTGTGGTTCGGCGCGATCGCCGTGGTGCTGACCGTGATCGACGTTGAGCACCACCGGCTACCCAACCGGCTGACCTACCCCTCCTACCCCGCCGGTCTCCTGCTGCTCGGTGCCGCCTCGCTGGCCGGGCACGCCGGCCAGGCATACCTGCGCGCGCTGCTGACCATGGTCGCGTTGCTTACGGCGTCGTTGCTGGTCGCCGTGATCTCACCGACCGCACTGGGGCTCGGCGACGTCAAGCTGACCGGGTTGCTCGGCCTGTATCTCGGCTGGCTGGGCACCGGGTTCGTGTTGCTCGGCATCGGGTTCGGGGTGCTGGTCGGCGCGGCGATGGCGGTCGGCCTGCTGGCCACCGGCCGGGCCGGGTTGCACTCGGAGATCGCCTACGGTCCACCGCTGCTGGTCGGGGGGATGGTCAGCGTGGGGTTCGGCGGTCCGCTGCTGGATGCCTACCTCGCCATGGCTGGGCTGCGCTGAGCCGGCCGGTACCGAGCCGAGCGGGGGCCGGGCTCGCGGTGGGTCGCGGGACGGCGTGACAGACTTCTCGCATGCTGCGTTGGGTTACCGCCGGCGAGTCCCATGGTCCGGCGCTGGTCGCGGTCATGGAGGGCATACCGGCTGGGGTGTCGATCTCCGGTGAGCAGGTCGCGGCCGAGCTCACCCGCCGCCGGGCCGGATACGGTCGGGGCGCCCGGATGGCCTTCGAGCGGGACGAGGTGGAGCTCACCGGCGGGGTACGGCACGGGCTGACCATGGGTGGGCCGGTGGCGTTACGGGTCGGCAACAGCGAGTGGCCCAAGTGGCGGACCGTGATGGCGGCCGATCCGGTTGACCCCGCCGAGCTGGCCGGGTTGGCGCGCAACGCGCCGCTGACCCGGCCCCGGCCCGGCCACGCGGACCTGGTGGGCATGCAGAAGTACGGGTTCACCGATGCCCGGCCGGTGCTGGAACGGTCCAGCGCCCGGGAGACCGCGGCCCGGGTCGGGCTCGCGGCCGTGGCCCGGGCGTTCCTGCACCAGGCGCTCGGGGTGGGGGTGGTCAGCCACGTGGTCCGGATCGGCGAGGCGGCCGCGCCCGCGGGCTCGGTGCCGCTGCCCGAGGACGCGGCCACCGTCGACGCCTCGCCGGTGCGGTGTCTCGACGGCGGGGCCGGCGCGGCGATGGTCGCCGAGATCGACGAGGCCAGGCGGGCCGGCGACACCCTGGGCGGCGTGGTCGAGGTGCTCGCCTACGGGCTGCCGCCGGGACTGGGTAGCTTCGTGCAGGCCGACCGCCGGCTGGATGCCCGGATCGCCGGGGCGTTGATGGGCATCCAGGCGATGAAGGGCGTCGAGTTCGGCGACGGCTTCGAGCTGGCCCGGGTCCGGGGTTCGCAGGCGCAGGACGAGATCGTCAACACCCCGGGTGGGGTGCGCCGGCTCACCGGTCACGCCGGCGGGGTCGAGGGCGGGATGAGCACCGGCGAGCCGCTGCGGGTGCGCGCGGCGATGAAGCCGATCTCCACCGTCCCGCGGGCGCTGGCCACCGTCGACGTGGTCACCGGCGAGCCGGCCGTGGCGATCAACCAGCGCAGCGACGTGTGTGCGGTGCCCGCCGCCGGCGTCGTCGCCGAGGCGGTGGTGCTGCTCGTCCTCGCCGACGCCGCGCTGGAGAAGTTCGGCGGTGACTCGGTCACCGAGGTGCGCCGCAACGTCGGCGGCTACCTGGCGGACCTCGTCGTCCGGTAGCCGGCTGACCGGCCATCGGTACAGTGTGCCCGACCCACATCGCACGCCGCGTGAGGAGTGTGTGACGGATGCCCGTGCGTCTGGTGTTCATCGGCCCGCCGGGCGCGGGCAAGACGACCGTGGGCAGCCTGGTGGCGGGCTCGCTCGGGCTGCCCTTCCGGGACGCCGACGCCGAGGTGGAGGCCGCCGCCGGGAAGCCGGTCGGGGACATCTTCATCGACGACGGTGAGCCGCACTTCCGCGTGCTGGAGGAGGAGGCCGTGGCGACCGTGCTGGCCAGCGGGGACGGCGTCGTCGCGCTGGGCGGCGGCGCGGTGCTCAGCGAGCGGACCCAGAGCCGGCTGGCCGGCCACACCGTGGTGTACCTGTCGGTGGAGCTGCCGGAGGCGGCGGCCCGGGTCGGGCTCAACCGGGACCGTCCGCTGCTGCTGGGCAACCCGCGGGGCCGGCTGCGGGAGCTGCTGGCCCAGCGGGTGCCGGTCTACGAGCGGCTGGCCACGGTGCGGGTGAGCACCGACGGCCGGACCCCGGAGCAGGTCCGGGACGACGTGCTCGCGGTGATCCGGCGTTGACAGGGGACCCCACCCGGATCGCGGTCGGCGGCACCGGAGGTCCGGCGTACGACGTCGTCGTCGGCACCGGACTGCTCGACGAGCTGCCGGGGCTGCTGGCGGGGGCCGACCGGGTCGCCGTGCTGCACGCTGCACCGCTGGCGGCGGTCACCGCCGCGGTGGTCGACCGGCTCGCCGCGGCCGGGCTCGCCGCGCACCCGATCGAGCTGCCGGACCGGGAGGAGGCCAAGACCCTCGCGGTGGCGGGTGGCTGCTGGGATGCCCTCGGCGCGCTCGGCTTCACCCGCACCGACGCGGTCGTCGGGGTGGGTGGGGGAGCCGTCACCGACCTGGCCGGGTTCGTTGCCGCCGGGTGGCTGCGCGGGGTGCGGGTGGCGCAGCTTCCCACCACGCTGCTGGGCATGGTGGACGCGGCGATCGGCGGAAAGACCGGGATAAACACCGGCGCCGGGAAGAACCTCGTCGGAGCGTTCCACCCACCGGTCGGTGTGCTGTGTGACCTGGACCTGCTCGCCGGCCTGCCGGCGGCGGACTACCTGGCGGGGCTCGCCGAGGTGGTCAAGTGCGGTTTCATCGCCGACCCCGAGATCCTCACCATGATCGAGGCGGATCCGGCGGCGGCCGCTCGTCCGGACGGGGGACGTGCCCGGGAGCTCATCGAGCGGTCGGTGCGGGTCAAGGCCGAGACGGTCACCGCCGACCTGAGGGAGTCCGGGCCGAGGGAGATCCTCAACTACGGGCACACCCTCGGGCACGCCATCGAGAATGTCGAGAACTACCGGTGGCGGCACGGCGAGGCGGTCAGCGTCGGGTTGGTCTACGCCGCCGAGCTCGGCCGGGCCGCCGGCCGGCTGGACGGTGCCACCGCCGACCGGCACCGCACCGTGCTGGCCGGGCTCGGCCTACCGACCGGGTACCGGGCCGGGGCGTGGCCGGCGCTGCTCGCGGCGATGACGGTGGACAAGAAGGCGCGCGGCACCCGGCTGCGGTTCGTGGTGCTGGATGGGCCGGCGCGGCCGGCGATCCTGGACGGCCCCGACCCCGAGCTGCTGGCCCGGGCGTACGCCGAGGTGGCGCAATGATGATCTACGTGTTGAACGGGCCGAACCTGGGTCGGCTGGGCACCCGCGAACCGGAGGTCTACGGCCGGACCAGCCACGCCGACCTGGTGCGGCTGTGCGAGCGGACCGCGGCCGAGCTCGGCGTGCGGGTGGACGTCCGGCAGAGCGACCATGAGGGTGAGCTGATCGGGTGGCTGCACGAGGCGACCGACGCCGGCGCTCCGGTCGTGCTCAACGCCGCCGCGTGGACCCATTCCTCGATCGCGGTGCGGGACGCCTGCGCCGCGCTGACCGCCCCATGGATCGAGGTGCACATCTCCAACGTGCACGCCCGGGAGGGGTTCCGGCACCGCTCGTACCTGTCGGCGATCGCCACCGGTGTCGTCGTTGGGTTGGGTGTGCCGGGCTACGCCCTCGCGATCCGCTGGCTGGCCGGGCACACCGACGACGTGCGCTAGCGTGCCGGGTATGCCCGCATCGCATGCCGTCCGACGTGACCTGGTCCGGAAGCAGCTCCGTGCCGCCGGGCTCGACGCCGGCCTCATCACCAGCCTGGTCAACGTCCGGTACCTGACCGGTTTCACCGGCTCCAACGGGGCACTGCTGATCTGGACCGACGGCTCCACCGCGGACCGGGCGGTGTTCGGCACCGACGGCCGCTACGACACCCAGCGGGCCAGCGAGGTCCCGGAGCTGGAGCCGGTGCTCGCCCGGGAGTGCGCGGTGGCGCTCGCCGCGCGGGCCGGTCGGGACGGCGCCCGGCTGGTTGGCTTCGAGGCGCACCAGGTCACCGTCGACGGGCTCGCCGCACTCGTCGCCGCGGCCGAGGGGGTGGAGCTGCGGTCACTGGGTCGGGTCGTGGAGGGGCTGCGGGTGCGCAAGTCGGAGCAGGAGCTGCTGCTCCTGCAGCGTGCCTGCGACATCGCCGACGTGGCCCTGGCCGACCTCCTCCTGACCGGCGGGCTGCGGCCGGGACGCACCGAGCGGGAGGTCGGGCGGGAGCTGGACGGCCGGATGCTCGACCTGGGGGCGCACGCCGTCAGCTTCGAGACGATCATCGCCGGCGGGCCGAACTCGGCCATCCCGCACCACCACCCCACCGACCGCGTGCTGGTGGCCGGGGACCTCGTCAAGCTCGACTTCGGCGCCGAGTACGAGGGATACCACTCCGACATGACCAGGACCGTGGTGCTGGGCGAGCCCGCGGGATGGCAGCAGGAGGTCTACGACCTGGTGGTGGCCGCCCAGCGGGCCGGCCGGGAGGCGCTGGCGGTCGACGCCGACGTGCGGGAGGTCGACCAGGCCGCGCGCGCCGTGATCGAGGGAGCCGGGTACGGCGAGCAGTTCTGCCACGGGCTGGGGCACGGTGTCGGGCTGGAGATCCATGAGGCCCCGACGCTGTCCCCGCTGGGCGCCGGTACACTCGCCGAGCTGACGACGGTGACCGTCGAGCCCGGGGTGTACCTCGCGGGGCGGGGCGGTGTCCGCATCGAGGACACCCTCGTGGTCCGCGGGACCGGACCGGAGCTGCTGACCCAGACCACCAAGGATCTCGTCATCCTGTAAGGAAGCAGAGGACGGCACGTGGCAACGACGAACGACCTGAAGAACGGCTTGGTGCTCGCCCTCGACGGCCAGCTGTGGTCCGTGGTGGAGTTCCAGCATGTGAAGCCCGGCAAGGGCGGGGCGTTCGTCCGCACCACGCTGAAGAACGTGCTCTCCGGCAAGGTCGTCGACAAGACCTTCAACGCCGGCGTCAAGGTGGAGACCGCGACGGTGGACAAGCGGACCATGACCTACCTCTACCGCGAGGGCACCGACTTCGTCTTCATGGACGCCGAGACCTACGACCAGATCCACGTGCCGGCCGGGACCGTCGGTGGCGCGGCGGACTACCTGCTGGAGAACGCCGAGGCCATGGTGGGGCTGCACGAGGGCAGCCCGCTGTACGTCGAGCTGCCGACCAGCGTGGAGCTGATCGTGGCGTACGCCGAGCCGGGACTGCAGGGTGACCGGTCCACCGGGGGGACCAAGCCCGCGCGGCTGGAGACCGGTGCCGAGATCCAGGTGCCGCTGTTCGTCACGATCGGCGAGAAGGTCAAGGTGGACACCAGGGACGGCCGGTACCTCGGCCGCGTGTCGGGCTGAGTCCGGGGTGTCGGCGCGTCGCAAGGCTCGCAAGCGGGCGCTGGATGTGTTGTACGAGAGCGACCTGCGCGGCACCGACGCCGCGCGGACGGTGGCCGACCGGGTCGCCCACGGGGACCCGCCGATCTCGGACTACACGGTGACCCTGGTGCACGGCGTGCACGCCAACCGGGCCCGGATCGACGAGATCATCGCGGCGTACGCGGAGGACTGGACCCTCGCCCGGATGCCCGCGGTGGACCGCAACATCCTCCGGCTCGGGGTCTACGAGCTGTTGTGGCGCGATGAGGTTCCCGACCTGGTGGCGATCGATGAGGCGATCGAGCTGGCCAAGGCGCTGTCCACGGACGACTCGCCGCGGTTCGTCAACGGCGTGCTGGCCAGGATCCTGCGGAGCCGGCCATTGGTCGGTTGACCCGATGCCGGCATCGGGTCAACCGACGGTGGTCAGGACGTCGCGTCGGCCCCGATGGCCCGGGCGTCCGCTGACAGCACGCCCCACTCGATCAGCCAGTCGGTCAGCTCGCCCGGTGAGACGTCGTAGATGATGGCCAGCGACCGCAGGTCCTCGGTCCGGATCGAGAGGACCTTGCCGTTGTAGTCGCCGCGCTGGCTCTGGATCGCCGCCGCGTACCGGGCCAGCGGGCCGGCCTTCTCCGCGGGCAGTCGGCCGAGCGTCTCCAGGTCGAGCACGATCCGGGTGGCCGGTTCGCCGCCGGCCGGTTGCCGCCCCTCGGGGAGCAGCTCGCCGACCGGGACGCCGTAGAACTCGGCGAGCTCGGCGAGCTTCTGCACGGTGACCGCCCGGTCGCCCCGCTCGTAGGACCCGACGACGACCGCCTTCCACCTGCCCTGGGACTTCTTCTCCACGCCGTGCAGGGAGAGCCCCTGCTGGGTGCGGATCGCCCGCAGGCGAGCACCCAGGGACTTCGCATAGTCGCTTGTCATGTTGTCTCGCTCCATCGTGAGTCTGCCGGCTTGTGGCCGGTGTGACCGAGCCGCCTGCCCATCCAGCGACTACAGAGAGTGACCGTATACGGAGAGTGATTCCCGGGTCAAGCGAAACCACCCAACTCGGGGAGTACGTCCTGCCGCGCTGGCGCTTTGCTACCGTGCTCGGACAGGCAAACATCCGCGCGTCCTTTAATGACCCGTCCAGTGAGGCGGGGAAGGGGTCGGAGAGTATGACGACGCAGTCATCGGTGCCGCACGCGACCTTGCGGTCGCTGCTGGACGCGGCCGGGTTGGCGCGAGTGGTCGATCGGATCGCGCACCAGATCCTGGAGAAGGCCGACGGCGCCCGGGACACGGTGCTGCTGGGCATCCCGACCCGGGGCACCTTCCTGGCCAGGAGGCTGGCCGACCGGATCGGTTCCTTCGAGGGAACCGCGCCGCGCGTCGGCTCGCTGGACATCACCCTCTACCGGGACGACCTGCGGCTGCGCGGCGTCCGGGTGCTGGCGGAGACCTCGCTGCCCGCCGGTGGTCTCGACGGGGCGCTCGTGGTGCTCGTCGACGACGTGCTCTACTCCGGCCGCACCGTGCGGGCCGCGCTGGACGCGTTACGTGACGTGGGCCGGCCACGCACCGTCCAGCTCGCCGTCCTGGTCGACCGGGGTCACCGGGAGCTGCCGATCAGGGCCGACTACGTGGGCAAGAACATCCCGACCGCGAAGTCCGAGCAGGTCCTGGTCCGGCTCGTCGAGGTGGACGGTCAGGACGCCGTGCTGCTCGGCGCCGCCGGCCGGGCAGACGCCGCCGGCCCGGCAGAGGCGGAGACCCCGTGAAGCGGCACCTGCTCTCCGCCGCCGACCTCTCCCGGGACGACGCGCTCGCCGTGCTGGATACCGCCGAGCAGATGGACCGGGCCCTGGCGGGCCGGGAGGTCAAGAAGCTGCCGACGTTGCGCGGCCGGACCGTGGTCAACCTCTTCTTCGAGGATTCCACCCGCACCCGCACCTCCTTCGAGGTGGCGGCCAAGCGGCTGTCCGCCGATGTGATCAACTTCTCGGCGAGGGGCTCCAGCGTCTCCAAGGGCGAGTCCCTCAAGGACACCGCGCTGACCCTGGAGGCGCTGGGCGCCGACGGGGTGGTGGTCCGGCACTGGGCCTCCGGTGCGCCGCACCGCCTCGCCGGCTGGGTCGCCGGGTCGGTGCTCAACGCGGGCGACGGCACCCACGAGCACCCGACCCAGGCGCTGCTGGACGCCTTCACGATCCGGCGCCGCCTGGGTCGCATCGACGGGCTGCGGGTGGCCGTCGTCGGCGACGTGCTGCACTCCCGGGTGGCGCGCTCCAACGTGCTGCTGCTGGCGACCCTCGGTGCCGAGGTGACCGTGGTGGCGCCGCCGACGCTGCTCCCGGTGGGGCTGCACGGGTGGCCGGTCGCGGTGTCCTACGAGCTGGACGCCGTGCTGCCCAAGGTGGACGTGTGCATGCTGCTGCGGGTGCAGGCGGAGCGGATGAGCTCCTCGTACTTCCCCAGCGCGCGCGAGTACAGCCGGCGGTACGGGCTGGACACCCGGCGGCTGGGCCTGCTGCCCGAGCACGCGATCGTGATGCACCCCGGACCGATGAACCGGGGCATGGAGATCTCCGCCGAGGTGGCCGACCATCCGTCCCGCTCCACCGTCGTGGAGCAGGTGGCAAACGGGGTGAGCGTCCGGATGGCGGTGCTGTACCTGCTGCTGGCCGGCAGAGCCGAGGGGGGGCTGTGACCAGCTGGTTGATCAAGGGTGTCCGGCCGTACGGCGAGGAGCCGGTGGACCTCCTGCTCTCCGGCGGGGTGATCGCCGAGGTGGGGAGCGGGGTGTCCGCGGCCGGTGCGCAGCGGCTCGACGCCGACGGGCTGGTCGCCCTGCCCGGCCTGGTGGACCTGCACACCCACCTGCGCGAGCCGGGGCGGGAGGACGCCGAGACCGTGCTGACCGGCACCCGGGCCGCGGCCCTGGGTGGCTACACCGCGGTCTTCGCGATGGCCAACACCGACCCGGTCGCCGACACCGCGGGAGTCGTGGAGCAGGTGTGGCGGCTCGGCCGGGAGGCGGGCCTCGCCGACGTGTTCCCGGTCGGCGCGGTCACCGTCGGGCTGGTCGGCCAGCGGCTGGCCGAGCTCGGCGCCATGGCGGACTCGGCCGCCGGCGTCCGGGTCTTCTCCGACGACGGGCGGTGCGTGGCCGACCCGGCGCTGATGCGGCGGGCGCTGGAGTACGTCAAGGCGTTCGACGGCGTGATCGCCCAGCACGCCGAGGAACCCCGGCTGACCGAGGGCGCGCAGCTCAACGAGGGTGTGTGGTCGGCCCGGCTCGGGCTGGCCGGGTGGCCGGCCGCCGCCGAGGAGGCCATCATCGCCCGGGACGCGCTGCTGGCGGGGCATGTCGGGTCCCGGCTGCACGTCTGCCACGTCTCGACCGCCGGCAGCGTGGAGATCCTGCGTTGGGCGAGGTCCAAGGGGTTCCGGGTCACCGCCGAGGTCACCCCGCACCACCTGCTGCTCACCGATGAGCTGGCCGCCGGCTACGACCCGGTCTACAAGGTCAACCCGCCGCTGCGCACCGAGGCGGACACCGCCGCCCTGCGTGCCGCGCTCGCCGAGGGGGTGATCGACTGCGTGGCGACGGACCACGCCCCGCACGCCCTGGAGGACAAGGAGACCGAGTGGGCGGTGGCCCGCCCCGGAATGCTCGGGCTGGAGACCGCCCTGTCGGTGGTCGTGCAGACGATGCTGCAGCCGGGGCTGCTGGGCTGGCGGGGCATCGCCGACCGGATGAGCGCGGCGCCGGCCCGGATCGGGTCAGCCGGCGGTCACGGCCACGACCTGGCGGTGGGCCAGCCGGCCACCCTCGTGCTCGTCGATCCCGAGGCGCGGTGGACGGTCGACCCGGGCCGGTCGGCCAGCCGGAGTCGCAACACCCCGTTCGCCGGGCGCGAGCTGCCGGCCCGGGTCATCGCGACGTTCCTGCGCGGCGTACCGACCGTGCTCGACGGCAAGGCCCAACGGTGACCGGCCCAACGGTGACCGGCCCAGCGGTGAGCGGCGTGCCGGCGGAGCCGACCGCGGCCATCCTGGTGCTGGAGGACGGCCGCACCTTCCGCGGGCAGTCCTACGGCGCCGTCGGGGAGACCTTCGGCGAGGCGGTCTTCGCCACCGGGATGACCGGCTACCAGGAGACCCTCACCGACCCCTCCTACCACCGGCAGGTCATCGTCGCCACCGCGCCGCACATCGGCAACACCGGGGTCAACGCCGAGGACGCGGAGTCCACCCGGATCTGGGCGGCCGGCTACGTGGTCCGCGACCCCGCGCGGCGGGCATCGTCGTGGCGGGCCCGGCACGGGTTGGAGCAGGAGCTGGTCGCCCACGGGGTGGTCGGGATCAGCGGGGTGGACACCCGGGCGCTGACCCGGCACCTGCGCGAGCGCGGCGCGATGCGGTGCGGGGTGTCCAGCGTGGACGGTGATGTCGACGCCGTACGTGCCCGGGTCCTGGCCAGCCCGCCGATGACCGGCGCCGACCTGACCGCCGAGGTGACCACCCCGGAGCCGTACGTCGTGCCGGCGGTGGGGGAGCGACGGTTCACGGTCGCCGCCCTCGACCTCGGGATCAAGGCCACCACGCCGCGCCGGCTGGCCGAGCGCGGCATCCAGACCCACGTGCTCCCGGCCGCCTCGACCGTCGACGAGCTGCTCGCGGTCGGCCCGGATGGGGTGTTCCTGTCCAACGGCCCCGGCGACCCGGCGACCGCCGGGCACGCGGTGGGGCTGGTTCGAGCCCTGCTCGCCCGCCGGGTCCCGGTGTTCGGCATCTGTTTCGGGCACCAGATCCTCGGCCGCGCGCTGGGGTTCGGCACGTACAAGCTGAGGTACGGCCACCGGGGCATCAACCAGCCGGTCGCCGACCGCGCCACCGGCCGGGTCGAGGTCACCGCGCACAACCACGGGTTCGCCGTTGACGCGCCGGTCGAGGGCGTCACCGACACGCCGTACGGCGGGGTGACCGTCAGCCACGTCTGCCTCAACGACGGCGTGGTCGAGGGGCTCTCGTGCGCCGATGTCCCGGCGTCCTCGGTGCAGTACCACCCGGAGGCGGCGGCCGGGCCGCACGACGCCGACTACCTGTTCGACCGGTTCCGCGCGCTGCTGGAGGCGCGCTGATGGGGGGTCGTCGCTGATGCCACGCCGTACCGATCTGCACCATGTCCTGGTGATCGGTTCCGGGCCGATCGTGATCGGCCAGGGGTGTGAGTTCGACTACTCCGGCACCCAGGCCTGCCGGGTGCTCAAGGCGGAGGGGCTGCGGGTCAGCCTGGTCAACTCCAACCCGGCGACGATCATGACCGACCCGGAGCTCGCCGACGCCACCTACATCGAGCCGCTCACCCCGGAGTTCGTCGAGCAGGTGATCGCCGCGGAGCGGCCGGACGCGCTGCTGCCCACGCTGGGCGGGCAGACCGCGCTGAACATCGCCGTCACCCTGCACGACCGTGGCGTGCTGGACCGGTACGGGGTGGAGCTGATCGGCGCCGACATCGCCGCGATCCAGCGCGGTGAGGACCGGCAGCAGTTCAAGGAGATCGTCCGGTCGGTGGGCGGCGAGGTGCCCGACTCGGCGGTGTGCGGCTCGCTGGAGCAGACGCTGGCGGCGGCGGGCCGGCTCGGCTACCCGGTGGTGGTGCGCCCGTCGTTCACGATGGGCGGCGCCGGCTCCGGGCTGGCCCGCAGCGAGGAGGAGCTCCGCCGGATCGCCGTGGCGGGGCTCGCCGCCAGCCCGACCCACGAGGTCCTGGTCGAGGAGAGCGTGCTCGGCTGGAAGGAGTACGAGCTGGAGCTGATGCGCGACCGCGCCGACAACGTCGTGGTCGTCTGCTCGATCGAGAACATCGACCCGATGGGGGTGCACACCGGCGACTCGGTCACCGTCGCACCGGCGATGACCCTCACCGACCGGGAGTACCAGCGGATGCGGGACGTCGGCATCGCGGTGCTGCGCGCGGTCGGGGTGGACACCGGCGGCTGCAACATCCAGTTCGCGGTGCAGCCGGACACCGGCCGGCTGGTGGTCATTGAGATGAACCCCCGGGTGTCCCGTTCCTCGGCGCTGGCCAGCAAGGCGACCGGGTTCCCGATCGCCAAGATCGCGGCCAAGCTCGCGGTCGGCTACACCCTGGACGAGATTCCCAACGACATCACCGGGGCGACCCCGGCCAGCTTCGAGCCGGCGCTGGACTACGTCGTGGTCAAGGTGCCACGGTTCGCCTTCGAGAAGTTCCCCGGTGCCGACCCGGTGCTCACCACGCACATGAAGTCGGTCGGCGAGGCGATGTCACTGGGGCGCAACTTCACCGAGGCGCTCGGCAAGGCGCTGCGGTCGATGGAGACGCCGCAGGCCGGCTTCTGGACCGTCGCCGACCCGGCCGGGGCCACCCGGGAGTCGGCTCTGGAGGCGCTTCGGGTGCCGCACGACGGCCGGCTGTACACCGTGGAGCTGGCGCTGCGGCTGGGCGCAGGAATCGCGGAGGTCGCCGAGGCGTCCGGGATCGACCCGTGGTTCGTCGACCAGGTCGCCTCCCTGGTGGAGCTGCGGGGCCGGATCGAGGCGGCGCCCGCGCTCACCCCGGAGCTGCTGCGGGTGGCGAAACGGGCCGGCTGCTCGGACCGGCAGATCGCCGCGCTCCGACCGGAGCTGGCCGGCGAGGACGGCGTCCGGCTGCTCCGGCACCGGCTCGGTGTCCGACCGGTGTTCAAGACCGTCGACACCTGCGCGGCCGAGTTCGCCGCCCGCACGCCGTACCACTACTCCAGCTACGACGACGAGACCGAGGTCGCACCCCGGCAGGCCCCGGCCGTGCTGGTGCTGGGCAGCGGGCCGAACCGGATCGGGCAGGGCATCGAGTTCGACTACTCGTGCGTGCACGCCGCGATGGCGCTGCGCGACGCCGGCTACTGCACCGTCATGGTCAACTGCAACCCGGAGACGGTCTCCACCGACTACGACACCTCCGACCGGCTGTACTTCGAGCCACTCACCTTCGAGGACGTGCTGGAGGTGGTCGCGGCCGAGCGCGCCGCCGGCCCGGTCGCCGGAGTCATCGTGCAGCTCGGCGGGCAGACCCCGCTCGGCCTGGCGCAGCGGCTGAAGGACGCCGGGGTGCCGATCATCGGCACCTCCCCGGAGGCGATCCACCTCGCCGAGGAGCGGGGCGCGTTCGGCCGGGTGCTCGCCGCCGCCGGGTTGCCCGCCCCGGCGCACGGCGTCGCCACCTCGTTCGAGGAGGCCCGGCAGATCGCGGACGTGGTCGGCTACCCCGTGCTGGTGCGTCCCAGCTACGTGCTCGGGGGCCGCGGCATGGAGATCGTCTACGACGAGACGCTGCTCGCCGGGTACATCGAGCGGGCCACCGCGGTCAGCCCCGAGCACCCGGTCCTGGTCGACCGGTTCCTCGACGACGCCATCGAGATCGACGTGGACGCCCTCTACGACGGGACCGAGCTGTACCTCGGCGGGATCATGGAACACATCGAGGAGGCCGGCATCCACTCCGGCGACTCGGCGTGCGCGCTGCCCCCGATCACGTTGGGCGCCCGCGACATCGAGCTGGTCCGCAGCTCCACCCTCGCGATCGCCCGCGGGGTGGGGGTGCGGGGGCTGCTCAACGTCCAGTACGCGCTCAAGGACGACGTGCTGTGGGTGCTGGAGGCCAACCCGAGGGCGTCCCGGACCGTGCCGTTCGTCTCCAAGGCCACCGCCGTCCCGCTGGCGAAGGCGGCCGCCCGGATCGCGGTCGGGGCGAGCATCGGGCAGCTGCGCGCCGAGGGGCTGCTGCCGGAGCACGGCGACGGCGGGAACCTGCCCGCCGACGCTTCGGTCTCGGTCAAGGAGGCGGTGCTGCCCTTCCACCGGTTCCGGTACGCCGACGGGCGGGCGGTGGACAACCTGCTTGGGCCGGAGATGAAGTCCACCGGCGAGGTGATGGGCACCGACGCGAGCTTCGGCACCGCGTTCGCCAAGTCCCAGGCCGCGGCGTACGGCGCGCTGCCGACCAAGGGGCGGGTCTTCGTGTCGGTGGCCAACCGGGACAAGCGGTCCGCGGTGTTCCCGGTGAAGCGGCTGGCCGACCTCGGCTTCGACATCGTCGCGACCGAGGGGACCGCGCTGGTGCTGCGCCGGCACGGGGTGCACGCCCAGGTGGTCGGGAAGTACTCCGAGCACGTGCCGGGCAATGTGATCGACCGGATCGGGCGCGGCGAGATCGACCTGGTCTTCAACACGCCGTTCGGTCCGCCGGGTGACTCGCAGCCCCGGCGGGACGGCTACGAGATCCGCACGGCCGCGGTCTCGGCCGGCATCCCCTGCATCACCACGGTGCAGGGGATGGCCGCCTGCGTACACGGCATCGAGGCGCTGCTGCGGGGCGAGATCGGGGTCCGGTCGTTGCAGGACATGCACGCCGCGCTCGGTTCCCGCGGCGCCGGCTCCCACGGCGACGGTTCCCACGGCGACGGGGCCGGCGGGTGAGCGGCTGGTACGAGCGGGTCGCCCGACCGGTCCTGTTCCGGTCCGGGGGCGGCGACGCCGAGGCGGCGCACGAGCGGGTGCTGCGCTGGCTCGCCCGGGTGGATCGGCAGCCGCTGCCCCGCGCCGTGGCCGCCGGCGTGGCCCGGCGCCGGCACGGCGCGGGGGAGGAGCGCACCGTGTTCGGCGTCCGGTTCCCCGGCCCGGTGGGGCTCGCCGCCGGGATGGACAAGGACGGCGTGGCGCTGCGGGCCTGGCCGGCGTTCGGGTTCGGGTTCATCGAGGTGGGCACGGTGACCGGGCGGGCGCAGCCCGGCAACCCGAGGCCACGGCTGTTCCGGCTGCCGGCGAGCGAGGCGGTGATCAACCGGATGGGGTTCAACAACGCCGGCGCTGCGGCGTTGGCCGGCCGGCTTGCCGCGATCGGACCGCTGTCGGTGCCGGTCGGGGTCAGCCTCGGCAAGGCGAAGGTGACCCCGCTGGCCGACGCGGTGGGGGACTACCTGGTGTCGCTGCGGCTGCTGGCGCCGTTCGCCGACTACCTCGCGGTCAATGTCAGCTCGCCGAACACCCCGGGGCTGCGCAACCTCCAGGACCGGGCGCACCTGGCGACGCTGCTCGACGCGCTCAGGACGGAGACCGCGCGACCGCTCCTGGTGAAGATCGCGCCGGACCTCGCTGAGCCCGCGATCGCCGAACTGCTGGAGGTCTGCCTGGCCAGCCGGGTGGACGGCATCATCGCGACGAACACGACGACCCGGCGGGGCGGGGTGGCCGCCGGGGACTCGGAGCTGGCGGCGGAGGCGGGGGGGCTGTCCGGGCGGCCGCTGGGCGCGCGCGCCCGCGAGGTGGTGCGCTTCGTGCACGCCGAGACGGGGGGACGGCTGCCGATCATCGGCGTCGGTGGCATCATGTCGGCCGACGATGCGGCACTGATGGTGGACGCCGGTGCCAGCCTGGTGCAGCTCTACACCGGCGTGCTCTACCGGGGTCCCCGGCTGGTCCGCGAGGTCACCCGTCGCCTCTCCAGCGGTTGAGCCGTACGGCGCGGGCACGGGTGTGGGCACGGCAGGCGGCGACGGCGGAGGGAACGGCGGCATGGTCGAGGCGTTCGGGTCGCGGCTGCATGCGGCGCTGGTCCGCCGCGGCCCGCTCTGCGTCGGCATCGATCCCCACCCGGAGCTGCTGGCGGCGTGGCGGGTCGGCTCGGACGTGGCCGGCCTGGAACGGTTCACCCTCGGCGCGGTCGAGGCGCTGGCCGACCGGGTCGCGGTGGTCAAGCCGCAGGCGGCGTTCTTCGAGCGGTACGGCGCGCGGGGGATCGCCGTGCTGGAGCGGGTGATCGCCGCCGCCCGGGCGGCGGGTGCGCTGGTGCTGGTCGACGCCAAGCGGGGGGACATCGGCAGCACCGTGGCGGCGTACGCGCAGGCGTATCTCGACCCAGCCAGCCCGCTGGCTGGTGACGCGGTCACCGCGAGCCCCTACCTGGGCTTCGGCTCGCTCGCCCCGATGGTCGAGGCGGCCCGGGTGCACGGCACCGGCGTTTTCGTGCTCGCGTTGACCTCCAACCCGGAGGGTGCCGGCGTGCAGCGGGCCATCGGTCCCGACGGTCGGATGGTGGCGCAGGCCATTGTCGACGGTGCCGGTGAGGCGAACGCGGGCGCCGCGCCGCTGGGTTCGATCGGGGTGGTGATCGGGGCGACGGTCGGTCCCACCGGGCTCGATCTGGGCCAGCTGAACGGCCCGGTCCTGGTCCCCGGGCTGGGCGCGCAGGGCGGTACGGCGTCCGACCTGCGCACGGTCTTCGGGCCGCATCATCCGGTCGTGGTGCCGGCGACGTCCCGCGAGGTCCTGCGGCACGGACCCGACGCGGCCGCGCTCCGCGCCGCCGCCGGGGCGATGGCGGCCGCGCTGCGGGACGTCGTCGACCCGCGCTGACCCACCCGCCCCGCCACCAAGATCACGTCGGTAATCAAGATCACGAAATTATGTTGATCTTGCTGTCCGATGGACCATAGCTTTTGAATGCCGTACACTTTGTCACACAAAGTGATCATCCAGATCCCCGAACCAGAGAGACCCATCCGTCAATGCCCAAGCACCCCGCGCTCTCCGTCGACGACCGCATCCACCAGCGAACCCGGCTGGCGATCGTCGCCGTCCTGGCCGGCCAGCAGCGGGCCGAGTTCCTGGCGCTGCGGGAGGTGCTCGGGCTGACCGACGGGAACCTCTCCCGGCATCTGAGGGTGCTCGAGGACGCCGGCTTCGTGCGGCTGGAGAAGGCGTTTGTGGACCGGCGCCCGAAGACGTGGGTGCGGCTGACCGAGCGGGGGGTGCAGGCATACGCGGCGGAGATCGAGACGTTGCGCCGGATCGTCGCACAGGCCCGGGTGCCGCGACCGCCGGCGGGTGAGGCGGTCACCCGAGCGGTGACGGAAGGGACGCCGGAATAGGCTGCGGAAGCGCCTGATTCGGACCGATACACGCCCTTCCCCGGCGCGCCGCGCCGGGGAAGGGGACCCCGCTCGTTGCCGTCGGGTGGCGGACTCGCTAGGTTGCGCAGCACGTGGGGTCGATGACTCCGCGATCCGATATCCCAACGAGCAGACCGAGGTGAATCGCGTGGCGCTGCCGCCCCTGACTCCGGAGCAGCGAGCTGCTGCACTCGAGAAGGCCGCTGTCGCGCGCAAGGCGCGCGCCGAACTGAAGGAGCGGCTCAAGCGGAACGGCACGTCCCTTGCCGAAGTACTCGCCGCGGGCGAGACCGACGATATCGTCGGCAAGATGCGGGTCTCCGCCGTCCTCGAGGCTCTTCCCGGCGTGGGCAAGGTCCGCGCAGCGAAGATCATGGAGCGGCTCGACATCTCCCCCACCCGGCGGGTTCGTGGCCTGGGTGCCAAGCAACGCAGTGCGTTGACGCACGAGTTCAAAGCCGGTGACGGCGCTGGGGACTGACCTCGGCGGCCGGGCGGGCGGCTCGCTTCCGGGCGGCCCGCCACCGGACGGCTCGGCCCTGCGGGCGCGGCTCACCGTGCTGTCGGGGCCGTCGGGAGTCGGCAAGGGCACCGTGATCGCTGCGGTGCGGCGCCGGCACCCACAGGCGTGGGTGTCTGTCTCCTACACCACCCGCCCGCCGAGGGCGGGGGAGGTGGAGGGCGTGCAGTACCACTTCGCCAGCCGGGAGGAGTTCGGGCGGATGGTGGACGCCGGCGGGTTCCTGGAGTGGGCGGAGTTCGCCGGTAACCTCTACGGCACACCCCGGCAACCGGTGCTTGACCAGCTCGCCCGCGGGGTGCCCGCCGTTCTTGAGATCGAGCTGCAGGGCGCCCGCCAGGTTAAGAAGGCGATGCCCGGGGCGCGGTTCGTGCTGCTCGCGCCACCATCCTGGCAGGAGCTGGAACGCCGGCTGGTCGGCCGGGACACCGAGACCGCCGAGGCGTGGCAGGTCAGGCTCGACCAGGCCCGGGTGGAGCTGGCCGCCGAGGCGGAGTTCGACGCGGTCATCATCAACGATGATGTCGGGCGGGCCGCCGACCAGTTGGTAGAGTTGCTGCGTTCCCCATTGCTGACCCGAGAAGGTTGAGCTGCGTGTCCGGTACCACCGCGACCCCTGAGGGCATCACCAACCCGCCGATCGACGAGTTGCTGGCGAAGACGAGCTCGAAGTACGGCCTGGTCATCTACGGCGCCAAGCGGGCGCGCCAGATCAACGCCTACTACGGCCAGCTCGGTGAGGGGCTGCTGGAGTACGCCGGCCCGCTGGTGGACACCTCGCCGCAGGAGAAGCCGCTGTCGATCGCGCTCCGCGAGATCAACGAGGGCATGCTCATCTGCGAGCCGATCGAGGCCTGATCCGGCGGTGACCGGGTCGCGGGTGCTCCTCGGCGTCGCTGGCGGGATCGCCGCGTACAAGGCCGCCGAGCTGCTGCGGCTGCTGACCGAAGCCGGTCACGACGTCACGGTCGTGCCCACGCCGGCGGCGCTGCGGTTCGTCGGTGCGGCAACCTTTGCGGCCCTTTCCGGGCATCCGGTTGCCAGCGATGTGTGGACGGGCGTCGACGAGGTGCGACATGTCCGGATCGGGCAGGACGCTGAGCTGGTCGTGGTCGCGCCGGCCACCGCGGACCTGCTGGCCCGCGCGGCCATCGGGCGGGCGGATGACCTGCTGACGGCGTCGCTGCTGGTGACCCGGGCCCCGCTGCTGTTCGTGCCCGCGATGCACACCGAGATGTGGCTGCATCCGGCCGTACGGGCGAATGTGGTGACCCTGCGGGCCCGCGGCGCCGTGGTACTGGAACCGGCCGTCGGGCGGCTGACGGGCGGGGACTCGGGCCAGGGCCGGATGCCGGAGCCGGCCGCGATCGCCGCGGTTGCCCGGCGGATGCTCGGCGGCGGCCATCGGCCGGCCGACCTGGCCGGCCGTCGCGTGGTGATCACCGCTGGCGGCACCCGCGAGTTCCTGGACCCGGTGCGGTTCCTCGGCAACGCGTCCTCCGGCCGGCAGGGCTACGCCTTCGCGACCACGGCCGTGGCCCGGGGCGCCCAGGTCACGCTGATCTCGGCGAACGTGTCGCTCGCCGACCCGGCGGGGGTCGAGGTGGTCCGGGTGGTGAGCACCGAGGAGCTGCGGGCCGCGGTCGTCGCCGGCGCCGAGGTCGCCGATGCGGTGGTGATGGCGGCGGCGCCGGCCGACTTCCGACCGGTGGCGTTCTCGCCAGAGAAGATCAAGAAATCGGCGGACGCGTCGGCACCGACCATCGAGCTGACCCTGACCCCGGACATCGCCGCGGAGGTTGGCAGGAACCGGCGGCCCGGGCAGACGCTGGTGATCTTCGCGGCGGAGACCAGTGACACACTTGAGCGCGGTCGGGCCAAGCTCGCCGCGAAGAACGCCGACTTCGTTGTGGTCAACGACGTCTCGGGCGGCCGGGTGTTCGGCGCGGCGACCAACGCCGCGACGGTGATCGGCCCCGGTGGCCGTATGGTGGAGATCCCGGAGTGTGGCAAGGAAGACCTCGCGGACCAGATCTGGAGCCTGGTCTTCGGTCGCGGACCGGGAAGCAGCGGATAAACTCCCCCGGATCGACGAGTCCCTCAAACCCCAGGAGTGCCGTGTCCCGGCGACTGTTCACCTCCGAGTCAGTGACGGAGGGTCACCCTGACAAGATCGCTGACCAGATCAGCGACTCGATTCTCGACGCGCTGATCGCGCAGGACCCCCGAAGCCGGGTCGCGGTCGAGACCCTCATCACGACCGGTCAGGTGCACGTCGCCGGTGAAGTCACCACCGAGGCATACGCGGACATCCCGACCATCGTCCGGGACCGGATCCTGCAGATCGGCTACGACTCGTCGAAGAAGGGGTTCGACGGGGCGTCCTGCGGCGTGAACATCTCGATCGGCTCCCAGTCACCCGACATCGCGCAGGGCGTGGACGCGGCTTACGAGAGCCGGGTCGAGGGCTCCCCGGACGAGATCGCCCGGCAGGGCGCCGGTGACCAGGGGCTGATGTTCGGGTACGCCTGCGACGAGACCCCGGAGCTGATGCCGTTGCCGATCGCGCTGGCGCACCGGCTGGCCAGGCGGCTCGCGGCGGTCCGCCGGGAGGGCACGATCCCGTACCTGCGCCCCGACGGAAAGACCCAGGTCACCATCGAGTACCTGGACGGGCGGCCGGTGCGGCTGGACACCGTGGTGGTCTCCAGCCAGCACGCCGAGGACATCTCCCTGGAGACGCTGCTGGCACCCGACGTCGCCGAGCACGTCGTCGAGCCGGAGCTCACCCGGCTGGACATCGACGTGGCGGGCTACCGGCTGCTGGTCAACCCGACCGGCAAGTTCGTGGTCGGCGGGCCGATGGGAGACGCCGGCCTGACCGGCCGGAAGATCATCGTGGACACCTACGGCGGCTACGCCCGGCACGGCGGCGGGGCCTTCTCCGGCAAGGACCCGTCGAAGGTGGACCGGTCCGCGGCGTACGCGATGCGGTGGGTGGCGAAGAACGTCGTCGCCGCCGGGCTGGCGAGCAAGTGCGAGGTGCAGGTCGCCTACGCGATCGGCAAGGCGCAGCCGGTCGGCCTGTTCGTGGAGACCTTCGGCACCGAGGCGGCCAGCATCGACCGCATCCAGGAGGCCGTCGTCCAGCTCTTCGACCTGCGCCCGGCGGCGATCATCCGTGACCTCGACCTGCTCCGCCCGATCTACGCGGCGACCGCGGCATACGGGCATTTCGGCCGCGAGCATGAGGATTTCACGTGGGAGCGCACCGACCGTGCGGAGCAGCTGAAGCGGCTGGTCCTGGGCTGACGCCCGGCGCGCGGCGCGCGCGGGCGGACCGGGAGCCGGCCCCCGACGCGCCGGTGGCCAGGGTGTGCGTGGATGTGTCGCTGCCGCACCTGGACCGGCCGTTCGACTACCTGGTGCCGAGCACCCTGTCCGACTCGGTCGTGCCCGGTTGCCGGGTCCGGGTCCGGTTCTCGGGGCAGCTCGTCGACGCGGTGGTGCTCGAACGTGTCGCCCACTCCACCCACGGCGGGCGGCTGGCATGGGTCGAGCGGGCGGTCTCCGCCGAGCCGGTGCTCGCCGCGGAGATCGCCGGGCTCGCCCGTGCGGTCGCCGACCGGTGGGCCGGGTCGATGGCGGACGTGCTCCGGCTCGCGCTGCCCCGGCGGCATGCGAGCGTCGAGTCCCGACCACCGGGCGGGCCGGTCCTGCCGCCAGCGCCACCCGACGCCACCGGGTGGCAGCGCTACCCCGCGGGTGCCGCGTTCCTCCGGGCGCTCGGCTCGGGGCGGGCGGCCCGTGCGATCTGGCAGGCGTTGCCCGGAGAGGACTGGCCGGGCCGGCTCGCCGAGGCCACCCAGGCGTCGCTGTCCGCCGGCCGGGGCGTGGTCGTCGTGGTGCCCGATCACCGGGACCTCGCCCGGGTGGCCGCCGCGTTCGACGCCGCGCTGGGGGACGGCCGGCACGTCGCGCTGGCTGCCGACCTCGGGCCGGCCGAGCGGTACCGGCGCTGGCTACGGGTCCGCCGCGGCGAGGTGCGGGCGGTCGTGGGCACGAGAGCGGCGGCGTTCGCCCCGGTGGCGGAGCTCGGCCTGGTGGCGATCTGGGACGACGGGGACGACGTGCACGCCGAGCCCCGGGCGCCGTACCCGCACGCTCGGGACCTGCTGGTGTTGCGGGCCCATCGGGCCGGCGCCGCGATGCTGGTCGGCGGGTTCGCCCGGACCGCCGAGGCGCAGCTCCTGGTCCGGACCGGATGGGCCGAGCAGATCGTCGCGGCCAGGGCCCAGCTGCGCGCGGCCGCGCCCCGGGTGAGCCCGGTCGGTGACGACCGGGAGCTCGCCCGGGACCAGGCGGCGGCCAGCGCCCGGCTCCCGTCGCTGGCGTTCGGTGCCGCCCGCGAGGCGCTCGGCCGCGGCGCACCGGTCCTTGTCCAGGTGCCGCGTCAGGGCTACCTGCCGGCGCTGGCCTGCGCGCGCTGCCACGCCGGTGCCCGGTGTGCGACCTGCCAGGGTCCGCTCGCCACGACCTCCGGGCACGCGGTGCCGGCGTGCAGGTGGTGCGGCCGGCCGGCCGGCGACTGGCGGTGTTCCCGGTGCGAGGGGCAGCGGCTGCGTGCCGTCGCGGTCGGTGCGGGTCGGACCGCCGAGGAGATCGGTCGGGCGTTCCCGGGCCGGTCGGTGCGGACCTCGGGGCGGGGGCAGGTGCTCGATCGGGTTCCGGCCGCGCCCGAGATCATCGTGGCGACCCCGGGGGCCGAGCCGGTCGCGGACGGGGGCTACGGGGCCGCGCTGCTGCTGGACGGCTGGGCGCTGCTGGCCAGGCCGGATCTGCGGGCCGCCGAGGAGACCCTGCGCAGGTGGTTGGCGGCGGCCGCGCTGGTCCGGCCGGCGGCGGAGGGTGGGCAGGTCGTCGTGGGCGCGGACGGGGCGCTGGCCACCGTGCAGGCGCTGATCCGGTGGGACCCGGCCGGACATGCCGAGCGGGAGCTGGCCGACCGGACCGAGCTTGGGTTCCCGCCGGCGAGCCGGATGGCGTCCCTGACCGGGTCGCCGGCTGCCGTGGCCGAGCTGGTCGACCAGGCCCGGTTGCCGGCCACCGCGGAGCTGCTCGGCCCGGTGCCGGCCGGCGAGGACGCCGAGCGGCTGCTGGTGCGCGTGTCGCGGGCGGACGGCGCGGCGCTGGCCGTCGCACTGCGGGAGGCCGCCGCGATACGCAGCGCCCGCAAGTCCGCCGGACCCGTGCGGGTGCAGCTCGATCCGCTGGAGCTGCTGTGAGGCACCGGTCGGGCCGGGCCGCCGGAGGTTCACCCGCTGGCGCTGGCTCACCCGGACCAGGACACCGCCGGCCGGTGGGGCCAGTCCCTAGACTGGATGGGGACGGTGACCCGGCGTCGTCGCGGTCCACGTGGCAGCATCCGGTTCGGGCGGGCGGGCCGCCGGCCAGGCAACGAGGAGTGAGCAGTGACCATCCAGTCGATCCGTCTGTTTGGTGATCCCGTGCTGCGCGCACCGGCGGAACCGGTCCGGGACTTCGACAAGGAACTGCGCCTCCTCGTCAAGGACCTCTTCGAGACCATGCTGGATGCACCCGGCACCGGCCTCGCCGCACCGCAGATCGGGATCGGGTTGCGGGTCTTCACCTACCATGTCGACGACGACGAGCATGGGCACCTGATCAACCCCGAGCTGTCCTTCCCGGACGAGGAGGAGCAGGACGGCCCGGAGGGCTGCCTGTCGCTGCCCGGTCTGACCTTCGACTGCCGGCGCCGGATGAACATCATCGCCACCGGCATGAACATGCACGGCGACCCGGTCCAGATCAGCGGCAGCGACCTGCTGGCCCGCTGCGTCCAGCACGAGACCGACCACCTCGACGGCGTGCTGTTCATTGATCGGCTCGACGCCGCCACGCGGAAGGCGGCGATGAAGGCGATCCGCGAGGCGGAGTGGTCCGGTGAGTCCGCGCCGGTGGTGCGGACCAGCCCACATCGGATGTTCGGGCGGGCACTCTGAAACTCGTCTTCGCCGGCACCCCGGCGGTCGCGCTGCCGTCGTTCCGGGCGCTGCTGGACTCCCGGCACGACGTGCTCGCGGTGCTCACCCGGCCCGACGCACCGGCCGGGCGGGGCCGGACGCTGGCGGCCTCGCCGGTCGCCGCGATGGCGCGCGCCGAGGGAATCGAGGTTCTCACGCCGACCCGGCCGGGCGAGGCCGACTTCCGACGGCGACTTGCCGAGCTTGCGCCGGAGTGCTGTCCGGTGGTCGCCTACGGAGCCCTGCTGCCGAGGTCAACTTTGGACATTCCGGTGCGAGGTTGGATCAACCTGCACTTCAGCTTGCTACCCGCATGGCGGGGTGCAGCCCCGGTCCAGGCGGCGATCTGGCACGGCGACGAGGTGACCGGTGCCACGACGTTCCGGATCGAGGAGGGACTGGACTCCGGCCCGATCTACGGGGTGCTCACCGAACCGGTCCGCGCCGAGGATACGGCCGGCACGCTGCTGACCCGGCTCGCCGCGGCCGGCGCCGGGTTGCTGGTGGCGACCCTGGACGGCATCGAGGCCGGCACGCTGGCCGTCCACCCGCAGGCCGCCGACGGCGTGTCGGCCGCACCCAAGCTGACCGTCGGGCAGGCCCGGGTCGACTGGGGCGTACCCGCCTTCGCGGTCGACCGGCGGATCCGGGCATGCACACCGGAGCCGGGCGGATGGTCGACCTTTCGGGGACAGCGGGTCAAGCTCGGCCCGGTGCGCCCACACCCGGACATCGCCAGCCCGGGGCCGGGTGTGCTGGTGGTGGAGCGCAACCGGGTCCTTGCGGGCACTGCGGCGGGCGCCGTCGAGCTCGGCGAGGTGCGCCCCGAGGGGCGCAGGCCGATGGCGGCCACCGACTGGGCCCGGGGCGTCCGACCCGAGGAGGGGGAGCGGCTTGACTGAGCGGACGACCCGGGGGACGGCCCGGCGGGTGGCCGCCGACGTGCTCGCCGCGGTCCGGGAGCGTGGGGCGTACGCGAACCTGCTGTTGCCCTCCCTGCTCGCCGAGCGCGGGGTGGGCGACCGGGACGCGCACTTCGCCACCGAGCTGACCTACGGCACGGCGCGGATGCAGGGCACCGTGGACGCGGTCCTGACCCGGTGTGTGAGCCGGGACCTGGCGAGCGTGGACGGGCCGGTGCTGGACCAGCTCCGGTTGGCCGGCTACCAGATGCTGTACCTGCGCACCCCCAGCTACGCTGCGGTCTCCTCGGCCGTGGACGAGGCGAAGCAGCGGGGCGGTGCGCGGGCCGGTGGGTTCGCCAACGCGGTGCTGCGGAAGCTCGGTCAGCGCGACCTGGACGGCTGGCTGGACGAGATCGCGCCGCCGTTCGACAAGGATCCGGTCGGGCACCTCGCGGTCCGGCACGCCCACCCGGAGTGGATCGTGGCGGCGTACCGGGAGGCGCTGGGCGGTGACCTCGCCGGGGTCGCGGCGGCGCTGGCGGCCGACAACGTGCCCGCGCCGGTCCACCTGGCGGCCCGGCCCGGCCGGATCGAGCGGGCGGAGCTGGTGGCGCGGACCGGTGGTGCGGCGGGGCCGTGGTCGCCGTACGCGGTCCGGCTCTCCGGCGGTGACCCGGGCCGGTTCGCCGAGGTGCGCACCGGCCGCGCCCACGTGCAGGACGAGGGGAGTCAGCTCGTCGCGGCGGCGTTGGCCAGCGCGCCACTGGACGGCCCGGACGCGGTGTGGCTGGACCTTGCCGCCGGCCCCGGTGGCAAGGCCGCGCTGTTGGGGTGCCTCGCGGCGGCGCGCGGCGGGCGGCTGGTGGCGGTGGAGCGCAACCCCCGCCGGTCCCGCCTGGTGGCCGGTGCGGTCCGGGGCATGCCGGTACTGCCGGTGACCGCGGACGGCACCGCACCGCCGGTCCGTCCGGGCACGGTCGACCGGGTCCTGGTCGACGCGCCGTGTACCGGGTTGGGCGCGTTGCGGCGGCGCCCCGAGGCGCGCTGGCGCCGGCAGCCGGCTGACATCCCCGCCCTCACCCGGCTGCAGCGCGCGCTGCTGACGGCGGCACTTGCGGCGGCCCGGCCCGGTGGTCTGGTGGCCTACGTGACCTGCTCACCGCACGTCGCCGAGACCCGCGGCGTGGTGGCCGAGGTGCTCCACCGCACGGCCGCGACCCAGCTCGACGCCCGCGAGCACCTGCCCGGGGTGCCCGATCTCGGGGCCGGACCGCACGTGCAGCTCTGGCCGCACCGGCACGGCACCGACGCGATGTTCCTCGCGCTGTTCCGGCGCTAGTTGACTGTGCAGGGCTGGGTGGTCACGGACGCGGACGCGCTCGCCCAGATGGACATCCCGGATGGGGAAACGTCGGTGGAGATCCCCGACAGGATGATCCAGTTCTTCCTGCAGGACGGTCATGATCCCGGTCACTGAGGAGGAGTTCAACCGGTTGTTGGTGGACTTCGAGCGTGACGCGATCCACCTCGAGACCCACGACGCCTACGGCACCGCCACCGAGCTGCCGTACCTGGCGAAGTGGCTGGCGGGGCAACCCGATGACCTGGAGTGGTTGCAGGGGTGGTGCGCGGTGTTGCGGGGCCATGTCGCGGCGGGCCGGAGGGTCCGGCGGGTCCGCGTGGTGTCTGAGCCGTTGAGTGACTACCAGCGGTGGTCCTTCAGCATCGCGCGTCCGATGGTCCAGGCCGGTGAGGACATCCGGTGGGTGCCCCGGAGCTTGGTGTCGTCGATCGCGTTTCCCGGCAACGACTTCTACCTTTTTGACGACCACCTGGTCGTGTTCCTGCTGTATGCCGGTGACGGTTCAGGCACGCAGAAGCTCGCCTCCCGTGACCCGGCTGATGTCGCCCTGTGCCGGTCGGTGTTTGACGCCCTCTGGCGGATTGCGGTCCCCCATGGCGCGTACCGGCCGTCTGTCTAGCGCGGCGGCACAGGCGCGGGAGGCGTTGGGTGTGCGGCGACCGGCAGTGCGGATCAGGTCGCCGACCTGGTCGCGACGGCCCGGGCCGTGAACTCCACGTACCTGGAGTTCAAGCGGCAAAGCCGGTCGGGTCTGGCCAGGGTTGTCGGAACGCATACCGATTCCCGGTATGAGGCGACGACGGTGTTCCGGATCTACGAGCACAACGTGATCCCTGGTTTGTTCCAGACAGCAACCTACACCGCGGCGATGCTCACGTTCTGGATCGGGTTCCTGGGCGCACCCAACGACCTCCAGGAGGCGGTGACCACCCGCATGCACCGTCAACGTGTCCTGCGGCGTTCGGGCAAGCGGTTCGCTGTCATCCTCGAGGAGCAGGCGTTACGGACCTGGTTCGGGACATCTCAGACGCAGGCCGACCAGCTCGATCATCTGCTCACCGTGATGGGGTTTCCGACGGTGTCGGTGGGGGTCATCCCGCTGATGACGCCTCGACCGGGGGTCGCCTCGACCGGTTTCTGGATCTTCGACGACCGGCTGGTTGCGGTGGAAACCCCCACGGCGAGCATCGAGGTCACCCGCCCACACGAGGTCGGCCTGTACGCGCGAATGTTCGAGATGCTGGCGTCGGTGGCTGTCTACGGCACGGCAGCGAGAGAGCTGATCGCTGCCGCCCGCGACGACCTCGCACCGCTCCTCGCGAGGGATTGACGCAACATTTCGCAACTTCATGGACCGGTCGCCGGCCAGCGCAATACCGTCACAGTCAGTGAGGCATTCCGCGTAACCGGTTGTGACTGTGTGTGATTGTTGGGGTGGTGGTGCGACACGCCGGGGCGGGTGCGACAAAAGACGCGGAACCCCCGGTATGAAGGTGGTCCTACGAAAGATCATCTTCACCGGGAG
>JACQDL010000063.1 GCA_016201065.1 Actinomycetota bacterium
CGGGACCGGCCCACCCGCACCTCCGGACGGACCGCATACCAACGGCAACACTGGCACACCGAAGAAGTCAACTACACAACAACAATCATCCCGTCAAATCTCCCACAAGTGGACACATGTCCCGGAAGTTAAGGGCAGTGGCCCGCCAGCTCAGCGGGCTGCTCCGCACCGGCGCCACCGACTACGACCCCGTGCGCTGGAGGTGACACCGTGAGAACCGTCGTGGCCTACGACATCTCCGACGACGGCCGGCGCGCCCGATTCGCCGCCGTACTCGCCGCCATGGGCGAACGGATCCAGAAGTCCGTGTTCACCTGTGAACTCGACGACGACCAGCTCAGCTTCGTCGTCGGCCACGCCAACGAGCTGGTCGACCTCGGCAACGACCGAGTGCACCTGCTCACCCAATGCCCCGACTGCGCAGCCGCGATCCGCACCGTCGGCCAGGCCACCATCCCCCGCGCCGTGGAGTACTGGATCCTATGAGCACATATGGCAACACTCAGCCACACAACGTCATCTTCGCTGCTCAACGGGGTGGCAACGTACCGACCGGTAACCTCGTCTCGCATGCATGCACTCCCACCTGCACAAAGCCCGAAATGTACACGACCGCGCGCGCCGCCACCCGCACCCGCCGACGACTCGCGTGCAACCACCACCCATCACCGCAGGTCAATGGGCTACTCTGAGGCCTGCCCTTCCGAACCGCCCGCGCACAAGAGCGCATAGAAACGTGCGGTTGCAGCCGGTGACGGCGGCTGACTGGAGCTTCCGAACCGCCCGCGCACAAGAGCGCATAGAAACTACTTAGGCGCTTAGGGTCGTCAGTGGTGATGACACTTCCGAACCGCCCGCGCACAAGAGCGCATAGAAACGGGGCCTCGGCCGTCTCGACCCGCGCCTTCGCCCACCGGCTTCCGAACCGCCCGCGCACAAGAGCGCATAGAAACTGCTCTTGAGGAGCACCACCATGAGACGGCCGGACTTCCGAACCACCCGCGCACAAGAGCGCATAAAGGCAATCTTCACGGTCACTGCACCTTCGCCAAGGTGGGTAGTACGCCATAGTGGCGGTACGCAAAGACACTCGATTGACCCGTCGGTCTCACGCCGTGACATTCCACCGCATGCGCTGCGCGGCGGCACGCGCTATTCGTCCATAGTTCGAAGTGTCGTAGTTATCAATGCGACGGGACGCCGGCTATAGAAAGATAGCTGGTCGCATGTACGATTTACGGCAACAGGGCTGTCAACGCTGTCGACGGAAGATTTCGGCGGCGAGATTTGTCGCGACTAGCTCGTGCTGGTAGATCAACCCGGCCGCGAGGATGTCGTGCCGTGTCGGGTGCAGATGCTCGGCGGCGTCGACGGCCGCGTCGAGCAACGTGGCGACGTCCACGAGGCGCGCGCGAAGCGCACGCGCTGACTCGCCCCACTTCGCAGCCAGGTCAGCGGTGGCCCGCTGGACGGCGGCGTTGGGGTCCGGATGCTGTCCGTGGGTGACCGGCGCACGATCGCGGGCCTCGTTGAGGACCAGCAGCACCCTTGCCGCCTGGGTGGCCCGGTTCCTGGGGGCGCCGGCGGCAATGCGCTCCAGACCATCTCGGAAGTTGGGCTGCGCCCTTCGTCCGGGGACGTCGTTGTCGACCTGGCCCACGGACACCTCCACGGCGCACGCCCCGAGCACAAGGAGGCGCACATCGTCGCCCGCAGCGGCGCCGTGTGCCACCACAGCCTGGTGTGCGTGCCGGACCAGTCGCAGGCGGTCGGCCATCATGCCGACCGTGCGGTCTCGCCTGTCGGGTGAGGGCGCGGGTAGTTCTGCAGGCCACCCTTGGGCGCTGTCGGGTGCGCGGCACGCGAACGCCGTTGCGAGCCGGTGGCAGCGCGCTCCCAGGGTGCTGGCGACACTGGTGGCCGCGAGCAACCGCCATGCGGCGTCCAGTTCCAGCGCGTGTACGGACTCCCGTGCCGCAACGAGCAGTGGCAGGTCCCCGCCCACCAGCGCGGGCCACAAGTGCACCCCCGCCGGACGGCCGGGGGTGGTGGACATCTCCCGCAGGAAGAGGGGGATGCCCCGCTCCGCGCCGATCCGCCGCAGCGCCCGCACCAGCGGCAGCACGGCGTCTTTGCGCCCGGTCGGGACCAGGACCAACGCATCAGCGCCAGGAGGGACATGGCTGGCGACGATGTGCGCCGCCGCGTCATTGGCGCCTGGGAGCGAGAGGTCGGGTAGTGCGGCGTGGTCGGCGCGCAGGTGGGCCAGGACACTCGGTTTGGGTACGGCGAACAGTTCCTGCCGTTGCTTCTCGGCCTCCCCGACGCTGTCGCCAATGCCGAGTACGAGGGCGTGCAGGTCCACCGCCCGCTCGTGACCGTCGACATCGAGGTGGTCTCGAACGAGCCCGCCGAGTCCGTCCGCCAGCAGTTGCTGACCGACCGAAGGGCGGTTCGCGGCACCACTCAATCCCGCGATCCACACCGCGAACACGCTCAACGGACTGCCGACCGGCACGCTGGGCAGGCCGACGCGGTGGAGTGCTGTGGTGTCCTCGTCGTCACCGGCCAGCGCCCGGTAGGCGTGCTGGAGCTGATTCGGGCGCGGTGGGCTCAACGAGTGGCTGGCCTTGCCGATCTCGATCAGCTCCTGAACCGGCTTGTCCAGCAACCACAGCGCGGACGGCCGCTGCGCCTCAGGACCCAGTGCGTCCGCCGCTGCCCGCGACCGCAGGTACTCCACCCGGTGACCGAGGGTGCGCCGGGGCTTCTCTCCGCCCGCGTTCTCCGCCCACGCCAGCAGATCCCTGGCCGCACCATCGGCGGCCCGCTCAGCCGCGTGCATCTGGGCGTACCGGGCCTCGACATACCGGCGGGCCGCCACCCCCGCGGTGCCGTCCCGGCGTACCAGGGCGTCAAGGACCAGCCCCCGCAATGCTGACGCGCTCAAAGCTTGGTAGCCGTCGTGCCAGCGCTGCGCCATACCGTCCACGACCTGTCGCTGTACGGCGTCCAACCGCACCAGTGGCGGTTCCGAGGACGTGAGCGCCGCGAGCGCCGGGAACATCCGCCAGCGCACCAGCAACGCCACCACCGGGTCGACACCCAGCTGATCCAAAGGATCCACCAGGCGTGCGGGACGACCGGCAGGCAACTCAACCAGGGACCACCGCAGTCCGGCCTGCACCACTGCGGTCACCGCTGCAAGTGCCAGCGCCGAGGGACCCGACGCCCAGGTCACCGCACCCACATCGCCAGGCTGTGGATCGTGTGCCATGGCGGTATGCAACGCCTCGATCACCGCCGACTCGGTCTGCCCCGAGGCGACCGCCACCCGCACCTGCCCCACGTCGACCGGCAGCATCGGCGTGCAGGCCCGCACCGCCTCGGCCAGAACCTGCGCGACCGCATGGGTGTCGCGGGGGTGTGGCGGTGACTGCTGTGTGCCGAGCAAGACGAGCGTCACCGGCCCGCCACCGGCACTGCCGAGGGCGTCCAGCGCCGCCGCCAACGGTGGGCGCCGGCCCGCGTCGCCCGACTCGTCGTGCCAGGCTCCCTCCACCAGCAGCCGGGTCACCTCGGCCGGGGCACCCCCGGCGATCACCTGATGTAACCGGGCCACGCGCGAGGCCACGCTCTCCCCGTCGCGGTCCCCCCGGGCGGCTCTGGCGTCCGGACGTGAATCCAACCCCAGATCCGCCTCGCCGACCGGATGCACCAGCCACGTCACCATGCGTGCATGGTGTCGGAACCGAACGTGAAGACGCCAGCAGGCCCCAGTACCGTCACCCCACCGAGCCCGACCCGCGCCGACGCACCGCCGCACCGACGCCCGTGCAGGAGGACACCCCGTGGATGACGCCACCCCACCCGGTCCGACCATCCCGGCCGGCACCACGCAGCCACCAACCCCGACCGTTCGTAACCTCACCCCGCACGCGGTGCATCTCCTCGGCCCGGACACCGTCGTGGAACTCCCCCCAGCCGGACCACCCGCGCGTCTCGTCCTCGCCCCCGACCAACCAGACGGCGAGATCCGCGTCGGCGACCTGACCGTCCCCCTGGTGCGCACCGCAGCGACCCCGACGGTCACCGGTCTACCCGATCCAGAGTCCGGCGTCCTGCTCATCGTTGCCCGCCCGGTCGCTGAGGCGTTCCCGCACCGTGACGACCTCGCCTACCCCCACCAGGTCGTCCGCGACGAGCACGGTGTGATCATCGGCTGTCGGGCACTCGGACGGCCGACCCACCCCTTCGTGTCGTAGCAGGACCTACCCGGATGAACCGGCCGGAACGTTCTTGCTGGCGCCGACCACAGATCGGTCACGGCCCCACCGGTTCGCTCGATCGGACGACACCGCACGGCGTCTTGGACCGCGGTCTTGACCGGGCCGGGAGGCTGGTGGGGTGATCCCCGCGCCCTCGCCGTACGCCGAGGTGGCGGTGCTGCGGCTGTCCCGGGTACGCCCTGACGGCCGGTGGGCGGTGCGGTTCACCGAGGCGCTGCGGCGGGCGGTGATGGCGCGGGTCGCCGACCCGCTACCGGCGGTGCTGCACGGGCACGGCGCGCAGGACCGGCCGCATGTGGCGTTCCTGGCGTTGCCGGCGGTGGGGTCCGCGGGCGATGACGGGCGGCTGCTGGGGTTGGCCGTGGCGCTCCCGCCGATCGCGGTGGCTGAGCGGGACCGGATCGTGGCCGGCGTGCTCGGCACCGGAGCATTCGCGCTGCGGGTACCGAGCTTCGGTGTGGTGGAGCTGCGGCACGAGCCCGGTTGGGTGCGGCCACCGGCGGTCGATCCGCTGCGGTGGCAGCGCGGGTCCCGGTGTTGGGTCAGCGCGACCCCGATGGTGTTGGACCGGTACCCGAAACCAAAGCCCGGCGCGGTCGAGGCCGAGGTGGTGCGGGGGCTGCGGACCGCCGGGCTGCCGGAACCCGAATGGCTCCGGGTGAGCATGGCGCCGCTGCAGCCGGGTGGGGTGCGGCTGGCGGCCGGGGAGTTGCCGGAACAGGCTCGGGGGCGGTTGTTCCGGCACGTCGCGGTCGGGTTCCCAGAGGTGGTCACCGGGCCGGTGCTGGCCGGTGCGGGCCGGTACCTGGGGGTGGGGCTGTTCACCCCGACGCCCGAGCCGGGGCCGTACGACACCGTTGGATGAGTCGCCGGCCGGAGACACCCGTGCGTGTTGTCGCTTGGGACGCGACCGGTCCGGTCGATGGGTGGGCGTGGCGTGTCACGGGGACCGCCCAGGACCCGGGGTGCGTGGTGGGCGAGGACGACGACCGGGCCCGGCAGCAGCCTGACGGCGCGGAGCTGATGCCGGCGCGGATGGTGAGCGAGTTCGTGTACTGCCCGCGGCTGTTCTACCTGCAATGGGTCGACGGCCGGTTCGAGGACAGTGACGACATCGCGTTGGGCCGGCAGGTACACCGGGTCGTGGACGAGGAAACTGGGGCAGCGCCGCTACCGGACGACGGGGAGCTCCTGGCCGCACGGTCCTTGATGCTGTCGTCGGCAGCGCTGGGCGTCGTGGCCCGCCTCGACCTGGTCGAAGGCGCTGGCGGAGCGGTCGTACCGGTGGACTTCAAGAAGGGCCGGCCGCAGGACGACGGGGCGGCGTGGCCCGGCGATGAGGTGCAGGTGCTCCTCCAGGCCATGCTGCTCGCCGAGCACGGGTACTCCGTGGACCATGCCGAGGTGTACTACGCGCAGGTACGCCGCCGGGTCCGGGTCGAGCTGGCCGCCGACCGGTCGACGTGGGCGCGCCAGGTCGTCGGCCAGGCCCGCGCGGTGTCCACGGCCGTCGAGGCCCCGTTGCCACTGGTGGACAGCCCGAAATGCGTGCGGTGCGCGATGGCGGGGCTGTGCCTGCCGGACGAGACGAACACGCTGCTGGGCCGCACCGACGTGGCACCCCGCCGGATCGTGCCCCGTGACCCCGACCACCGGCCGGTCTATGTCAGCGACGTCGGTGCGTCGGTCGGCGTACGGGGCGGGCGCCTGGAAATCGTGAGCAAGGACAAGGAGAAGTTGGGGTCGTTCCGGCTGATCGACGTCTCCCAGCTGGTGGTCTTCGGTCGGGTGCAGGTCTCCACGGTGGCGTTGCACCACCTCTTCGACGCCGGAGTACCGGTCCTCTGGCTGAGCTTCGGCGGCTGGCTGAAGGGCTGGGCGTCGGGCCCACCAGGCAAGTACGTCGAGGTACGCCGCCGGCAGACCGCCGCGCACGCCGCCGGTGGTCTCGGGATCGCCCGCCGCATGATCGAGGGGAAGATCCGCAACTGCCGCACCCTGCTGCGCCGCAACGCCCGCACCGACGTGACCGCGGTGCTCGACCAGCTCGCCCGGCTCGCCGCGGCCACCGCGACGGTCGCGGACTTCGGGCAGCTCCTCGGGGTGGAGGGCACCGCCGCCCGCCTGTACTTCGAGGCGCTGCCGACGATGCTCGCCCCACCCGCGGCCGCGCTGGGTGAACGTTTCGCCGCCGGCGGGCGGAACCGGCGCCCGCCCCGCGACCCCGTCAACGCGCTGCTGTCACTGTGCTACACCCTGCTCGCCAAGGACCTCCTGACCGCCACCCTCGCGGTCGGCTTCGACCCCTACCTGGGCATCCTGCACCGATCCCGGTACGGGCGCCCCGCCCTCGCCCTCGACCTCGCCGAGGAGTTCCGGCCGCTCATCGCCGACTCGGTGGTCATCGGGCTGCTCAACAACGGCGAGATCACCGGCAGCGACTTCATCACCCGCGCCGGCGGGGTCACCCTAACCCCCGACGGCCGGCGCACCGTGCTGGCCGCCTACGAACGCCGCCTGGACACCCAGGTCACCCACCCGGTGTTCGGGTACCGGATCAGCTACCGGCGGGTTCTGGACGTGCAGACCCGCATCCTCGCCGCCGTACTCGTCGGCGAGCTGCCCGACTACATTCCCATGCTCACCCGCTGACGGGCCGGCGACCATGGCCCGACGCCGCTACCTGGTGGCATACGACATCCGCCAGCCACGACGGCTGCGCCGCGTGTGCACCATCATGGAGACCTACGGTGACCGTCTCCAGTACTCGGTGTTCATCTGCGACCTGTCCGCCGCCGAGCTCGGCCGGCTGGAGCACGAGGCCCGAGCCGCCATGGACCTCACCGAGGACAGCATCCTCCGCATCGACCTCGGCCCCACCAACGCCAGCGCCGAGGTACGGTTCCTCGGCCGGCACCGACCCCTCCCCGGCACCCGACCCCAGATCGTCTAGACCACGCGAGCGGTCATGCGCCCACACCGCCACGCTCGACCGCTCGCACCCAGGTCACGGCAGGAATCCATGCTGAAACCACACCCCCGCACCGCCCCCAGACCGGCCGCTGCGCGGACCGCTCGCACGCCTGGTACATTCTCCCAGGTAGGAGCCCCCGTCGCAGGGGGAGCCCCATTCCGGCTCACACCGAGCCGGCCCCATTGAGACGTCCCAGCGTATCGGGATCTAGTGTCGCGTGTTTGAAGTTGTTTTACGCTTGGCTTTGGCCAGGATGGTGTCGGCGTCTTTGGTCCACACGAACGGCTCGCAACGCTCGTTCCACCCGTCGATGAATCTACGGATGGCGTCGGTGAGATCACGGACCGA
>JACQDL010000065.1 GCA_016201065.1 Actinomycetota bacterium
CCTCAGGCGAGGGCAGGTGATCCGACGGAAGCACGAGAAGGCCCAGTGGCTCAGTTCAAACGAGAACGGCGGCGCAGCCGCCACGAGTACATCGGCTCAACCGCGCAAGCCTGACGGCTCCCAAGCACGCTCATATGCACAGGTCGGTGCGCCACCCGTTCGCGTCCAGACTCGCGGTCGAAAAGCCCCATGAGGGTTCCAGGATCTCCGTCGTGGTCCACCCCAGCGGGTTGGTGACCACCGTCTGCGTGGCCAACCCACCGGTGTCGGTGTACGCGGTCTTCGTCACCCGACCGATCGTGTCGGTGGCCGTCAACACCCGGCCATAGGCGTCGTAGGTGGTGGCGACACTCACGAACACCGACGGTCCGGACGTGGTGTAGGTCTTCACCTGATCCACCCGGGTCGCGTCCCCCGCACCCGGCAACGCACCCAGGGTGGTGGAGGAGTCGTAGTAGGTGCGGGTCACCGACAACCCGTCCGCCGGGTAGGTGGGGGTCACCGTGCACCGCACCCCCACCACCGTCACCTCGGAAACCTCCGCATACCGCCACGCGGCGGCGTTCGTCGCGTAGCTGTACCGGGTGCACCGGTCATCCGCCGCGGTGGCCAGGTCCCCCAGGTCGTTGACCACCGCGGGGTTGCCGTGCGCGTCGTAGGAGGTGTCGACCTCGGTGAGCCGCTGCCCGCTGCTGATCGCCGCACGACCATGCGTGACCGCGGTGTGCACCATGTACGCGCCCACCGTCAACCCGTCATGCACGTGGGTGGCGGTCACGACCCGCACCGGGTCGCTGACCTGCCCCGCCACCTCACTGGAGCCGTTGAACGTTTGCTGTTCCAACCCGAACCCCATCAAGCCCGGCGTGTCGGTGTGCACCCCACCCTGGGAGTCGGTCACCGACGCGGTGCGGGTCCCGGTCAGGGTCTTGTCGCCGTTCATGCCCCGGTAGAAACGCTGCACCGACAGCTGCTGCGGCCCATCCGTGCCATGCCCGAGGCGCACCTCCACCCGCGCGTACCCCCGCCACAGCCCCCACGTGCGCCGGGCGACCGGGGTCACCTCATCGGTGTCGGCGTAATGCCACGCCGCCGGACCCACATAGGTGTAGTTCGTCTCCACCGCCGGGTTGCCACCCACCAGATCACTCTCCACGGTCTGGGTCACCACGAACTTCGTGAACCAGTCCAACTGCGGGGTGATCACCCCCGGTGGGGTCCAGTACACCGGGAAACACCGCCCCGTACTGGAATCCACCGCCGGCAACGCCGCCGGATTACAGTCCGTCCCCAGATAGTTGACGTCGACCTGCCCACCCGTCTCGGTGTGGATCACCGACACCCGGAACTTGTTCAACGCCGCATACCCGGTGCGGGGGTTCACCCGGTTCGGCGCGAGCGCACCATCAAACGTCACCGCCGGCATCGTGATGCTCCCACCCGTGATCGCCGCACCCGTCGCGGAGGCGGTGTGGGTGATA
>JACQDL010000064.1 GCA_016201065.1 Actinomycetota bacterium
CCGCTGGCGTGGCTGCCCGCAACGCATCGGCGATATCGTCGCCGCAGCCCTGGTCCTGCTTCACCACGAGCACCACCGCACCACCTGACCCACACCGGCAATCACACACCGTGAGCACCAGTTACGCGGAATGCCTCAATCTGCTTGTTGTCGATGCCCGAGTACGTGAACAATAGTGTCACCTTGACATGCCGAAGCGAGTTGAGCCGGTCGATGTCCGCGGGCTTCATCTGGTGCCGCGTGATGACCAGGACGTGATTTGTCAGCTCACGATCGTCCAGGTCTTCGAGCACGGCGAGGGTACGCGGCCGGACGTTCGGCAAGAACGGATCGGTGGCTCGGTTGAACACCTGCACGGGCGTGATGTGCGGCTGGAAATACCGATGACTCACCAGCTGCTCGACCGCCTCGGCGTCCGTCATGAGGGCGCACGGTTGCCGCTGGTCCCACAGTCCGTAGGTGTGTCGGATGCAGTAAGCACAGTCCAGCGGGCAGCCCTGAATGTGGTTCAGGCTCAGGCCACTCTTGCGGTACTCCACGGCTTCACGCGCGCGCTTCTGTAGCCGGCTGACTTCATCCCTGCTGAGCAGCGGAACATGCGTGCTCACCTGCTCTCCCAACTTCCGAAAGGGCGGACGCGATTCGCCGTCCAGTTCCGCAGAGTAGAGCCGCAGGAAGCGGATCAACAGAAAGTTTCTTGGTATTGCTAGAAATATCCCGATTAATCTAGCGCTCCGGAAATCACTCGCCATCTTCCGGCGGTTCGGGCGCAAGATCATCAATCACCCGGTTGATGATCACCCGCGCCGCTCGGCCGTAGCTGGCCACGGCTGCCAGCGAGTCGAAGATGCCACCGTAGCGGCTAATCTCTTGCGGCTGGGCCAGGTTCAGCTCGGCCGAGAAGGTCTCGACCATTACGCGGTCGCTGTCGAGCAGCCAGAAGCCGTGCGCGGGGGCGACGACGTACGCCGTCTCGAAGCCGATGATGCCGAGCTTCACGTTGGGCAGCGCTGAGAAGGAAACCATCCGATCAAGCTGCCCAAGCATGACCTCTGGTGGGCACAGCCGGTAGCGCAAAGCTGCTTCGGTCAGCACGAAGTGAAACCGCTTGTCCGGCCGGTAGAGGATCTCTTGCCGCTGGATGCGAGCCTTCACCGCCTCGTTGATGTCGTTGCGCACCTGAAACACGGTGATGCTTTGGGCGAAGCGTGCACGCGCGTACTCGGCCGTTTGCAGAAGACCGGGAACGAAGGTGGACTCGAACGCGCGGAACAGCCGCGTCGTGGCATCCAGCTCCGCGATTTCGGTCTGATGTTGCTTCAGCCCGGTCTTGAGCTGTCGATGCCATTCGGCGTGTTGCACTTCGAGCGTGTGCAGCGAGGCGAGCAGGGCTTCTGTCTCGCCTTCGCTGTTCGTCGCCCGCGTCCAACCCCCGATGTCGTCATCTGTCGGCGTCTGCCGGCCATTCTCCAGCTTGGACACCTTGGACGGCGGCCACGACAACGACTCCGCGAGCCGCCGACCGCTCATGTCGGCCTGTTGGCGCAGCTCACGGAGTCGCTTGCCGAGCGCGCCGCGCGCCTCGTGCACGCTAGTCACGCCGGTCGTCCTATTCGGTGGCAAAGTCGTCCCGTCGCATGGCACGATGCCAGGCGGCATCGCGCCAGTAGTTGTGCTGCACGATCAGGGCTGGGTCTTCAATGATCTCGCCGCCGAGGAAGTTCTCAGCCTCGTCGAAATGCATTCGCACCAGCTTGCACGAGTCGAACAGCCAGTAGTCGTAGTCCGGCAGGCCCGCGGCTTCGTCCCGTCTCAGGTAGCGGATCTCCTCACCGACCGCGCTGGTGTGTCCGGAGCAAAATATCGCAAATCGGCTGTAGTCGGTCAGTGGCATGGTCACCACTCGCACGCGGGCGAAGCGGCGCCCTGCCGCCGTCGCTTCGCGGATCATGATCAGCCAGTTCTGGAACCAGCTCATGCCGACCGGCTCACCCGAGACGAACTGCCGCAGCGCCTCCGTCTCGTTGGCGGACCTGTAGTGGTCGCGCGTCTCTAGCCGGAAGGCGGTGTGTTCGAAGCTGCGGAAGAGCTGGCTGAACACGGGTCCGATGAGCAGGCTCAGCGCTCCTCCGCCGGCGAGTAGCTGCGCACGTAGAACTTGAGCACATCCTCGGGGATCTCGATGATGGCGTCGCCTTCGGGCACCGGGCCGATGTCGGCCAACGCCTGGGGGTCGGTCACGACCCAGCCCTGCGCGATGTAGGTCTTGCGATCGGTACGGTCGGTGGCGAACAGCGTGGGTGACTGGCCTTACTGGGAAGCGGGATCTTTGCCAAGAAAGCGGACGTGCATCGTGCCTCCGTTGCTAGAAATTTGGCGAACCGTTCTCGGTAATGGTGGCGGACTGGGACGAGGCCGTCAACTGTCCGGACCTCGGGAACCGGGTCCTCCTGCACGTCCCAGTTCCACTCCCGACCGGCCCGCCCCATCGCTGCGGCTCGCTCCGGGTCGGCGAGCAGGCCACGACCCGGGAGGGCGACCGGGTGGATGTCTTCACGTCGGGCGGGGCCCTCAGTGCCTTCGGCACCGGCCCGTAGCGCGTATGTATCTGGCCTGGAAGTCGGGTCAGCCGGCCAGCAGGCGGGCCAGCCGGGTCGCCTGCACGTCCCAGTTCCACTCGCGCTCCACCCACTCCCGGCCGGCCCGCCCCATCGCCGCGGCTCGCTCCGGGTCGGCGAGCAGGCCAGCCACCCGCTCGGCAACCGCCGCCACCGACCGGCCGGACACGACGTACCCGGTCCGTCCCTCCAGCACCGCCTCGGGGGCGCCCCCGGAGTCCCCGGCCACGACCGGCAGACCGCTGGCCGACGCCTCCAGGAAGACGATGCCGAGACCCTCAACATCCAGCCCACCACGGCGGGTCCGGCACGGCATCGCGAACACGTCACCCGCCGCGAAGTGGGCCGGCAGCTCCTCCCACGGCACCGACCCGGTGAACACCACGTCGTCGGCGACGCCCTCCTGCGCGGCCCACCGCCGCAGGCGCGGCATGTCGGGGCCGCCACCCACCAGCAGCAACGCCGCGTCGGGGACCCTGCGGCGGATCTCCGGCAGGGCGCGGATCAGGACGTCCTGCCCCTTTCGGGGCACCAGCCGGGACACGCACACCACGGTCGGCCGGTCGGCCAGCCCAAGCCGACGACGGACCGCGCCGCCATCCACACCGGGATGGAACGCCGCCGTGTCGACCCCCGGTGGCACCCACTCCAGCCGGACCCGCCGGCCCAGTCCCCGCGCGAGCAGCCGTCGGGTGTACTCACCGAGGTAGGTCACCACATCGACGTCGCGGGCGATCCGGCGCAGCACCTGGCGGGCGCCGGGCAGCATCGCCCAGCCGGTCTCGTGCCCGTGGGTGGAGGCCACGAACCGCTTCACCCCGGCCGAGCGCAGGCCGCGGGCCAGCAACCCGAGGGGCGCCGCCGCCCCGAACCACACGGTGTCGCAGCCGTGGTCCCGGGCCACCTCCCGCAGCCGGCGGGCCACCTCCGGGGTCGGCAGCAGCAGGCTGGTCGGGTGCCGGATCACCTCGAACGGCTGCGCACCATCGAACGCCGCCGCGCCCTGCCAGTTCGAGGCGTACACCACGATCGATCCGGGCGGCTGGCGCACGGCGAGCTGGTGCACGAACGCCTGGATGCCGCCAGCCCTGGGCGGGAAGTCGTTGGTCACCACCAGGGTCCGGCTCACGGTGCGGTCACCTCGTGCAGGCGGGCCCAGTCGCGGGCCAGCGCGATCCGTTCCGGACCGGTCGGGTGGTCGGCGAAGAGCCCGTAGATGATCGGGTTCGGGTCCAGGTCGGAGAGGTTGGTGACGGACAACCGGCGTTGCATGGCGATGAAGCCGGCTGGGTCGCCGGTCAGGTCGAGGGCGTGCACGTCGGCGCGGGCCTCGATCCGCCGGGAGACCATGGCGGTCACCGGGCCGATCAACAGCGAGGCCAGCGACAGCACGAACAGCAGCAGCGCCACCGACCTCGGGTCGCCGAGCCCGCCAACCCCGGCCCGGCGGAGCAACCACCCCCACCCGAACAGCAGGTAGGCCCCGCAGCTCGCGGCTGCCACGGCCAGCGCCCCGACCACGGTGCCGAAGAGCACGTCGTTCCGCTTGGCGTGGCCGAGCTCGTGGGCGACCACAAGCCGGACCTCCTCCGGCGGCGCCGAGGAGAGCAGCGTGTCGTACACGACGATCCGCCGGGTGGCGCCGAAGCCGGACACGTAGGCGTTCAGTGCCGTGGTACGCCGCGAGGCGTCGGCGACCAGCACGTCGGTGACGGGCACCCCATCGGCTCGCGCGAGCTCCAGCAACGACGTGCGCAGCGCGCCCGCCGGCATCGGGGTGAACCGGTTGAACACCGGCTCCACCAGCACCGGATAGACGAAGGACAGCAGGAGCACGAGCGCCGCACCGCCGGTCGCGGCCCACCACCACCACGTGCGCGGGGCGGCCCGGACCACGCCGTACAGCCCGACCAGGACCACCGAGGTGATCCCGGCGCTCAACCCGAAACCCTTGACCGAGTCGAGCAGCCAGCCGCCCCAGCCCTGGGTGGACAGGCCGTAGCGGCGCAGCACGGTCTGCCCGTACGCGGCGAACGGCATCGTGACCAGCCGACCGACCATCCCGAGCAGCAACCCACCGAGAAGGACCTGCCAGACCCACCCGCCACCGAACGGCCGGGCCGCGGCGCCGATCAGCCGGCCGCCCAGCGGGGTGAGGCCGAGCGCACCAGCGACGACCAGCGAGAGCGCCAGCGCGGTGTAGGCGCCGGGACGGAGCAGGTTGTGGAAGGCGTTCTCGCGGGCGATCTGCGCCTGGGTGAAGTCGAGCGCCGGCTGCACCGGTCTCGGTCCACCGGGCGGGGTGTCCAGGGTCCGCCACGGTGTGCCCAGCGCGAGCACCGCGAGCACCGCGACGCCGAGCACCACCAGCCCCACGGCCGCCCCACGGTTGCCTGCCATCCGGCGTGTCACCCCTCGCCGCGCATCCTATGCGCCATCCCCGCCCGGAAAGACGGTGCGGGGCGGGTGGCACGCCACCCGCCCCGCACCGCTGCTGCGCCGCGCTGGTCAGCCGACCCGGGTTGCCCCGACATAGCTGCCCCACCGCACCGCGGCGTACTTCACGGGTTGGCCCGAGGTCGGCGCCTCGATCATGACCCCGTTGCCAACATAGATCGCGACGTGACTGATCGGGCTGTAGAAGAACAGCAGATCGCCCGGCGCGAGGTTGCTCCTGTCGACGTGCGTCCCGTAGGTGTACTGCTCGCGTGAGGAGTGCGGCAACGAGACACCCGCCTTCCCCCAAACCACCATGGTCAGGCCGGAGCAGTCGTAGACGTCCGGTCCGGCCCCACCCCACACGTACATGTGCGGTGGATCGGCGTTCGCGATCACCTTGGCCGCGTTCACGGCGGTCTGTGCGGCCGCCGAGTTGGCCGGCGGCAGGTTCCCGGGGTCGATCGCGGCGTTGACACCGCCCATCCTGGCCCGTTCCTGGGCGGACAGCCGGTTGTACAGCGTGGTCCAGGTGGCCTGCTGCTGCTTCAGGGCAGCCATCTGGGTATTCAGATCGGTGGCCTTCGCCTGCGCGGCGCGGACCGCCGCCTCGGCGTCAGCCTTTGCCCTGTCGAGGCCGGACTTCGCCTCACCGACCTTCGCGATCATCGTCGAGCGCTGGGCCGAGACCCGGTCGAGCGCGGACAGCTGGTCGAGGAAGTTCTGCGGGGAGTCGCTGGACAGGAACGCGGCGAACTCACCGAACGGCGCGCTCATGTAGACGCCCGCGACCATCTTCCTGACCTGGCCGACCATCGCCTCGTACTGGCTGTCGATCTTCTGTGCGTTGCGTTGGGCCGCGCTGGCCTTGGCCTTGGCCTTGTCCAGCGTGACCTTGGCGTACAGGGTTTGCTCGTTCATCGCGTCGAGTTGCTGGGCCAGCTTCTGGACCTGCTCGGCCGCCTGGGCCGACGTCTGCGGGGTCGCAGTCGTCGTAGGCGCTGCCTGGCTGGCGCCGGGCAGCATGGCGAGGGTGAGGGCTGACACAGCGGAAACGACGGCGAGACGGGCTAGGCGCGGAGTGTGCCTGTTGCTCGCCACAGGGCGGGCGCTCCTTCTTCCGCTCGACCGCCTACCGAGTTAGCTGACGGGCTCGGGCGGGAAGGACGCCCTACGGACCACCGGGGTCAGACGGCGGAACGATTCGCCCCAGGGAGATGGGTCCCCGGCTCAGGCTCTGGCCTGCTGGCCGTCGCCCGACTCGGCGGTGTCTGCCCAGTGCCGCCAACTTCGCTGACGACAGACATCTGGGTAGACCGCCGAAACACTAGCCGCGAAGGGCCACCTTAGACAAACACCTGGAGTGAAAGAGGGGCAGATATTGACCCGTTCGAAGGAACAATCGTTATCACTCAACCGTGTGACGCCCAATCAGGGCGCAAACTGACCGAACTAGTATATAGGCATCGACAACCGGTCTCGCTCCGTGATCGAAAACCATGACGCCGCCCGCCGCCGCCCGGTCATCCGTTCACCGCCGGTGCCAGCCGCAGGGGAGGCACCAGGCCGCCCTCCGCCAGCACCGCCAAGGCCCCCTGCTCGGTCTCGTCAAGCTCCAGCGTGCCCGGCCCCACGCCGAGCACGACCGTGATCACGCAGTCACGGCAGGCGGAGCCGCGCACCCCGCATCTCTCGCAGTCGATCAACATGCTCGCTCTCCTCCCGTGAGGGTCGCCGCGGCAGGAGACACCCCGGCGACCCAGTGCGCCACGGACGCTAGCGTGGGGCACCGACAGCATCGGACCGCACCGCCGGACTTCGACGCCTCGCGGATCCCGGGTCAGCCTCGCCCGAGCCGGGCCAGCAAGGCGGTCGAGGCGACCGGGTACGCGCCCGAACGTCTGACCCCGTCGGCGACCTCACGATCGGCCGAGACCACGGCGACCGGGCGGCCGAACGGCTCGGCGGCGACCAACCGCCGGATCAGCTCGTCGGCAGACTGGCCGGACGGGCTGAACAGCACCCGAACCCCGCGGGGCGCCGGCGGCATGGCGGGCGGCCGGTCCGCGCCGTCGTACACGCAGGTCACCTCGGCACCGGTGCGGGCCGCGAGCACGGCAAGCCCCTGGGTGAGGCGGCTACGTTGAGTAGCTAACGGTAGATCGCCATAGCCGGTCTTTGTCACGTTGTAGCCGTCCACGATCAGGTGCACCCGCGGCAGCTCCAGCAGCCGGTCGAGGAAGCCAAGATCGTCACCACGGGGACCGATCCGGGGTGGGAGGACGGCCTGGTCGGCCTCCGCCACCCGGCCGTCGGCCGTGACCAGGTCACCGGGACGGTGCTCGGTGGGGGCGACCGCGAGCTCGCGGCGCAGCCCCTGCACGGCCCCCGCCACCGTCTCCAGCAGCAACCACAACCTCGCCTCGTCCGTGTTGCGGGCGACCCGGTCCGCCCTGCGCGCCGCGTCCGCGGCGTCCCCGGCCTCGGCGAGCCGCTGCTTCAGCCGACGGATCTCCGCCTGGGTTGCCGCGTCGGTGGCCGCATCATGCTGCCGCAGTTCGGCCAGCGCCTGGACCGCCTCGTCCCGGGCCCGCTCGGCCGACCGGAGCTGACCGGTCAGCTGACGCAACTGCCGGCGCAGCGCGTCACCGGCCTCGCCGGCCGCGGTAGCGGCCTCCTCCGCCCTGCTGGCCTGCGCGCGCAGCTCCGACCTGGCCTGGTCGAGCTCACCACGCAACGCGCTGACGAGCTCGTCCCGGTCGGCGGACCGCAATCGCTCGGCCCGCTCGGCCAGCGCGCGCTCGGCCCGCTCGACGTGACCGGACCACCCGTCGGGACGGATCAGGTAGGCGGCCACCGCGAGCTCGACCGGATCCGCCGCGGCTGGCACGACCGCCTGCCGGACCGCCTCGGCGATCGCCGGCTGCTCGCGCTCCACCGCCTCAGCGACCCGCAGCCGGAACAGTGGCTCGGTCTCCAGCGCCGCCGCCAGCGCGGACCTGGCGAGCCTCGCCCGCTTGGCGGGGGCGAACCGCGCCGCTGCCCGTAATGACGCCGGCACCTCATCCGGGGGCAGCCGGCCCAGGGCGTCCGCAGCCAGTGCGATGACCCGTTGCCGCACCGGCTCCGGCAGCAGCGTGCTGGACACCCTGAGACCCCCTTGACACTCCACGTCGCCCGCACCCGCGTGGGCGATGTGGGGTCGAGGGTAGCCAGCAAGGTCAACGCTCGGCGCGGACCGCCGATCGGACCAGCCCCGGACGCCCCCCCGGACGCCCCCGGATGGCCCCCGGACGGCGAGATTCCGTCGGTGCCGGTCGGTACCGTCCACGACGTGTCCTCGACCGCCACCACGTTCGTGCAGGCGTCGTTCGACGAGCTGGGCGAGCCACTGCGGGAGATGACCTTCTGCGTCGTCGACCTGGAGACCACCGGCGTGGCCCCGGACTCCGCGGAGATCACCGAGATCGGCGCGGTCAAGGTGCGTGGTGGCGCGGTCCAGGCCGAGTTCCACTCCCTGCTCGACCCGGGTGGTCCGATCCCCGCGTTCATCACGGTGCTGACCGGCATCACCGACGCCATGGTGGTCAGCGCGCCCCGGCTGCCCGCGGTGCTCCCGGCGTTCCTGGAGTTCGCCCGGGGATCGGTGCTGGTCGCCCACAACGCGCCGTTCGACGTGGGGTTCCTCAAGGTCGCCTGCGCCCGGCACGGCTACCCGTGGCCCGGACTCCGGGTGTTGGACACCGCGATGCTGGCCCGACGGGTCCTGGTCCGCGATGAGGCGCCCAACTGCAAGCTCGCGACGCTGGCCCGGCTCTTCGGTGCCGGCACGACACCCGACCACCGGGCGCTGTCCGACGCCCGCGCGACCGTCGACGTGCTGCACGGGCTGCTGGAGCGGGTGGGCGCGCTGGGCGTGCAGTCCTACCAGGAGCTGGTCACCTACAGCGGCCTGGTCCGGCCCGAGCGGCGGCGCAAGCGGCACCTGGCCGAACCGTTGCCACACGCCCCCGGCGTCTACCTGTTCCGCGATGCCGAGGGCCGGCCGCTGTACGTGGGCAAGAGCAACGATCTGCGGAACCGGGTGCGGTCCTACTTCACCGCCGGGGAGACCCGGTCCCGGATGGCCGAGATGGTGGGGCTCGCCGAGCGGGTCGACGCGGTGGTCTGCGCGCACGGCCTGGAGGCGGAGGTGCGTGAGCTGCGGCTGATCGCCGAGCACAAGCCGCGGTACAACCGGCGGTCGAAGTTCCCCGAGCGTGCGGTGTGGGTCACGGTCACGGTCGAGCCGTTCCCCCGGCTGTCGATCATCCGCACGCCGCGCGGACCCGCCGCCGAGGGCGGCAGCTACCTCGGGCCGTTCGGGTCGCGCCGGCTCGCCGAGCAGGCCGTGGCCGCCGTGTACGAGGCGCTGCCGTTGCGGCAGTGCGGGGGGCGGCTCCCGCTGACCCCCCGGCGGTCGGCGTGCGCCCTGGTCGAGCTCGGCCGGTGCGGCGGTCCCTGCGTGGGCGCGGAGAGCAGGACCGCGTACGGCGAACACGTCGCCACGTTCAGCTCCGCGGTCGCCGGCGACCTGCGGCCGCTGGTGGAGCCGGTGCTGCACCGGATCGAGGTGCTGTCCGGTCAGCGCCGGTACGAGGACGCGGCCACGCTGCGGGATCGGCTGGCGGTCCTGGTCCGCGCCGCCGACCGGGTCCAGCGGCTGACCACGCTCGCCGGGATCGCGAGCCTCGTCGCGGCCCGCCCGGCGGGCGCCGGCGGATGGGAGCTGGCCCTGGTCCGGCACGGGCGGCTGGCCGGCGCCTCGACGGTACCCCAGGGCGCCGCGCCCCGGCCCTACGTCGACGCGCTGCTGGCCACCGGGCAGACCGTGCTGCCGGCCACCGGGCAGACCGTGCTGCCGGCCGACCCGCCAGCCTTCGGCACGGTGCCGTACCTCGCCGGTGGTGTGGAGGAGAGCGAGTGCGTGCAGCGCTGGCTCGACGGCCCGGGGGTGCGGCTGGTGGAGCTGGACGGCCAGTGGGCGACGCCACCGCACGGCGGTGGCCGGTGGCGGCGCTGGCTGGAGCTCGCCACCGCCGGGCAGCGGGGCCAGGTCGACCCGTTCGCGGACCGGCGGCGACTGGTTCCCGGCCAGACCCGGACAGGAACCTGACCTACGACGTACGAGGTGTTCAGTGTGGCGGGTGCTGGCAGGTGGGGTGCGCGCACCACGCCAAACCGAGGTAGCCGGGTGGGGCGCCCAGCCCGTGGGCGATCCGTGCGAGCACGTTGTAGGCGCGGACCTGGCGGCCGTGGATGATCGCGCACACCTCCGGTTGGGATTGCCTGGTGAGCGCACCGATCGTGTTCTGGCTGTAGCCGCCGGCCTGTAGCCGCCGGTAGACCGCCGTCAGGTCATGGCGGGCCAGCGCCGCGCGCATCGCCGGCTCCTCCCACAGATCCTCAGGTGGCCGCCTCGGTGGTGACCACGATCGGGAAGCCCGCCCAACGGCCGTCACCTCCCGCCCACTCACACGCGACGCGGCGGCAGTCGCATCGCGGCCGGAGTACGGATCGGGATCGGGGTCATCAGCTGCCCTCCTGCCTTCGCCGTCGCCGGGCAGTCACGGGCTGCCGTTGACGAGTCAGCGTGGTCGTGAGCTTGCTGATCCGCTCGGGCAGCTACAGTGACGTTGGCTTTATGCTAAAGCAGAATGACATTAGCATTCCGATAGAGGCAATAGGCTGACTGGATGAACCAGCAGGGCTGCTCATCCCGCTCCGCGAGGTGGCGGCAGACTGCTCCCGTCTGATCAGGAAGGTTCTTCGTGCCGCCTCGGGTCGTACCGACCGTCCGCCGCCGGCGCCTGGCCGAGCTGTTGAAGCAGCTCCGCAACCAGGCCGGCCTGTCCATCGAAGACGTGGCTGCCCAGTTCGAGTGGTCGGCGAGCAAGCTGTACCGGATCGAGCGGGCGGCGCACGGCGTCTCGGTGAGCGACGCTCGCCTGCTACTGGACCTGTACGGCGTCAGCAGCCGGCATGACGAGGTGCTTTCGCTGGTCCGCGACGCCAAGGAGCGCGGCTGGTGGCACAGCTACGGCGACGCCCTACCTGAGCCTTTCGCGGCGTATGTCGGGCTGGAGCAGGACGCGACGTCCATGGCGGGCTACTCGAACGAGCTGGTTCCCGGGCTCCTGCAGACTGAGGAGTATGCCAGGGCAGTCCGGCGCGCCTACCTGCACAACGACGACGAAGGGACCACCGAGCGCTGGCTGGCAGTCCGCAGCAAACGGCAGGCCAGGTTGACCGGTGACGACCGGCTGACCTACTGGGTGGTGCTCAACGAAGCCGTGCTGCATCGACCGGTTGGTGGCCAGGAAGTCATGAACGCTCAGCTGCGCCACATGATCGAGCTGTCCAACCTGCCCAACGTCACGATCCAGATCCTTCCGTTCGCCGCTGGCGCCCATCCAGCCATGGACGGCTCCTTCACGATCGTCAGGTTCGTCGACCAAGCCGCGCCTGCCATCGTCTACAGCGAACACCCGACGAGCTGCCTGTACCTTGAGCGAAGCAGCGACACAGCGCGGTATACGCTCATTTTCGACCACGTTCGGGCACGTGCGCTGGACCCGGACCGGTCCATCGGCATGGTTGCGAGCTTGATCTTGCAGACCTAGCCCACAGAAGGAGAGCACGATGTCCGCACCCGATCTGTCCCGTGCCAGGTGGCGCAAGAGCACCTACAGCGGCAACAACGGCGGCTGCGTCGAGGTGGCCTTCCTCGACGGCGGCCAGGTAGCCGTCCGGGACACGAAGCAGCTCGGCCAAGGTCCGGTCCTGGTCTTCACCCCACCCGAGTGGGACGCCTTCCTCAAGGGAGCCAAGGCGGAGGAGTTTGATCCCGACTGACCTACCAGCCAGCGACGCGCACACAAGATTCGCAGATGCCTGCACGCTGCGAGGCTGGTCCCAGCAGCGGCTCGCCGATGCGGCCGGCTACCGCATTTCGGTCCGGGCCACCGCCATCGGTACGACAAGTCGTCGGTGGGTCACGCCGGGTAGACGGTGATCTCGACCGCCTTCACCGAGGCCCACACCGCGACACCGGGGGCCAGGCCGAGGTCGGCCACCGCGGCCGGGGTGACCTCGGCGAGGACGTCCGGCGGGCCGGCCAGCCGCACCCGGATCGTGCCCGCCACCGGCTCCAGGTCGACGACGGTCGTCGGCCACCGGTTGCGCGGGCTGCCCTCCGGCAGGACCCGGTACAGCGCCACCGCCGTCGGTGGGAACGCGACGAACGCCGGCCCCGGCGTCGGCCGGCCGACCGCGAGCTCGCCACCCCCGTCGAGCCGGACCGCACCGCCCTCCCCCACCCCCCGGTACAGGTTCAGCCCGACCAGACCGGCGACGTAGCCGGTGCGCGGATGCCGGGCCACCTCCACGGGTGAGCCCACCTGGACCACCCGACCCGTTTCCAGGACCGCGATCCGGTCAGCCAGCACCATCGCGTCCAGCGGGTCGTGGGTCACCACGAGGCACCGCCCGTCGTACGCCGCGACCAGCCGGCGCAGCTCGCCCCGCAGGGCCGCCCGGGTGCCCACATCGAGGGCCGCGAGCGGCTCGTCGAGCAGCAGCAGCGCCGGCTCGGTGGCCAGCGCCCGGGCCAGCGCCACCCGCTGGGCCTGCCCGCCGGACAGGGTGTCGGGCTTCCGCCCGGCGTACCCGGCCAACCCGACCCGATCGAGCCAGCCGGCCGCCGCGGCGCGGGCCGCCGCCCGCTGCTGACCGCGCACCCGCAGCCCGAAGGCCACGTTGTCCAGCGCCGTCAGGTGCGGGAAGAGCCGGTAGTCCTGGAAGACGTACCCCACCGGACGGCGCTCGGGCGGCACCCGCCGGCCGGCCACGACATCCTCCAGGATGGTCGGGCCGATCCGCACCGTGCCGGCGAGCAGCCGGTCCAGACCGGCCAGGGCGCGCAGCATCGTCGTCTTGCCGGCACCGTTCGGCCCGACGACCACCAGCACCTCACCGGCCGGCACGGTCAGCTCGGCGGCCAGCTCGAAGCTGCCCCGCCGGACCCGGAGGGCGACCTCCAGCGGGTCCCTGGTCGAGTAGGCGATCTCGGACCTCACCCGATCGCTCCGCTGACCCACCGCCCGCGCAGCCCCACCAGGACCAGCACCGACACCGCCAGCAGGACCAGACTCAACGCGACCGCGCCGTCGACGTCGCTTTCCAGCGCGAGGTACGCCGCGATCGGGACCGTCTCGGTCCGGCCCGGGTAGCTGCCGGCGAAGGTGATCGTCGCACCGAACTCGCCGAGCGCCCGGGCCCAGCACAGCATCGCCCCGGCCGCGACACCGGGCGCCATCAGCGGGAGGGTCACCCGGCGGAACACCTCCCACCGGGACGCGCCGAGGACCACCGCGGCCTCCTCATACCGGCGGTCCACGCCGTGCAGCGCGCCCTCCACCGCGATGACGAGGAACGGCATCGCCACGAACGCCTCGGCGAGCACGACCGCCGCCGTGCTGAACGGCAGGCTCACCCCGAACCACGAGTCCAGCAGCCGGCCGATGACCCCGCGCCGGCCGAAAGCCAGCAGCAGCGCGACCCCGCCGACCACCGGCGGCAGCACCAGCGGCACCGTCACCAGCGCCCGCAGGAGCCGCTTGCCCCGGAACGAGCTTCGCGCCAGGACCCAGGCCAGCGGGACCCCGAGCAGCAGGCTCACCGCGGTCGCCGCGGTCGCCGAGACCAGGGACAGCCGCAGCGCGGTGCGCACCACCGGGCCGGCCAGGTGGGCGGGCAGGGTCCGCCACGGTGCCCGGGCCAGCAGCGCGGCCAGCGGGAGGACCAGGAACGCCACGCCGACGGACGCCGGCAGCCATAGCGCGGCCGGCGTCGCGGTCCGGTGCCCGGGGTCAGACCCGACGCGGGTCACGGCAGGATGAACCCGGCGTCCCTGAGCACGGTCCGGCCGGTGCGGGAGAGCACAAGGTCGACGAACGCGCGCGCCGCGACCGGGTTCGGGGCGTGGGACACCACCCCGATCGGGTAGTCGTTGACCGCCACCGTGGCGTCGGGGATGTCGACGCCGACGACCGTCCCGGCGGCCGACCGCACGTCGGTGCGGTAGACCAGACCGGCGTCGACCTCGCCGAGCTTCACCAGGGAGAGCACCAACTTCACGTCCTTGGCCAGGGTGACCGGATGCGCGGCAACGCCGGCCGCGCGCAGCACCGTATCGGCGGCCGCACCGCACGGCACCTGTGGCGCGCACAGCGCGAGCCGGAGACCGGGTCGGGCCAGGTCGGCGACGCCGGTGACGTGTCCCGGGTTGCCGGGTGGGACGGCGATGGCCAGCACGTTGCGGGCAAAGGTCCGCGTATCGCCGGCGATCTCACCGGCCTTGCGGACGGTCTCCATCGGCTCCGGGGCCGCCGGGGCGAACACGTCCGCCGGCGCACCCTGGGTGATCTGGGCGGCGAGGGTGGTGCTCGCCCCGAAGCTGAGGGTGACCCGGACGCCGGGATGCGCCGCCTCGAACTCCCGCCCCAGGGTGCCGAACGACTCGGTCAGCGAGGCCGCCGCGAGCACCGTCAGCGGACCGGCGACGCCGGTCGTCTCCGACCGCGCGCTCCCAGTGTGGGCACAGCCGGCCGTGAGCAAGGCACCGGCGAGCCCCACCGTGCCCCATCCATGCCGCCTCATCTTCGGGCGCCTCATCTTCGGGCGCCTCATCGCGCGTCCTCGATCTCGACGACGACGTTGGTGGCCTTCACCCCGGCGACCGCGATCACGCCGGGCTCCAGCCCGAGCTCGTCGGCCGCCTCCCGGGTCATCAGGGACACCACCCGGAACGGCCCACACTGGAGGTTCACCTGGGCGACGACCCCGTCCCGGCGCACCTCGGTGACGATCCCGCGCAGGTGGTTACGCACCGACTGACGGAACACCCGCTCGTCGGGGTCACCGGCCCGGGACCGGACGAACTCCGCCAGCGCCCGCCCCTCGATGGCCAGCCGCCCCGACTCCGCCCGGATGGTGGGCAGCTTGCCGGCGTCCGCCCAGCGCCGCACCGTGTCGTCCGACACGCCGAGCAGCTCGGCCGCGTCGCTGATCCGCAGAAGCACCACAGGACGTGATCCTATGCCGCATCCGCGGGCGCCACCAACCGATCGATCCGAATCCACGGAGTCGGACATGGCCGCTGCCACTGGCAACCTACGGCAGGCTGGACAGCCAGCTCCCGCTGACGGACATTAGGCCGCCCCGGTCGGCTGAGCGGTACCCATGGACCAGAGCCATCTGCGGCAACTCGCCGAAGCCGCCTTCCCACGACTCATGGACCTACCCGAGACCGTCAGGGGATTCGTCCACGACCCCAGCCTCGCTTCCTGGAAGGAACCTTGGTGGGTTCCATGTCCGGAAGACCCGGGCTCCTCACCCGCGGCCGCACTCAGTGTCGTGTCCACATCCACCCAGGTGCCGCCGCGTTGGAACCGTACCGGCGCCGAATACGCCTGAGTCGTCAGGGTGCCATCGGGATTCGCCCACGTCGTCGACCTGTCGGCCCGGGCCGACAGGACCTCCACCCTCGTCTTCCGCAACCGGGCCGTGGCCACCGCCGACGGCCGGTCCGGCGCCGTCAACGGACCCGACGCCGCCCTCGCCGAAGCCCGAACCGGCCTACCGGCCGTCGGTGCCGCCATCGCAGGCGCCACAGGCAACAACGAAGCGACCACCGCCAAGACGGTGATCGCTGTCGACCGGCCGCGCCAGGACCGAACCACGTTCAATGCGGATCGACTAGGTCTTTTTTGGGCATGGGCGCGCAACAGCGACATCGGACCCACCTCCGTGAGGATCGGGCAAACGACGCAACGTAAACCGATCGCTACGCTATGCGCGCGCTCGAACTTTCGGCGTATCGGGTGACAACGTCCGGTATGCCGCTTACCTCACGTTCTACCAGGATGTGATGCCCGTCACAGCCAGCGGTGATGGTGGTGCGGCCGGCCCGTCGGGCCCGGCTCGGGTGCTCAGGAACGATGGGTGACCCTTGGGCGCGGCCCACGAACGGGAGCTCTGTTGCGGCGCTAGAGGTCCAGCAACGACTCAAGGCCGACCGTCAGCCCGGGCCGGGACAGCACCGACCGGACCGCGAGCAGCACGCCCGGCATGAACGAGCCCCGGTCCAGCGAGTCGTGCCGGAGCGTGAGGGTCTCCCCCGATCCGCCGAAGAGTACCTCCTGGTGCGCCACCAGCCCGGACAGCCGGACCGAGTGCACCCGCACCCCGTTCAACAACGCCCCGCGGGCACCATCGGCGGCGCGGGTGGTGGCGTCCGGGACCGGCCCGAGCCCGGCCTCGGACCGGGCCTCGGCGATGAGCTCGGCGGTCCGGGCCGCGGTGCCGCTCGGCGCGTCCACCTTCTGCGGGTGGTGCAGCTCGATGATCTCCACCGACTCGTAGAACCGGGCGGCGAGCCGCGCGAACCGCATCAGCAGCACCGCACCCAGGGCGAAGTTCGGGGCCACGATGACACCCAGGTCGGGGCGTTCGGTGCACCAACCCCGCACCGTCTCCAGCCGCTCCTCGGTGAACCCGGAGGTACCGACGACGCAGTGGATGCCGTTGTCGACGCACCACCGGATGTTGTCCATCACCACATCGGGATGGGTGAAGTCGACGACGACCTGGGCGTCGGCGTCGGATGCGGAGAACAGCCAGTCCCCCGCCTCCAGCATCGCCACCAGCTCCATGTCCGGTGCGCCGTCGATGGCCCGGCAGGTCTCCGCCCCCATCCGCCCGCGGGCGCCGAGGACACCCACCCGGACCGGCTCGGTCATCACAGCTCCCCGTCGAAGTCGGACTCGGCGAACGGACCGATCACGGTCAGGCATCGCGGCCGGGTCAGCAGGTCCGCCGCGACCTCGCGGACATCGTCCGGAGTGACGGCGTCGACCCGGGCCAGCAGCTCGTCGACGGTGAGCACCTCACCGTGGACCAGCTCGGCCTTGCCGATCCGGCTCATCCGGCTGCTCGCGTCCTCCAGCCCGAGCACCAGGCCGCCCTTGGCCTGCCCCTTGCCCCGGGTCACCTCGGTGTCGGACAGACCGTGGTCGGCGATGTCGGCGAGCTGCTCGCGCATCAGGGCGACCGCCTGGTGGGCGTTGCTCGGCTGGACGCCGGCGTACACGCCGAAGGAGCCGGCGCCGGCGTACTGGGAGGTGAAGGAGTACACCGAGTAGGCCAGCCCCCGCTTCTCCCGGATCTCCTGGAACAGCCGCGAGCTCATCCCACCGCCGAGCGCGTTGTTGAGCACCGCGAGGGCGAACCGGCGCTCGTCGGAGCGGGCCAGACCGGTGCCACCGAGGACCAGGTGCGCCTGCTCGGTGTCCCGGCGCAGCAGGCTCACCCGCCCCACCGGCGCCGGGCCGGTGGCGTCGCCCGCCCGCGGCGGCGCGGGCAGCGCCGAGCCACCCAGCCGGTCGGCGAACGCCACGCTGACCAGCTCGACCACCGAGTCGTGGTCGACCTGACCAGCCGCCGCGACCACGATCAGCGGCTGCCGGTACCGGTCGCGGTAGTAGCCGGCGACCTGGTCCCGGCTGATCGACTCGATCGACTCCACCGTGCCGAGCACCGGACGCCCGAGCGGGTGGTCCCCGAACAGCGTCTCGCCGAACAGGTCGTGCACGTAGTCGCCGGGGTCGTCGTCGCGCATCGCGATCTCTTCGAGGATCACCCCGCGCTCGCTGTCCACGTCCGCCGCCGCGATCGTCGCGTTGAGCACCACGTCGCTGACCAGGTCGACCGCCATCGGCAGGTCGGTGTCCAGGACGTGCGCGTAGTAGCAGGTGCTCTCCTTGGTGGTGAAGGCGTTCAGCTCACCACCGACCGCGTCGACGGACGCCGCGATGTCCAGCGCGCTGCGCCGTGCGGTGCCCTTGAACAGCAGATGCTCCAGGTAGTGGGATGCGCCGGCCAGGCCGGGCTCCTCGTCCCGGGAGCCGACGCCCACCCATATCCCGAACGCCGCGGACCGCACGCCCGGCATCGCCTCGGTGAGGATCCGCAGGCCACCGGGCAGGTCGGTACGCCGGATCGCCGGATCGACCTCCCGGTCGGCCGCCACCGGTCCGGTGGCGGCCGACCGCTGCAACGCCGTGGGCTCGCGCGAGCTGCCCACGGTCAGGAGTCACTGGGGCTGTCGGCCCCGGTCTCGGTGGCAGCGGCGGACTCGTCCTTGACCAGCTGCAGGCTGATCTTGCCGCGCGGGTCGATCTCGACGATCTCGACCTGCAGCTTGTCGCCGACCTTCACGACGTCCTCGGTCTTGGCCACCCGCTTGCCGTTGCCCAGCTTGCTGATGTGCACCAGACCGTCCTTGCCGGGCACCAGCGAGACAAAGGCACCGAACGGCGCTGTCTTCACCACCGTGCCGAGGTAGCGCTCACCGACCTGCGGCATGGTGGGGTTGGCGATGGCGTTGATCCGGTCCACCGCGGCCTGGGCGGACGGGCCGTCGGTGGCCCCGACGTAGATGGTGCCGTCGTCCTCGATGGTGATGTCGGCACCGGTCTCGTCCTGGATGCCGTTGATGATCTGGCCCTTGGGTCCGATCACCGCACCGATCTTGTCCACCGGGATCTTGATCGTGGTGACCCGGGGCGCGTACGGCGACATCTCGTCCGGCTCGGCGATCGCCTCCAGCATCACGTCCAGGATGTACAGCCGGGCGTCGCGAGCCTGGGTGAGTGCCGCGGCGAGCACGTCGGAGGGGATGCCGTCGAGCTTGGTGTCCAGCTGCAGTGCGGTGACGAAGCCTCGGGTGCCGGCCACCTTGAAGTCCATGTCGCCGTAGGCGTCCTCGGCGCCGAGGATGTCGGTCAGCGCGACGTACTCCCGCCTGCCGTCGACGTCGTCGGAGACCAGCCCCATCGCGATGCCGGCGACCGGGGCGGCCAGCGGGACGCCGGCGTTCAGCAGGGCCATCGTGGAGGCGCAGACCGAGCCCATCGAGGTGGACCCGTTGGAGCTGAGCGCCTCGGAGACCTGCCGGATCGCGTAGGGGAAGTCCTCACGGCCGGGCAGCACCGGGATCAGGGCCCGCTCGGCCAGCGCGCCGTGGCCGATCTCGCGCCGCTTGGGCGACCCGACCCGGCCGGTCTCGCCGGTGGAGTACGGCGGCATGTTGTAGTTGTGCATGTACCGCTTGGTCCGGTCCGGCGCGAGGGTGTCCAGCTTCTGCTCCAGCGCCAGCATGTTCAGGGTGGTCACGCCGAGGATCTGGGTCTCGCCGCGCTCGAACAGCGCCGAACCGTGCGCCCGCGGGATGACGTCGACCTCGGCCGCGAGCTGGCGGATGTCGGTCACCCCACGACCGTCGATGCGGACCTTGTCCCGCAGGATCCGCTGGCGGACCAGCTTCTTGGTGAGGGTGCGGAAGGCCGCCCCCACCTCCTTGTCGCGACCGTCGAAGGCGCCACCGGCGAACACCCGCTCGGCGGCGAGCACCTTGACCCGGTCCAGCTCCTGCTCGCGCTCCTGCTTCCCGGCGATCGTCAGGGCCTTGGCGAGCTCCGCGGAGACCGCAGCCTGCACCGCCCCGAACACGTCGTCACCGTGGTCGGGGAACGTCGGGAACTGGCCGGTCGGCTTCGCCGCCAGCGCGGCGACCTCCTGCTGGGCCTCGCACAGGGTCCGGATGAACGGCTTCGCGGCCTCCAGCCCGGCCGCCACGACCTCCTCGGTCGGCGCCGTCGCCCCGGCCGCGACCAGCGCGACCGTGCCGGCGGTGGCCTCGGCCTCCACCATCATGATCGCGATGTCATCACCGACGATCCGCCCCGCGACGACCATGTCGAACGTCGCCCCGGCCAGTGCCTCGTGGGTCGGGAAGGCGACCCACTGGTCCTCGATCAGGGCCACCCGGACCCCACCGATCGGACCGGAGAACGGCAGGCCGGCGAGCTGGGTCGACATCGACGCGGCGTTGATCGCGAGCACGTCGTAGAAGTCCTGCGGGTGCAGCGACACGACCGTGCACACCACCTGCACCTCGTTGCGCAGGCCCTTGACGAAGCTCGGCCGCAGCGGCCGGTCGATGAGCCGGCAGGTGAGGATGGCCTCCTCGCTGGGCCTCCCCTCACGCCGGAAGAACGAACCAGGGATCCGGCCGACCGCGTACATCTTCTCTTCGATATCGACCGTCAGCGGGAAGAAGTCGAACTGCTCCTTCGGCGCCTTCGACGCGGTGGTGGACGAGAGCACCATCGTCTCGTCGTCGAGATAGGCCACGGCGGAGCCGGCGGCCTGCCGGGCGAGCCGGCCGGTCTCGAAACGGATCGTACGGGTGCCAAAGCGGCCGTTGTCGATTGTCGCCACGGCCTCGTGGACGGTCTGATCCGACACGGATGGGTTCCTTTCCTCGTCGCCTCACCCGTGCTCGGCGGACCGCGAGGTCGTGCCCGTGCCGGTCTTCGATCGAAGCGCTCGCGGCACCGAGGTGCGACGGCCGCGAAGGCCACTACCGAGGACCGGCTGGCGGACGAACCGCGGTGCCGGCCAAGCGGTCCGGCTCGGCGAATGTGTGCCGCGCGGTCCGCGCGGGTTGTCGGTGGCCGTGCGGCAGAACGCGCCGCACGGCCGTCACGTCACCGGCGCAGGCCGAGCCGCTCGATGAGCGACCGGTAGCGGCCGATGTCCTTCTTGGCCAGGTACTGCAACAGCCGCCGGCGGCGGCCGACAAGAAGCAGCAGTCCGCGGCGGCTGTGGTGATCGTGCTTGTGCACCTTCAGGTGCTCGGTGAGGTCGCTGATCCGCTTGGTCAGCATGGCGACCTGAACCTCGGGCGACCCGGTGTCGCTCTCCACGGTCGCGTACTCGTTCATGATCTTGGTCTTGGTTTCGCTCGCGAGCGCCACGGATCTCCTTGTCGCCTGTTCGTGTGGCCCCCGGTCGATGTCACGGAGGCAGCCTGCACACCGCCGGCCTCATGCCGGCGTTCACGCACGATAACAGCCGGTCGTCAGTCGGCGCCAACCGGCCACTCCCGGTCCCGGACCGGGTCGCGCCGGGTCCCGTCGACCGGCGGGTCACGGGTTCAGCCGGGTCACGGGATCATCGTGCGGGTCTGGTCGACATCGACCTTGATCTGGGCGATGAGGTCGTCGATCCGGTCGTACCGTTGCATCCCGCGCAGCCGGGCGTGGAAGTCGAGGCCGACCTTCTCGCCGTACAGGTCGCCGTCGAAGTCGAGCACGAACGCCTCGACGCGCCGCTCCCGCCCCTCGAACGTCGGGTTGCTGCCGACCGAGATCGCGGCCGGGCGCGCCGCGTCCCGCCACAGCAGCCGGCCTGCGTACACTCCGTCGGCCGGGACCGCGGCGTACCGGTCGACCCGCAGGTTCGCCGTCGGGAACCCCAGCTGGGAGCCGCCGCGCATGTCGCCGCGGACCACGAGCCCCTCGATCCGGTGCTCCCGGCCCAGCGCGTGCGCGGCCGCTGCGACATCCCCGGCATCGACGCAGGACCGGACGTAGGTGGAGGAGATCGTCACACCGTCGTCGGTGAGCAACGGCACGCCCTCGGTGACGAACCCGAAGGTGTCGCCGAGGCTCCGCAGCGCGGCGACGTCGCCCGCCGCCCGGTGTCCGAAACGGAAGTTGTCCCCCACCACCACGGCCGCCGCGTGGAGGTGCTCGACCAGCACCTCGTGCACGAACTCGGCCGGACCCAGCCGGCTGAACTCCAGGGTGAACGGCAGGACGCAGGCCACGTCGGCGCCGAGCGCCTCCAGCAGCGCAGCCTTGCGCCGGGTGGAGGTCAGCACGGGCGGGTGCGAGCCGGGCCGCACCACCTCTGAGGGATGCGGGTCGAAGGTGAGCACCACGCTCGGCATGCCGGTCTCCCGGGCCCGGTCCACCGCCCGGCCGACGATCTGCTGATGCCCTCGGTGCACGCCGTCGAAGACCCCGATGGTGACGACGCATCGTCCCCACCCGGACGGAGTGCTGTCCAGACCGCGCCACCGCTGCACAGGTACCCACCCTTCCCGCCGGTTTCGGTACAGCCTGCCATGCCGTGCCCGGCGGGCGTGAGGGACCGCCCCGGCGCGGGACTCAGGTCGCGGGCCGGAGCACGACGACCGGTCGCGTCACGCCGTCACGCTCCGCGACAAGGGCGACGACGCCGCCGTCCGGACCGAACACGCCATAGGTGCCCGCGGTCCCCACCGCGGGCAACCGGCCACCATGTGCCAGCACACGGGCCTCGTCGGGACCGACATCCCGCCGCGGAAGGGTCCGCTCGACGGCGGCGTCCAGCCCGATGGTGACCGGATCGTCGAGAGTGGCGAGCTCCTCCAGGGTCCGGCAGTCGGCCAGCCCGAACTGACCGACCCGGGTACGCCGCAGCGAGGTCAGGTGCCCGCCGACGCCGAGGGCGGCACCCAGGTCACGGGCGATCGCCCGGACGTAGGTGCCGGCCGAGCACTCCACCGACAGGGTCAGATCCAACAGCCCGGAGGTCACCTGGTGCACCCCGCACAGGTCGAGCCGGGACACCCGCACCCGGCGGGGGGGCAGGACCACGTCCTCGCCGGCCCGGACCCTGGCGTAGGCCCGCCGACCCGCGATCTTGACGGCGGAGACGGCCGCCGGCACCTGGTCGATCTCGCCCGTCAGCGCGGCCAACGCGACCCGGATCTCCGCCTCGGTGAGGTCGGCGGCCGGCGCACCGCCGATCAGCTCACCCTCGGCGTCATCGGTGACCGTCGACTGGCCGAGCCGGACCGTCGCCTCGTACGCCTTCTCGTGCGACGTGAGGTAGCCGAGCAGCTTGGTGGCCCGCTCGACGCCGACCACCAGCACCCCGGTGGCCATCGGGTCCAGCGTGCCGGCGTGCCCGACCCGCCGGGTCCTGGCCAGCCGGCGGACCCGCGCGACGACATCGTGCGAGGTGCAGCCGGCCGGCTTGTCGACGAGCACCAGCCCGCTGGTCACCGCTGCTCCCCGACCACGGCCCAGGACCCGGCCCGGGTCCGCCAGGTGGTCCCGAGGAACCTGATCACGATGAAGAGGGTAAGCCCGCCCCAGACCCCGCCCAGACCGAGCCCGGCGGCGTAGGCGAGCAGGGTCGCCGGGATGAACCCGAGCACCCCGGCACCGACGGTGAGGGTGCGCAGGAACGCCGCGTCCCCGGCGCCGATGAGCACACCGTCGAGGGCGAAGACCACGCCGGCCAGCGGCTGCATCGCGGCGAACCACGGCCAGGCCAGCCCGACCTGGGCGAGCACCCCCGGGTCGGTGGTGAACAACCCGGGCACGACGGAGCCGCCGGCCAGCAGGACCGCCCCGAACACCGTCCCCGCCAGCGCGCCATACCCGGCAACCCGCCAGGCGACCCGGCTCGCCGTCCGGGCGTCACCGCCACCCAGCGCGCCACCGACCAGGGCCTGCGCCGCGATCGCGAAGGAGTCCAGCACCAGCGCCAGGAACATCCACAGTTGCAGGGCGATCTGGTGCGCGGCCACCTGGGCGGTGCCCATCCGGGCGGCAACCCCGGCCGCGACGAGGAAGCACGCCTGCAACCCCAGCGAGCGGACCACGAGGTCGCGGCCGAGCGTGAGCTGGCGACGGATCACCACCAGGTCGAGCCGGGTGGTCACCCGCTCGGCCCGCAGCGCCCGGACGAACATCGCCGCCCCGAGCGCCTGGGCGACGACGTTGGCCACCGCGGAGCCGGTCAGCCCGAGCTGCGCGCCGTAGACCAACACCGGGTTGAGCACCGCCGACACCACGTTGGCACCGATCACGAACCGCAGCGGCCGGCGGGTGTCCTGGACGCCCCGCATCCAGCCGTTACCGGCCACGGCGAGCAGGATGAACGGCGCGCCGAGCACGGCGATCCGCAACCACTGCTCGGCGCCGGCCTGCACCGGCCCGGCGGCACCGGCCAGCAACCGGGTCACCGGCCCAGCGAAGGCCTCGCCGAGCATGACGACCAGCACGCCGATGCCGGCCGCCAGCCATGACGCCTGGACCCCTTCGGCGACGGCATCCGCCCGCCGGCCGGCGCCGTACCAGCGGGCCGCCCGGCTGGTCGTGCCGTAGGCGAGGAAGTTGAGCTGGGCCGTGACCTGGGACAGCAGCACGCCGCCGATGCCGAGCGCGGCCAGCGGCACGGCACCGAGGTGCCCGACCACGGCCGTGTCGACCAGCACGTACAGCGGCTCCGCGGCCAGCACCCCCAGCGCCGAGCCGGCGAGCGCGAACACCCCGCGGTGCCGGACCTCCCCGGTCACGGCGTGATGCGTGGCGCCGCCGTCAGCACGGCCCGGACCCGCTCGATCGCCACCGTCCGGTCCCCCTCGACCGTGAAGCCGGCCGCCAACCGGTGCCCGCCGCCGCCCGCTGCCAGGCAGGCCGCCCCCACGTCGACCCGGCCACGGGAGCGGAGCGAGACGTGGCACACCGGTCCGTAACACTTCAGCACCGCGGCCACGTCGGCCTCCCGAGCGGTGCGGAGCACGTCGATGAGGCTCTCCGCCTGGTCGGCGGCGAGGTCGAGGTCGGCCAGGTCGGCGGCGCTGACCCAGCTCCAGACCAGGCCGAGGCCACCGGCCTCGGCCGGCTCGAGGCGGGCCCTGCCGAGCACCTCGGCGAGCAGCCGGTGCCACCCGAACGGGTGGCTGTCGAACAGCTCCCGGCAGACGACGGCGGACCGTACCCCGACGGCCAGCAACCGGCTGGCGAGCGCGTGCGCGGCCGGCGTCGTCCCAGCGTGCCGGAACGAGCCGGAGTCGGCGGCCAGCGCCGCGTACAGGCAGGTCGCGATGGGGACGTCGAGATCGACGCCGAGCCGGCGGATGAGCTCCTCGACCACCACCGCGGTGGCGACCGCCTGCCGGTCGATGAGGTGAATGGTGCCGAACCCGGTGTTCGTCGCGTGGTGGTCGGCGACCACGACGACGCCGGCGGTGGCGACCCGGCCGGCCAGCTCGCCCAGACGCGCGGCACTGCCGGCGTCGAAGGTCACCAGCAGGCCGGGCGCGGCCGGCACCTGGGACGGCGGCACCAGCAACTCGAGGCCCGGCAGGAAGCGCAGCGACTCCGGCACGACGAACGGCTCGGGAAAGGACGCCAGCACCCGCGATCCCCGCTGCCGCAGCGCCAGCCCGAAAGCCAGCATGCTGCCCAGCGCGTCGCCGTCGGGGTTCAGGTGGCAAACGAGCACGACCTCGTCGTGGGACCGCACGGCCGCCTCCGCCGCGGCCCAGTCCAGCTCCGGGCCGAGCAGACCGCTGGGGGCACCCGCGGCCGCCCCACCGGCGACCGTCACCGGCGACGGTCCTCGGCAGCCGGCGGCCGCGCTGGCACGCCAACCTCGGCCTGCTCCGCCTCGGCCCGCTCCGCCTCGACCCGGTACGGATCGGGGTCACCGGCGTAGTGCGCCCCCTCCCGGACCCGGGCCAGGTCGGCGTCGGCCGCCCGGGCCTCCTCGATCAGCTCCGCGATGTGCGCGACGTTCTCCTGCACCCGGTCGGCCACGAAGGCCAACGTGGGCGTGTACCGCACACCGGTCTGCCGGCCGACCTCTGAACGGAGCACTCCGCGGGCGCTCTCCAGCGCGGCTGCCGACTCCGCGTGTGCGGCATCGTCGCCGTAGACGGTGTAGAAGATCGTCGCCTCGCGCAGGTCGGGGGTGACCCGGGAGTCGATGATGGTCACCATGCCCAGCCGCGGATCCTTGACCCGCTGCTCCAGGGTGGTCGCCACGATCTCTCGTATCCGGACCGCCAGCCGGCGTGCCCGTGCGAGGTCGGTCATCGCTGTCGTCACTCCCATCACGTCGCCGCGGGGCACATCATGCCCCGCGGCGGATCACTCGTCGTCGCCGGCCCGCAGCCAGCGCCGGGCTGAGAGCAGCGTGAACTCCGGCCGGCCGGCGACCAGCCGCTCACACCGATCAAGGACCTCGGTGATGTGGGCGGCATCGCCGGCCACCACCGCGACCGCAACCTCGGCGCGCCGATGCAGGTCGGCGGCGCCGACCTCGGCGACGGACACCGCGAAGTCGCGGCGGAGGTCGGCCAGCAACGGCTTGACCAGCCCCCGCTTCTCCTTCAGCGAGTGCACGTCGCCGAGGAGCAGGTCAACGACCAGCGTCCCGGTGAACACGCTCACCTCTCGCGGGAGGCCGCGGGCGTCATGCCCGCGGCTTCTCACGCATCTCGAAGGTCTCGATGACGTCACCGATCTTGATGTCGTTGTAGCTGACACCAACACCGCACTCGAACCCCTCGCGTACCTCGGTCGCGTCCTCCTTGAACCGCTTCAGCGACTCGACGGTGAGGTTCTCGGCCACGACCGCGCCGTCGCGGACCAACCGGGCCTTGCTGTGCCGGTTGATCGTGCCGCCGCGGACGTAGGCGCCCGCGATGTTGCCGATCCGCGGGACCTTGAAGACCTCGCGGACCTCCGCGGTGCCGAGATGGACCTCCTCGTACTCCGGCTTGAGCATGCCCCTCAGGGCCGCCTCGATCTCCTCGATCGCCTGGTAGATGACCGAGTAGTAGCGGATGTCGATGCCCGCGCGGTCGGCCATCTCCCGCGCCCTGCCCTCGGGCCGGACGTTGAAGCCGATGATGATCGCGTCGGAGGCCGCCGCCAGATCGATGTTGGTCTCGGTGATCGCACCGACCCCGCGGTCGATGATCCGCAGCGCGACCTCGTCACCGGGTACCTCGATCTTCAGCAGGGCGTGCTCCAGCGCCTCCACCGAGCCGGAGACGTCGCCCTTGAGGATCAGGTTGAGGTGTTCGGCCCGTCCCTCGGAGAGGACCTTGCCCCAGTTCTCCAGGCTGATCCGTGGACGCCGGCGGGCCAGCTCCGCGTTGCGCTCCCGAGCCTGCCGCCGCTCGGCGATCTGCCGGGCGACCCGGTCCTCCTCGACAACGAGGAAGTTGTCCCCCGCGCCGGGCACCGAGGTCAGGCCGAGCACCTGCACCGGGCGCGCCGGGCCGGCGGAGTCGATCTGCTTGCCGGCCTCGTCGTACATCGCCCGGACCCGGCCGAAGGCGTCACCGGCGACGATCGAGTCGCCGATGCGCAGGGTGCCCCGCTGGACGAGCACGCTCGCCACCGCGCCACGGCCGCGGTCGAGGTGCGCCTCGATCGCGATGCCCTCGGCCGGCTGGTCCGGGTTGGCCCGAAGGTCCAGCGCCGCGTCCGCGGTGAGCAGGATCGCCTCCAGCAGACCCTCGATGTTGATCCGGGACTTCGCCGAGATGTCCACGAACATCGTGTCACCGCCGTACTCCTCGGCGACCAGCTCGTACTCGGTGAGCTGCTGGCGGATCTTGGCGGGGTTGGCGCCCTCCTTGTCGATCTTGTTGACGGCGACGACGACCGGAACCTCGGCAGCCTTGGCGTGGTTGAGCGCCTCGACCGTCTGCGGCATCACGCCGTCATCGGCGGCGACCACCAGCACCACGATGTCGGTGGTCGACGCCCCCCGGGCCCGCATCGCGGTGAACGCCTCGTGGCCCGGGGTGTCGATGAACGTGATGGCCCGCTTCTCGCCATCGTGGTCGACCTCCACCTGGTAGGCCCCGATGTGCTGGGTGATGCCACCGGCCTCACCCTCGGCCACCTTGGTGTGCCGGATCGCGTCCAGCAGCTTGGTCTTGCCGTGGTCGACGTGGCCCATCACGGTGACCACCGGCGGCCTGGCGACCAGGGTCTCCTCGCCGCCGGAGTCCTCGCCGAAGGTGAGGTCGAAGGACTCCAGCAGCTCCCGGTCCTCGTCCTCCGGGCTCACCACCTGGATGACGTAGCCGAGCTCGGAGCCGAGCATCTGCAACGTCTCGTCGCTGACCGACTGGGTCGCCGTCACCATCTCGCCGAGGTGGAACATGACCTGCACCAGGGACGCCGGATTTGCGTCGATCCGCTCAGCGAAGTCGGTCAGCGAGGCGCCGCGTGGCAGCCGCACCGCCGCACCGTTCCCGCGCGGAACCTGGACCCCACCGACCGACGGGGCCTGCATGTTGTCGAACTCTTGACGCCGCTGCTTCTTGCTCTTGCGGGCCCGCGCGGGTCCGCGGCCACCGGGTCGACCACCACCGAACCCAGGTCGGCCGCCACCGCCACCGCCCACGCCAGGCCGGGCGCCGAAACCGCCCCGGCCACCGCCAGCACCCGGACCGCCCGGTCCGGCTGAGGTGCCGCTCCGTCCGGCGAACCCGCCGCCTGCGCCACCGGCGCCACCACCGGCGCCACCACCACGGAAACCGCCGCCGCCACCGGCACCACCGGGACGGCCACCACCGGCTGGGGCACCGCCCCGGAAACCCCCACCGCCAGGACGGCCACCAGCGCCGGGCGCGGGACGTGGACCACCCGTGCCACCGGGCCGAGGTGCGGCCGAGCCGGGGCTGGGCCGCGGCGGGACCATGCCGGGATGCGGTCGCGGCCCACCCGGACGCGGCGGCATGGTGCCTGCTCCGCCGCCCGTGCGAGGTCCCGGACGCGCACCGGCGGGCCGCTGGCCAGGGCCGGGGCGGCCAGGCATCTGCGGCATCGGCGGCCTACCGCCACCGCCGGGCCGCGGCGGCATCTGCGGTGCGCCGCTGACCCCGAACGGGTTGTTCCCGGGGCGTGGCCCCGGGCGCGGCGTGCCGGGCTTCGGGGTCGCCGGACGCGGCGGTGCGAACTCCTCAGCCGGAGCGGCCGGAGCGGCCGGCTCGGCCGGCTCGGCCTGAGGCTTCGGCCGGCGAACCAGGTCGGCTGGCGACGGCCCACCACCGAGACCGGGCCGCGGGGCGTCGGTCTTCGGCGCGAGATCGGTCGGCTGGGCGACGGGTTGAGCGGGTGCCGCCACGGCCGGAGCGGGCACCGGCGCGGGGGCGCGCCGACCGGACATCGGGTCGGACCCCGTTCCCGGCCCCGGCTGCCGTGGCGGACGCGGCCGGCCACCGGGCCTGCCCTGCGCCCCGCCGTTGCCGCCACCCGAAGGGAACGCCTCCTTCAGCTTGCGCGCCACCGGAGGTTCCACCGTCGAGGAAGCACTCTTGACGAACTCCCCCATCTCCTTGAGCTTGGCCAAGACGACCTTGCTCTCCACACCAAGCTCCTTGGCGAGCTCGTGTACGCGGGCCTTGCCTGCCACTGGACTCCTCGTCTGAGGCCGGCGGCTGCCCGCTCGACCTCGTCGTTACGGATGAAACGCTGTCATCGCTGGCGCTTCACGGGTTGCTCATCCGGTCGACCTACTTCTTCGCTCACGCGTCCGAGCTGGTGCTCCGGCGCTGGGCCTCGTGCTCGCGACCGTACTCCGTGACGTACTCCCGCACCGCCGAAAGGTCGACCGGCCCCGGTATCCGCAGAGCCCGGGGGATCGCCTTCCGCCGCTGCGCGAGGTCCAGGCAGAGCGGATCGCGGTGCACGGAGGCACCGCGACCAGCCAGCCGACGACGGGGGTCGGGGATGATCCTCAAGTCGGACCCACCCCGCACCGCTACGACGCGTAGCAGATCGGAGATCGTCGAACGCCGACGACACCCCACGCACGTACGAACGGGACCGTTCAGGGGGGAGGTCGAAACTCGACGAACCATCGATCAGTCTACCCCGCTGGCGTTCGATCCTGTGCGGTGGAGGGTGCCGGTGCGCCGGAGTCCGGCTCCGCGTCACCACGGATGTCGATCCGCCACCCGGTGAGCCTGGCGGCGAGGCGCGCATTCTGCCCTTCCCGCCCGATCGCGAGCGAGAGCTGGTAGTCCGGCACGACCACCCGGGCGGCCTTGGCGACCGGGTCGACGACCTCGACGCTGATCACTTCGGCCGGCGACAGCGCGTTGGCGACGAACTGCACCGGATCGTCGGCGGCATCCACAATGTCGATCTTCTCGCCGTGCAGCTCGGAGACCACATTGCGGACCCGGCCGCCCAGCGGCCCGATGCAGGCGCCCTTGGCGTTGACGTTCGGGTCGGTCGACCGGACCGCAATCTTGGAACGGTGTCCCGCCTCACGGGCAACGGCGGTGATCTGCACGGTGCCGTCGGCTATCTCCGGGACCTCAAGGGCGAACAGCTTGCGCACCAGGTTCGGATGGGTACGGCTGATCACGACCTGCGGGCCACGGGCTCCCCTGGTGACCGACACGACGTAGGCCTTCAGCCGGCTGCCGTGCTGGTAGGACTCACCCGGCACCTGCTCCCCGGGTGGCAGCACCGCCTCGACCTTGCCGATGTCGAGCAGCACGATGCCGCGCTCCGCGCGGGCCCCGTGGTGCTGGATCACACCATTGACGATGTCGCCCTCGCGGCCGGAGTACTCCCCGAAGGTCGCCTCGTTCTCGGCATCCCGCAGCCGCTGCAGGATGACCTGCCGCGCGGTCATCGCCGCGATCCGACCGAAGTCGTGCGGAGTGTCGTCGTACTCCCGGAGCACCTCGCCGCCCGCGCCCAGCTCGGCCGCCCAGACCGTGACCTTCCCCGTCTTCCGGTCGATCTCCACGCGGGCGTGCGTCTGCGCGCCTCCGGTGTGCCGGTAGGCGGTCAGCAGGGCGGTCTCGATCGCCTCGACGACGGTCTCGAACGACACCTCCTTCTCACGCTCGATGGCGCGCAGTGCCGCGATGTCGACGTTCATGGCTGCTCATCCTCCTCCGACGCACCGCCTGGCCGCGTGAACTCCACCTGCACGGTGCCCGGCCCGAGCCTGGCGTGCTCGATCTCATGGGTGGCACCGTCGATGTCGAGCACGACACACCGGTCGTCCGCCCGCAGCACCCGCCCCTCGACCGAGCCGAGCTCGGCAACCGTCACCCGGGCCCGCCGCCCCGCCGCGCGCCGCCAGTGCCGCGGCTCGGTCAGCGGACGGTCCACCCCTGGTGAGGTCACCTCCAGCAGGTATGGCACCGAGCCGAGCAGCCCCTCGTGCTCGTCGAGGACCCGGGAGATGGCACGGCTGATCTCGGCCACCGCGTCCAGGGACACGCCGTTGTCGCCGTCCACCACGATCCGGACCAGGCTCCGGCGGCCCGCCCGGCTGACCGTGACGGCATCAAGGTCGTACCCGGCGGCGGTCACCACGGGGTGGAGCAGCGCAGCAAGATCGCCTCGCTGGTGGGTTCCAGCCGTCATCGAGTCCCCTCGCCTGGTCGCTGTGGAGTTGTCATCGCTCCGCGGAGGGCACCCGCCCGCCGACCGGCCGGCCGGACCCGCGGCGGCGCTGCCCACGGCGAGGGTAGCCGGTCCGACGCGCGGATACGACGCACGGGCCGACGAGCCACCATCTGACAGGATGGGCAGCGCCATGCCAGCTCTGACACCGACCCGACCGCGCCGGCTGTCTCGCCGCGTGGCGCTGGTCGCGCTGGCCGCCGGCGTGGGCCTGGTGGTCACCGGCTGCGGTTCCGGTGCGGCGGGCGGCACCCCCCACCCGACCCCGCTCCCGGACCCGCTGCTCCCCGATCTGGAGGACGAGCGGCGGCTGCTGGCCGCCTACGAGGCCACGATGGCGGCATTCCCGTCCCTCGTGGATCGGCTCGCCCCGCTGAGGACCAACCACGCCGCGCATGTGGCGGCCCTGGCACGCGCGATCGGCGTACCGCGGGGGGCTCGCCCGTCATCGATCGAGGCGACGATGGCGACGCCCGGCCCGGACCTGCCGATCCGCCCCGATACGAGCGGTGCGACCGGCCCTCCCGGTACGACCGGCCCTCCCGGTCCCGGTCCCGGTCCGGCCACCGGCATCGCAGGCACGCCGGAGTCCGCCGTGGCCGCGCTGCGGCAGCAGGAGCGGGACGCGATGGCCGCCCGCACCGAGTCAGCGGTTCGCGCCGCCGGCCCGCGCGCGGCGCTGCTCGCCAGCATCTCGGCCGGCTCGGCGTGTCACGAGGCGGTGCTGGGGTGGTGAGCAACCCAGACCCGCTCGACGCGCTCCAGCGCACGCTTGCCGCCGAGCATGCCGCCGTGTGGGGGTACGGCATGGTCGGTGCCGTGCTCGTCGGCCAGCAGCGGGCTGCGGCCCGTGCCGCCGATACCGCGCACCGGGACCAGCGTGACCTGCTCGCCGACCTCGTGCGGGCCCGGGGCGCCCGGCCCCGCACCGCGGAACCGGCGTACGAGGTGCCATTTCCGGTCCGGTCGGCTGCCGACGGGGAACTGCTGGCCGGGCAGCTCGAAGACCGCACCGCCGCGGCGTGGCACTACCTGGTCGGTGCCGCCGACACCGCCGACCTCCGGCGTACCGCGGTCGCCGGTTTGACCGCCGCTGCGGTCCGAGCCACCCGATGGCGCTGGATCGTCACACCGGACAACCCGACCGTGCCCTTCCCGGGCCAGTAGACGCGCGGCGGGCGGCCGTCAGGGAGCCACCCGCCAGCTGTCGACAAGGCCGAGCAACTCCGACAGCCGGGGCACCACCGCATCCGGAACGCCCTGGGTATGGCCACGCTCACTGGCCGGAATCGCGCTGTGCGGGACATGGACGGCCCGCATTCCCACCGATCGCGCGCCGTGGACGTCTTCGAACAGCCGATCGCCGACGAAGACGACGCGGCCTGGCTCCACGACGTCCACCGCAGCCAGTGCCGCCCGGAACGCCTCGGGGTGCGGCTTGGCCCACGGGATCTCGCTGGAGTAGACCGCACCATCGATCAGCTCCAGCAGGCCATCCCGCTGGAGCACCCGCTCGTGCTCGGTCCGGGGCCACAGCGTGTTGGACAGCACGCCGATCCGGATCCCACGGGATCGCAGGGCCCGGAAGAGCGGCAGCACAGCGGGATCGGAGTGGGTGTACGGCTCCCAGAACGCGAACAGCTCGGGCAACGCCCTCTCGGTGAGCACGTCCGGCCCGACGGTGAGCTCGGCGAGCGTGAACACCTCGTCCACGGTCGCACTCGCGTGATCCGTGCGGACCCGGGCCCACAGCGCCGCCTCGGCTGCGAGCAGCCGCTCGGCCACGTCCTCGGCCCGGTCCGGGTCGAGAACCCGGGCGACCGCGCGCCAGCACGCCCGGATGTCCACCGTGTGCCAAGGCGTCAGGGTGCCACCCCAGTCGAAGATCACCGCATCAACGCCCATTGACCAGATCCTGACATCAGCGCACCGAGCGGTGCAGGTGGATGAGTGGGTTGGCCAGAACAGCAGTCTGTCCAGAACAGCGGCCTGCTCAGAACAATACGGTGGAGAAGACGCCGACCTCCCGAAAGCCGCAGCGCCGGTAGGCGGCCCGGGCCGACGCGTTGAAATCGTTGACGTAGAGGCTGACCGACGGTGCGATGTCCCGCAGCGCATGCGAGACGACCGCCGCCGTGCCCGCGGTACCGAGCCCGCGGCCACGTTGGGCCGGGCTGACCCACACGCCCTGGATCTGGCAGGTCCGGTCGCCCACGGCACCGATCTCCGCCTTGTACACCACCTCACCGTGCTCGATCCGGGCGAGCACCCGCCCCTGCCGAACCAGGTCGCCGACCCGCCGCCGGTATCCCACCCCACCGTCGGCGCCGGTCGGGGACACCCCGATCTCCTCGGTGAACATCGCCACGCACGCCGGTAGCAGGATGTCCAGCTCGCTCGGGTGCACCGGCCGGACGGCGCCGTCCGGCTGCACCGGCGGCTCGGCCGTCGTGACCAGCAGTGGCTGCCGGGACCGGATCGCGCGGGCAGGCCCCCAGTGTGACCGGAGCAGCTCCCACAGTGGGCCGACCGCCGACCTGGTCCCCACGATGGAGGAGCACCGCCGACCTTGCCGGCTCGCGCGCTCGGCGAAGGCCCGCAATGCCACGGGCGAGCTGCCGACCGGCACCAGGTTGGCGCCCGCGTAGCAGGCCGCCTCCAGCACGGACCCGCCATAGCCCCAGACCTCCGCGCCGAGCCGGCGCGGCGCCAGCCCGGCGGCACTGATCCGGCCGGCGACGAAGCAGTTCACGATCGGATCGGTGGCGATCAGCTCCGCCATGGCCGGTAGGTCCCGGTCATCGAGGAGACGCAGGCCGCCGAGCTCAAGCACCTCCTCAGCCTATCGGCCGAGCCGGCCGATCACCGACGCAGCGACCCGGGGCTCCGCCCGGTGCGGTGCGTCGGCGCCCGTCACGGCACCGAGACGGTGGGCGGGCCGGCCAGGGTGCCGGTGGCCCTGAGCTGATCGGCCAGCCGCAGGGCCTCCCCGATCAGCGTCTCCACGATCTGCTCCTCGGGAACCGTCCTGATCACCTCGCCGCGCACGAAGATCTGACCCTTCCCGTTGCCGGCGGCCACCCCGAGATCGGCTTCCCGCGCCTCCCCCGGCCCGTTGACGACACACCCCATCACGGCCACCCGGAGCGGCACGTCCAACCCGTCCAGGCCGGCATGGACCCGCTCGGCCAGGGTGTAGACATCCACCTGAGCCCGACCGCAGGACGGGCACGACACGATCTCCAGCCCACGCTGCCGCAGGTTGAGGGCCTCCAGGATCGCGATGCCGACCTTGACCTCCTCCACCGGGGGTGCCGACAGTGACACCCGGATGGTGTCCCCGATCCCGCGGGAGAGCAACGCCCCGAACGCCACCGCCGACTTGATGGTCCCCTGGAACGCCGGCCCGGCTTCGGTGACGCCGAGATGCAACGGGTAGTCGCACCGCTCGGCGAGCAGCTCGTAGGCGGCCACCATCACCACCGGGTCGTTGTGCTTGACCGAGATCTTCAGATCCCGGAAGCCGTGCTCCTCGAACAGCCCGCACTCCCACAGCGCCGACTCCACCAGCGCGTGCGGGGTTGCCCGACCGTGCTTGGCCAGCAGCCGGGCGTCGAGACTGCCGGCGTTCACCCCGATCCGGATCGGCACACCGGCGGCCGACGCCGCGGCGGCGATCTGTGCCACCTTGTCGTCAAAGGCCCTGATGTTGCCGGGGTTGACCCGCACGGCCGCGCAACCAGCATCGATCGCCGCGAAGACGTACCTCGGCTGGAAGTGGATGTCGGCGATCACCGGGATCGGTGACTTCGCCGCGATGATCGGCAGCGCCTCGGCGTCGTCATGGCTGGGCACCGCGACCCGGACGATCTGGCAGCCGGCGGCCGTCAGCTCGGCGATCTGCTGCAGCGTGCCGTTGACGTCCGCGGTCACGGTGGTGGTCATCGACTGCACGCTGATCGGCGCGCCAGCACCGACCAGCACGCCGCCGACGTTGATCTGGCGGGTCGGTCGCCGGGGCGCCAGCGGTGGCGACGCCGGCGCCGGTAGGCCCAAGTCCACTGTGGTCACGGTTCAGACTCGCCTCACTGCCGGATGCGGCTCACTGGAACGGGTTGGCGATGGGGTTCACCAGGTCGGCGAGGATCGTCAGCACCGATATCCCGCCGACCAGGACGACGAAGGCCACCATCACCGGTGCCAGCGTGGCCGGATCGATGCGACCCGGGTCCTGGCGGCCAAGCAGCCGGGCCACGCCGGAGCGGGCCCGTTCGAACAGCAACACCGCGATGTGCCCGCCGTCCAGCGGGAGCAGCGGCAGCATGTTGAAGATCCCGATGAAGATGTTGATGCTCGCCAGCAACAGGAAGAAGGTGAGCACCGAACCGGCCTCCAGGGCCTGCCCACCCAGCTTCGAGGCGCCCACCACGCTGATCGGCGAGTTGGGGTCGCGGGGCTTGCCGGACAGCGCCTCGAACAGCGCCGGAACCTTCGCCGGGAACTGGCCGAGCGCGTCGACGGTGCGTCCCATCAGGTCGAGGGTGAACCCGCCGGTCGCGCCGACGCCCGCGATCGGACCGTAGCCGATCGTGGCCGGCGGAAGCTTCGCCTCCGTGGCCAGCACACCGACGCTGGCCATCCCGCTTGCGTCGTGGGGCTCGCCGGGCAACGCGGGACGGTTGGCCCGGCCGATGTTGACGACGGTGCCGCGGGTGACACCGTCGCGCACGTAGTCCACCCGCAGCGCGCTACCCGGATGGGTCCGGATCGCCAGCACCACCCGGTCCCAGGTCGCTGTGGGCTCCCCGCCCACCGCGACGATCCGGTCACCGGCGGCGAGTCCGGCCAGCCTGGCCGGGGACGCGGGGTCGGTCGCCGTGCACTGGTGCACCGTCCCGTTCGGATCGACCGTCTGAATGCAGTCGGCGACCCGCCCGATCACCGGAGCGATGGTGGGATCGGTGTTCGGCAGCCCGGCCGTGATCGCCACGCCGTAGAGGATCACCAGCGCGAGCCCGATGTGGGTCACCGAACCGGCCGACATCACGACCACACGCTTCCATGTCGCGAACCGCCAGAACGCCCGAGGCTCGTCGTCGGCGGGCAGTTCCTCCGCGTGCGACATGCCGGCGATCTCCACGAACCCGCCGAGCGGGATCGCCTTGACGCCGTACTCCGTCTCGCCCTTCCGGAACGACCACAGGGTCCGTCCGAAACCGAGGAAGTAGCGTCGCGCGTTCATGCCGAAGGCCTTGGCGGTCAGCAGGTGCCCGAACTCGTGCGCGGCGATCGAGACCGCCAGCCCCACCGCGAACAGGACCACACCGGTCACGAACGTCATTCGGCACGCTCCATCGCGGTCAGCGCGGTGACCGCCTCGTCCGGCATCAACTCTCGTACCCGTGCCCGCGCCCAGCGCTCCACGGCAACGACATCCTCCACGGAGGTCGGGTGACCATGGGCGGGCGCCTCGGCGAGCACCTCTCCCACAGTGTCCACGATCCCGAGGAACGGCAACCCACCGGCCAGGAACGCGGCCACGGCCTCCTCGTTGGCGGCGTTGAGCACTGCTGGCGCGTACCCGCCGGCCGTGCCGGCGGCACGGGCCAACGCGACGGCCGGGAAGGCGGCGCCGTCCAGCGGCTCGAAGGTCCAGCTCTGCGCGGCCGTCCAGTCCACCGGCCGGGCCGCCGCGGGCACCCGGTCCGGCCACCCCATGGCCAGCGCGATCGGCAACCGCATGTCCGGCGGGCTGGCCTGACAGACGGTCGAACCGTCGCAGAACTCCACCATCGAGTGGACCACCGACTGCGGGTGAACGACGACCTCCAGCGCGTCGTAGGGGATGTCGAAGAGCATATGCGCCTCGATCAGCTCCAACCCCTTGTTCATCATGGTTGCGCTGTTCACGGTGACGACCGGACCCATGTCCCAGGTCGGATGGGCCAACGCCGCCCGCACGGTCACGGTGGCGAGATCTGCCCGGGACCGACCACGGAACGGCCCGCCGCTGGCGGTGAGCACGAGCCGACGCACCTCGTCGGTCCGGCCGCTGCGCAGGCACTGGGCCAGCGCCGAGTGCTCGGAGTCGACCGGCACGATCTGGCCCGGCCGGGCCACCGCGGCAACCAGCGGCCCGCCGGCGACCAGCGACTCCTTGTTCGCCAGCGCGAGCGTGCGGCCTGACTCCAACGCGGCCAGCGTGGGGCGCAGCCCCACCGACCCGGTCATCCCGTTGAGCACGACATCGCAGGGGTGGGCGGCCAGCTCGGCCGCCGCGTCCGGACCGGTGAGGACCTTCGGCACCACGAACTCACCCGCGGTGAGGCCACGCGCCGCGGCGACCGCGGCGAGCGTCGGGTGGAACTCCTCAGCCGCGGCCGGGCGGGCGATCGCGACCGCCTCGACGTCGAACTCCAGCGTCTGGCGGGCCAGCAGGGCAAGGTCGGCGCCACCCGCGGCCAGCCCGACGATCCGGAACCGGTCCGGCGCCGCCCGCACCACCGCGGTGGCCTGCCTGCCGATGGAGCCGGTCGATCCGAGCACGACCACGGTGCGTAGGGGACTCACAGCTCCATCTTCCCTCAGCCGAGTGACTCGCTCGCCCGCGGCTGGTCACCCGGTCGGCTGAGTCAGCGGCGGGGCCGTGTCCTCAGCGAGATCGGGGCCGGTGGTGCCAGACTCTCCCCATGGCAGGGCTCGGGGTGAACGCCGTCATCGTCGACGACACCGGCCAGGTACTGCTCGCCCTGCGCGACCGGCCGGCGATCTGGAACCTTCCCGGCGGCGGTGTCGAACCGGGCGAGGCGCCGTGGGCGGCGGCCATCAGGGAGACGGCCGAGGAGGTCGGCGTCCAGGTCGACGTGGCACGGCTGACCGGCGTCTACCACCGGCCCCCGCACGGCGAGCCGGTGCTCGTCTTCCGCTGCCGGCTCCGCTCCGGGACACCGACGACCGGCCCGGAGGCGCGCCGGGTGGGATGGTTCTCCCCCAACGCCCTGCCCGCTCCGATCAACCCGTACCAGCCGGAGCGGATCGCCGACGCACTCCGGCCCGGGCCGGCGGCCGTGCTGGCCAGCCAACCCGGGCCGAGCGTGCGTGAGCTCTTCCCCGACTAGTGACCCCGCAGGCTGGGAGCGGATCCCGGCGCCGGCGCCGGATCGGCGCTGGTCTCGCTGATCCCGAACCGGGCGTACAGCCGGCGCAGCGGGCGCGGCGCCCACCAGTTGAACCGGCCCAGCAGCCGCATCGTGGCCGGTACCAGCAGCATCCGCACGATGGTCGCGTCCACCGCGATGGCGATCACCATGCCCACCCCGATGAGCTTGACGAACAGCACCTGGGAGGTGGCGAACGCGGCGGTCACGACGATCAGCAGGAGCGCGGCGCTGGTGATGATCCGACCGGTGCGCTGGACGCCGGTGGCTACCGCCCAGGTGTTGTCCCCGCTGACGTCGTACTGCTCGCGCACCCGCGAGAGCAGGAACACCTCGTAGTCCATGGACAACCCGAAGGCCAGCGCCAGCATGAGGATGGGCTGGGTCGCCTCGATGGAGCCGACCGAGGTGAAGCCCAGCGGTCCGGACAGATGGCCGTCCTGGAAGATCCAGACCAGCGCGCCGAACGTCGCCGAGAGGCTGAGCACGTTCGTCGCGATCGCCTTGACCGGCAGCACGACCGAGCCGAAGGCGAGGAACAGCAGGATGAAGGTGGTCACCGCGACCAGGACCGCCATCCACGGCAGCCGGCCCCCGACGCTTCGCAGCAGGTCAGCGAGGATCGCGCTCTGGCCGCCGACCAGCACCTCGCTCCCGGGTGGTGCCGGCACCGCCCGCACCTTGGCCACCAGATCGCGCACGGCCGGTGAGGTCGCCTCGCCGTCGTACCCAATGTTGATCTTCGCGTGGTCGCCGCTCACGGCGGCGAGCTGGACGCTGCGGACCCCCGGCACCGCACCCAGGCGGCCCAGGTAGGACGTGAGGTCGGCCTGGCCCTCCGCGCCGGCCGCGGGTCCCGGCAGCACGACCACGGCCTCGATCGGGCTGGCCACGTTTCCGGGGAAGTCCCGGGCGATCGCCTCCTGGGCCTGCCGCGCGGGTGAGCTGGCCGGCAGCACCCGGGAGTCCACTCCGCCGAAGGAGACCCGCAGGAAGGGGAGGCCCAGGGTGACCAGAACGGCCAGCACGGCGGCGACGACCAGCACCGGCCGGCGCATCACGGCGCGGGCGAACCAGGCCCAGGCACCGCTGTCGCCGGGCGCCGACGCGGCCGCGACCGCGGCCGCCGTGCCGGTGCTGGTCCGGCGGCGCCGCCGGACCAGCCGCTGGAGTGACAGGGCGTCGACCCGATGCCCGAGCACGGCGAGCAGCGCCGGAAGTACCGTCAGCGCGAACACCATCGCGAGCAGCACGGCGGCCACCCCGCCGTACCCCATCGAACGGAGGAACACCTGCGGGAACATGGCCAGTCCGGACATCGCGATGGCGACGGTGACCGCGGAGATCGCGACCGTACGGCCGGCGGTGGCGACCGTACGGCCCAACGCCTCCGGTACCGGCCGACCCCGACCGAGCTCCTCCCGGAACCGGCTGACCATGAACAGGCCATAGTCGATCGCCAGCCCCAGGCCGGCGAGCGTGACCAGGTTGATCGAGAAGACCGAGACGTCCGTCACCTGTGCGATGCCACGCAACGCCGTGAACGCGCCGAGGATCGCCAGGCCGCCGACGACGAGCGGCAGGCTCGCGGCGACAAGGCTGCCGAAGATCAGGACCAGCAGCACCAGCAGGATCGGCATGGACAGCGCCTCGGCATGCGTGAGGTCACTCGAGACCTGGCGGTTGATCTCGTCGCCGATCGCCACCGACCCGCCGATGGTGCTGCGCAGGCCCGGCACCGCGAGCCGGTCCTTGATCGCCAGGAAGGAGTCCTTCTTCGCCTGGTCGTCGGCCCCCACGACCGACAGCACCACATATGTCGCGTGTCGATCGGTGCTGACCAGCTGCGGCACCCGGGCGGGCCAGTAGGTCGTCACCGACCGGACGTTCTCCCGCGGCAGCGCGGTCACGGTGCGGGCCACGGCCGCGCCGAAGGACGGGTCGTCCACCGTGCGCGCGTCGCTCCGGTAGAGCACGATCACGTCCGGTTCGGCCTGGCCGAGCTGCGTGGAGATCACCTCCGCGGCCCGGCTGCTCTCCGCCCCGGGATCGGCGAACCCCCCGTAGGTCAGGTCACCGAACACCCGGATGCCCCAGGTGGCGGCGAAGACCGTGAAGGCCACGGCCAGCCCGATCACCCACCACCGGCGGCGGAACACCCACCGACCGAACGACTCGAACATCGCTGCTTGCCCTCCCGACCCGGAGCTGCGAGCATCCGGACAACCGTGAACACCGTAAACTCGAAAACGGCGTTAACATCACATACTCAGTTCACATTTGTCAAGGATGTTCACAGGAGGTGTCCGTGATCGCTCCCCTGCGGCAGCCCGAGAACCGGCGGGACCGGGTCCGGGCGGCGACCCTGGCCGAGATCAGGCAGACCGCCCGCCGGCTGCTCATCGACCGGGGCGAGCAGGGCGTGTCGCTGCGTGCCATCGCCCGCGAGATGGGCATGACCGCGCCGGCCCTCTACCGGTACTTCGCCAACCACGGCGACCTGCTGACCACCGTCGCCGACGACATCTTCGGCGACCTCGTCGCCGCGCTGGTGGCCGCCCGCGACGCCGACCCCGACGCCGATGTGGTCGACCGCCTCGCGGCGGCCGCTCGGGCCTTCCGGCAGTGGGCGGTGGAACATCCACGGGAGTTCGCCGCGGTCTTCGCCCGCCCGCTTCCCTCCCTCACCGGCGACTGTGACACCCCCAACAGCCAGCAGCTCAGCCGGCTCTTCTTCGAGCTGTTCCTGGAGCTCTGGCAGGCCCGGCCGTTCCCGGTGCCGGCCGACGGCGAGCTCGCCCCCGCACTGCTCGTCCAGCTGCGGAGCTGGGCCGAGGAGACGATCGGCCTGCCGATCCCGGTCGGGGCGCTGTACGCCTTCTTCGCCCTGTGGATCCGGCTCTACGGCCTGGTCGCGCTGGAGGTCTTCGGGCACCTCCAGTACGCCGTGCCCGACGTGCAGCCACTGTTCGACACCGCGGTCGCCGAGCTCGCCGGCCGACTGCGGGCCGGGGAAAGGCCGTGACCGGGCGGCTGCGATGATGGAGCCAGGACGCTGGGCAGGCACGCCCACCCGGTCTGAGAGGAACGGCCGTGACGACCGATCAGCAGGACCTCCAGCACGCTGACGCGCTCCAGCACACCACCCCGCACCGCCACGAACGCCCCGAGGACTGGGGCTGGCACGCGGATCTGCATCGGCCGGCCCGCCTCGGCGGCCTGGCCGCCGCGATCCTCCTCATCCTCCTCGTCTGGTCGACCTCGGGCTCGAAGTGGGAGCTCGTGTGGTCGGTCGGCACCGGCGTCGCCGTGCTGTTCTGGCTCGGCTACGACCTGGTACGGCGGCGCAGGTCCGCTCGGCGGAGCTGACCCCGACCCCGGCCCGAGCCGGTCGGCGCCCACGGGGTCACGGAGCAGCGGGGTCACGGACGGTCAGCCCTCGAGCGCGGCGAGCTGGCCGCAGGCTCCGTCGATCTCCCGACCCCGGGTGTCGCGCACCGTCGTGGGCACCCCGTGCGCCCGCAGCCGCCCGACGAACGCCCGCTGGGCTGCCTTCGGGCTGGCGTCCCAGTCACTGCCCGGAGTCGGGTTGAGCGGGATCAGGTTGACGTGCGCGAGCCTGCCGCGGACCAGGCGGCCGAGCAGGTCGGCCCGCCACGGCTGGTCGTTGACGTCCCGGATCAGCGCGTACTCGATCGACACCCGGCGGCCGGTCACGTCGGCGTACCGCCAGGCCGCCGCGAGAACCTCGGCGACCTTCCAGCGGGTGTTGACCGGGACCAGCGTGTCGCGCAGCTCGTCGTCCGGGGCATGCAGGCTCACCGCGAGGGTGACCTGCAGGCCCTCCGCCGCCAACCGGTCGATTCCCGGCACCAGGCCAACGGTGGAGACCGTGACGTGTCGCTGGGACAGGCCCAGGCCGTCCGGCGCCGGGTCGGTCAGCCGGCGGACCGCGGCGAGCACCCGGGGGTAGTTCGCCAGCGGCTCCCCCATGCCCATGAACACCACATGGGACACCCGGCGGGCCACCTCCCCCGCCGGCTCGTCACGGGTCAGCGCCCGCGCCCCGGCGACGACCTGCTCCACGATCTCCGCGGTCGACAGGTTGCGGGTCAGCCCCTGCTGGCCTGTCGCGCAGAACGGGCACGCCATCCCGCACCCTGCCTGGCTGGAGACACACAGCGTGACCCGGTCCGGGTAACGCATCAGCACGCTCTCGAACAGCGTCCCGTCGAAGCCTCGCCATACCGTCTTGCGGGTCAGCTCACCGTCACAGCTCACCTCCCGGACCGCGGTGAGCAGCTCGGGCAGGAACGCCCCGGCCAGCCGCTCCCGGACGGCGGCCGGGACATCGGTCATGCCCGCCGGGTCGGCACTCAACCGGCCGAAGTAGTGATGGGAGAGCTGCCGGGACCGGTACGCCGGCTCACCGAACTCCACGACCGCGGCGCGCCGCTCCGCGGGACCGAGGTCGGCGAGATGGCGTGGCGGGCGGGCGCGGCGCGGCGCGGCGAACACGAGCGGCAGGGCGGTCATGTCAGCCCACCGGCACGAACGTCGCGAGCAGGAGATACGCCACCGCGGCCGACGGCAGCAGCGAGTCGAGCCGGTCCATCAGCCCGCCATGCCCGGGAAGCCACGCGGCCATGTCCTTGATGCCGAGATCCCGCTTGATCATCGACTCGCCCAGGTCCCCGGTCGTGGCGGTGATCGCCATCGCCAGCCCGAACACCGCGCCCTGCCACCACCGGTCGTGGAAGACCAGATGGAAGTAGACCGCCCCGAAGGCCGTGCAGGCCAGTACCGAGCCGGCGAAGCCTTCGATCGACTTCTTCGGGCTCACCGTCGGCGCCAGCGGGTGCCTGCCAACCAGGACCCCAGTTGCGTAGCCGAAGGTGTCGTTGCAGACCACCACCGCGATGAAGGCGATGACCCGGCTCGCTCCGTCCTCGGACCTGGCCATCAGCACCGCGAAGCCGGCCAGGAACGGCACGTACATCGCCACCAGCACACCGGTCGCCGTGTCGCGCAGGTATCCGGTCGGACCGTCGGGCAGCCGCCACACCCCGATCGCCAGCCCGGTCAGCAGGAAGGCCATGCCCAGCGCCTCCGCGCCACGCAACCAGGCCAGCGCCTCCATCAGCACGCCGCCGACCAGCAGCGGTACGAGCGGCGGCCGCACCTCGGCCCGCGAGACCGCGCCGACCAGCTCCCAGGTACCCACCCCAACGGCCAGGATCACGAGCACCGCGAACGCCGGCCGGTAGAACAGCAACGTCGCCGCGATCGCGCCGCCAAGGCCGAGGCCCACGGCGAGTGCGGCCGGGAGGTCACGGCCGGCCCGACGCCGCTCCGGCACCGGGACGACCGGCCGGGGGGTCCGCTGGGTCGGCTCGTCGCTCCACGCCATGCCGAACTGGCCGGCCGGCGAGTTCGGATCCGGTCTCACGGCCACCCCTCCCCGCGCCCAGCGGTCAAACCTCGAGCAGCTCGGCTTCCTTGTGCCTGACGAGCTCATCGATGTGGTGGACGTGCTTGGCGGTGACGTCGTCGAGCTCCTTCTCCGCCCGCCGGCCGTCGTCCTCCCCCGCCTCGCCATCCTTGACGATCTTGTCGAGGGCGTCCTTGGCGTGCCGCCGGATGTTTCGCACCGCGACCTTCGCCTCCTCGCCCTTGTGCCGGGCGACCTTGGCCATCTCACGGCGGCGTTCCTCGGTCAGCTGCGGGATCACGATCCGGATGATCGTACCGTCGTTGCCCGGGTTGACCCCGAGGTCGGAGTCCCGGATCGCCTTCTCGATCGCCGCGAGCTGGCCGATGTCATACGGCTTGATGATCGCCATCCGGGCCTCTGCGACGGTGACGGAGGCGACCTGCGGGATCGGTGTCGGCGTGCCGTAGTAGTCGATCGTCAGCCGGGCGAACATGTGCGGTGTCGCCCTGCCGGTACGGATCCCGGCCAGCTCCTCCCTGGCCACCACGACGGCCTTCTCCATCCTCTCCTCGGCGTCGAGGAGCGTCTCGTCGATCACCGTGTGCCTCCAGTCGGTGGGGTTCCGCGCGACAGCGCCGGCCGGCCATCAGCCGACGTCGTGACTGACAATCGTGCCGATCTTCTCACCCGCGACGGCCCGCGCGATGTTCCCCTCGGTCAGCAGATCGAAGACGACGATCGGCAGGCCGTTGTCCATGCACAGGCTGAACGCCGTGGCGTCAGCCACCTTCAGCCCACGCTGCAGGACCTCGACATAGGGCAGCCGGTCGAACTTCGTCGCGCCCGGGTGGGTCCGTGGGTCGGCGTCGTACACGCCGTCGACGTGGTTCTTGCCCATCAGCAGCACGTCGCAGCCGATCTCCAGGGCACGCTGCGCGGCGCAGGTGTCGGTGGAGAAATAGGGCACGCCGAGGCCCGCGCCGAAGATCACGACGCGCCCCTTCTCCAGGTGCCGGATCGCCCGGAGTGGGATGTACGGCTCGGCGACCTGCGCCATGTGGATCGCGGTCTGCACGCGGGTGTCGACCCCGCGCTTCTCCAGGAAATCCTGCAGCGCCAGGCAGTTCATCACCGTGCCGAGAATGCCCATGTAGTCGGCGCGGGCCCGGTCCATTCCCCCGTCAGACAGCTCCGCCCCGCGGAAGTAGTTCCCGCCACCGACGACGACCGCCACCTGCGCGCCGGTCGCGACGACGTCGCCGATCTGGCTGGCGATCGCCGCGACCACGTCGGGGTCGACGCCGAGACCGGTGCCCCCGGAGAGGGCCTGGCCGGAGAGCTTGAGCAGCACCCGGCCCCACCGCGGAAACTCGGCCGGCGACGCAACGACCGCCGGATCGTCCATGGTCACGGGCGCTCTCCTCGTCGTCGCGTTCCCGGCACCGATCCGCCGCGCGTCCGCCTGGGGCGAGCGCGCGGCGGCACCTGCTGACCCTACGCCCGGCCCACCTCGAACCGAACGAAGCGGGTCACGGTCACACCGGCGTCGTCGAGCACCTGCCGGACCGTCCGCTTGTTGTCCTGCACCGAGGACTGCTCCAGCAGCACGGTCTCCTTGAAGAACCCGCTCATCCGACCGTCCACGATCTTCGGCAATGCCGGCTCGGGTTTGCCCTCCTCGCGGGCGGTCGCCTCGGCGATCCGCCGCTCGTTGGCGACCACCTCGGCCGGCACGTCCTCGCGGCTGAGGTACGTCGGCCGCATGGCCGCAACCTGCATGGCGGCACCGCGCGCGGCGTCCGCCGACGACCCCTCGTAGGCGATGAGCACCCCGACCTGGGGCGGCAGGTCAATGGCCCGCCGGTGCAGGTAGACCTCGACCGCACCGTCGACCACCACGACCCGCGCCAGCTGCAGCTTCTCACCAATCACCGAGGACACCGCGTCGATGTTCTCGGTGACGGTCCGCCCATCGGCGAGCGGCTCGGCGAGCAGCGCCTGGATGTCACCGACCCGCGTCTCGGCGGCCCTCGCCACGATCTCCGCCGCGAGCTGCTGGAACTGTGCGTTCTTCGCGACGAAGTCGGTCTCACAGTTGAGCTCGATCATCGCGCCGCCCGCAGCCGCGATCAGGCCGTTGGAGGCCGTGCGCTCGGCGCCACGCTTGGCGACCTTGGCCGCGCCCTTGATCCGCAGGACCTCGACTGCCTTCTCGAAGTCGCCGTCGGTCTCCTCCAATGCCCGCTTTGCGTCCATCATGCCGGCACCGGTGTTGTCGCGAAGCCTCTTGACGTCCAAGGCGGTGAAGTTTGCCATCGTATGTCTTCCGTCCGTCCTTCTCCGGGCGTGGTCATGCTGCTGGTGGGGATGTGCGCCGGCCGGCAGCGCCGAGCCTGCTGCCGCTACCGCGAGTCGGCGCTGGCCTCGACCGGGACCGGGACACCTTCCGGCTGGCTGCCATCGGGGAGCGCGTCGGCACTGCCCGATGCCACCACCGTGACCTGGTCGGCGGGCTGCTCCGCGATCGGCTCGGCGGGCTGCTCCGCGATCGGCTCGGCGGGCTGCTCCGCGATCGGCTCGGCGGGCTGCTCCAGCAGCTGGCGCTCCCACTCGGCCAGCGGCTCGTCCGAGCCGAGCTGCCCACCGGGCTCCGGCTTGTCGGCTCCGTCGGTGACGCCCGCGCGGGCCGCAGACCGAGCCATCAGGCCGTCGGCCACCGCGTCGGCGATGACCCGCGTCAGCAACGCACAGCTGCGGATCGCGTCGTCGTTGCCCGGGATCTTGTAGTCGACCTCGTCCGGGTCGCAGTTCGTGTCGAGCACCGCGACGACCGGGATGCCCAGCTTGCGCGCCTCGCTGACCGCGATGTGCTCCTTCTTGGTGTCGATGATCCACACCGCACTGGGCACCTTCTGCATGTTCCGAATGCCACCGAGGGTGCGCTCCAGCTTCTCCTTTTCCCGGCGCAGGATCAGCGACTCCTTCTTCGTGCGGGTGCCGAACGACCCGGCCTGCTCCAGCGCCTCCAGCTCCTTCAGCCGCTGCAGCCGCTTGAACACGGTGGAGAAGTTGGTGAGCATGCCGCCGAGCCACCGCTGGTTGACGAAGGGCATGCCCACCCGCTGGGCCTGCTCGGCGATCGCCTCCTGGGCCTGCTTCTTGGTGCCGACGAACAACACGGTGCCGCCGTGCGCCACGGTCTCCTTGACGAAGTCGTAGGCGTTGTCGATGTAGGTCAGCGTCTGCTGCAGGTCGATGATGTAGATGCCGTTGCGCTCGGTGAAGATGAACCGCTTCATCTTCGGGTTCCAGCGGCGGGTCTGGTGACCGAAGTGAACGCCGGAGTCGAGCAGGTTACGCATGGTGACGACGGCCATGGCCGCGCCTCCCCTTCCGCGCCCCGTGGGGCGCAATCCCGGTTGGTGTCCGGCGGCGGATGCCACCGTGCCTGGCGCCCCTGGCGCGCCGTTCCGGGTTCGGAACGAACCTGGACCGAGCGGCGCACCACCGGCAGTCGCCGGATCGGGGCACGCGAAGTCGACACGTCAAGAGACGAGCCGCTCCCCGGAGTGTACGGCGTCCTGGGTGGCGGCCCGAAACGGGCTGATGTCAAGCCACCATCCACAGGACCCCGGCACGCTCCACAGACGCCCGACGCGGGATTGGTTCCGGCATCCCCGGGCGGCAGGCTCGCGGCATGACACCGCCGCACAGACCGCCGCACAGGCTGGCGCACAGACGGGCGCACAGACGGGCGCACAGACGGGCGCGCTGGCACCGCCCGATGGTCGCCGCCATGGTCATGTTCCTGGTCACCCTGGTCGGTGGCGTCCTCACCGGTGGCCGGGCGACCGCCGGCGGTGGGGCGCAGGCTGACCCTGTCCGGTGGGGGTGGCCGCTTCCGGGTCAGCCCGAGGTCACCCGGCGGTTCGACCCACCGACGACGCCCTACGGTCGTGGACACCGCGGGGTCGACCTCGCCGCGAGCACCGGCGCGCCGGTGCTCGCGGTCGGCGGCGGGGTCGTGGGGTACGCCGGCCCAGTCGCCGGACGCGGGGTGGTGACCGTGCTCCACCCCGACGGGCTCCGCACGACCTACGAGCCAGTCCTCGCCGGGCTCCGCCCGGGTCAGCCGGTCAAGCGCGGCGATGAGCTCGGGACGGTGCTGCCCGGGCATCCGGGTTGCCCTCGGCCGGCATGCCTGCACTGGGGGCTGTTGCGTGGTGATGTCTACCTCGACCCACTGTCGCTGGTCGGCCGTCGACCTGTCCGGCTGCTCCCGATCACCGTCCCGGTTGCCGGTCCCAGCGGCCGTGCGGTCACAGCTCCCCCAGCCGCGTCGGCGAGGCAGGCGGATCGTTCCGGCCGTGACCCATGGGTCCGGGTCCAGCAGGTCGGTCTCGCCTGTGCGGTGTGTCTCGTCGCGGTCGGGGCGTTCCTCACCGGCCGCCGACCACCGTGAGATCGACCGGTCCGCTCCTGATGGGGAGCGGGACACCGCACCACGCGCAGGCAGCCAGTCAGGCCCGGGGATGGGCCTGCCGGTAGACCGCCCGGAGCCGCTCGACCGACACGTGCGTGTAGATCTGGGTGCTCGCCAGGCTCGCGTGCCCCAGGATCTCCTGGACCGACCGCAGGTCGGCGCCGCCATCAAGCAGGTGGGTGGCTGCGGAGTGACGGAGGCCGTGCGGACCGATGTCGGGAGCGCCCGGCACCGCAGCGACCCGTCGGTGCACGACGCGCCGCACGAGGCGTGGGTCGATACGTCCGCCCCGGTTGCCGAGGATGAGCGCATGGCCGCTGCGGTCCGTGGCCAGAGCGGGGCGCCCGACAACGAGCCACCGGTCCAGCGCCCGTTCGGCGGGCACGCCGTACGGGACCGCGCGCGGCTTGCGGCCCTTGCCGAGCACCCGCATCAGCCTCCGTTCGCGGTCGACATCGTCAAGGTCGAGGCCGGCGAGCTCGGCGACCCGGACGCCCGTGCCGTAGAGCATCTCCAGGATCATCCGGTCACGCAGCTCGGTCGGGTCGAGGCCGTCGACCGCCTCGATGACCGCGCACGCTTCCGTCTCGCGCAGCACGGCAGGCAAGGTCCGCTGGGCCTTCGGACCGACCAGCCGCAACCCCGGGTCCTGCTTCAGGAGGCCACGGCGGTACGCGAAGGCGGAAAACGATCGGACGGCGGCCGTTCGGCGCGCCAGGGTACTGCGTGCCGCACCACGCCGGTGCATGCCGGCCAGCCAGACCCGCATGGCGGCGAGGTCCAGCGCCGCCAGCTCGGTCGCACCGGACCCTGCCAGCTGATCCATGAGATCGACCAGGTCGGTGAGGTAGGCCCGGACCGTGTGCTCCGACAACGACCGTTCAGCGCGCAGGTACCGCTCGAAGGCGAGGAGAGGTTCACCCAGCCCCTCTGGGAGCGCGCCCCGCAACTCCGCCGTGGACGGCCGCCGGATGGAGCCGGGGGGGTCCTCCACGCGTTTCCGGCCACCGTGGCGATGTCTCTCGGCGGCCGACGGATCTCTGGCGCTGACCATGACACTGACCGTCGTCGCTGGAGCCCATCGCGTCAACCTCCCTGGGGGTGAGTCGGTAGCACGGCACCACCCGACGCGCGTGGCTGGGGCGCGAGCCGCCACTCGCCGTTCGTTGACTCGACGAACCCCGCCGCCTCCAGCACTGGAAGGCTCCGCAGCACCGTCCGAGCCGGCACGCCAGCAGCGCGGGCGATCCGCTCGACGGGCGCCGCGCGACGCACCGGCACCCCGTCGAGGACCTGCCGCGTCGTGTCGTCGAGGGTATCCAGCGGCACACCCGCCGAGGGATCGCGGCAGCCGTCGAGCCCGGCCCCGAGCGGACCGACTTCCGCCAGCACATCTGCGGCGCAGGTGACCAGCCGAGCGCCGTCGCGGGCAAGGTCGTGACTGCCGACGGACATCGCCGAGGTGACGGGACCGGGCACCACCATGACCGGCCGGCCGAGTTCCCGAGCACGCCGCGCCGTCTGCTTGGCGCCGCTGCGCCGGCCGGCCTCGACCACGACCGTCCCCGCGGTCAACCCCGCGATCAGCCGGTTGCGGACGAGGAACCGGTGCCGCTGCGGCGCGCAACCCGGCGGCCACTCGCTGACCAGCAGCCCCGTGTCGGCGAGCCGGTCGAACAGCCTCCGGTTGCCGGCCGGGTACGGCAGGTCCAGCCCGCCCGCGATGACCGCGATCGTCGGGGTCGATCCGCTCAACGCGCCGCGATGGGCCGCCGCATCGATGCCGTAGGCGCCCCCCGAAACCACCGACCAACCCTGCTCGGACAGGTGGTACGCGAGGTCCGTCGCCACATGCGTCCCATACGCCGTCGCCGCCCGACTGCCGACCACCGCGACGGCACGCTCGGTCAGCTCCACGGTCCGCCCGGCCCCCCGCAGCCACAGCATCAGCGGTGCGGCCAGATCGGGCACGCCCCGTGCGGTGGCCACGTCCATCGGCAGAAGTGGGTACGCCGGCCAGTCCGGATCTTCGGGGAAGAGCGTCCGGATGCCGTGCCGGTGGGCGATCTCCAGATCCCGGTCCACCCTGTCCTCAGCGCTGCGTGCCGCCGCCAGTGACCGGATCGCGTCCGGGGCCGCTCCGCACCGGATCCGGTGCGCGGCCTCCTGCGGACCGAGACGCTCGACGTACTCGATCACCGCGGCGGAGCCCGGCTCCACCGTCCTCGCCAACCACACGCGGGCCCGCCGCGCATCGTCAAGGCCGCCACCAGTCATGCGACGGCCCGGTGCCGCAGTCGAAGGTAGGCGGCCTCGTTGACATCGCCGGCATCCGGCATACCTCGCCCGGCCAGGTCGGCGATCGACCAGGCGACCCGGAGCACCCGCTCGTAGCCACGGAGGCTCAGCTCACCCCGGTCGAGGAGCCGATCGGCAAGCTCACGGGCAGTCCTGGGGAGCGGCCAGCGGCAGCGCAGCTCACGTCCGGGTACCTCGCAGTTCAGCCGCCACGGCGTACCGGCGAACCTCTCACCGGCGGCGGCCCGGGCCGCGCCAACCCGCTCGGCCACCACCGCGCTGGACTCGCCGCGATCCGAGGCGTGGAGCTCGGCCCCGCCGACGGGAGTCAGATCGACCTGGAGGTCGACCCGATCCAGGAGCGGCCCGGACAGGCGCGCCGCGTAGCGACGCCGCACGGTCGACGGGCAGCAGCACGCCTGGTCGCCGGACGCGGAGGCACACGGGCAAGGGTTGGCCGCGAGGACGAGCTGGCATCGGGCCGGATAGCGGGTCACGCCGTGGGCCCGGGCGAGCACCACCTCGCCCCGTTCCATCGGTTGCCGGAGCGAGTCCAGCACGCGCGGGGCGAACTCCGGCGCCTCGTCGAGGAACAGGATCCCGCGGTGCGCCAGCGACACCGCTCCCGGCCCGGCCAGCCCCGTGCCGCCGCCCACCAGCGCCGCCATCGACGCGGTGTGGTGCGGATCCTGGAACGGTGGCCGGCGGATCAACGGCGGGCCCTCCGGCAACGCCCCGGCGACCGAGTGGATCGCGGTCACCTCCAGCGCCGCCTCGTCGTCAAGGGCTGGCAGCAGACCTGGCAGCCGCTCGGCGAGCATGGTCTTGCCGGAGCCTGGGGGCCCGGACAGGAACAGGTGGTGGCCGCCTGCCGCGGCGACCTCCACGGCACGCCGCCCGACGGCCTGACCCACGAGGTCATCAAGGTCAGGACCGGCCACCCGGGCGGGCTGCCCCGACGGTCGGCCCACCACCACGTCGGCCGGGTCGCCCCGCAGCCAGGCAGCGACGTCGGCGAGGCGGGCCGCGCCGCGCACCTCCACCCCGGAAACGAGAGCGGCCTCGGCGGCGTTCGCCCGCGGCACCAGCACCCGGCGCACTCCGGCCCGCGCGGCGGCGACCACCGCGGGGAGCACCCCACGCACGGGCCGCACCCTGCCATCCAGCCCGAGCTCGCCGAGGACCACGACGTCGTCCAGCGCCCCGACCGGAACCTGCCCAGCGGCGCCACCGATCGCCAGGGCGAGCGCGAGGTCAAAGTGCGAGCCGTGCTTGCGCAACGACGCAGGAAGCAACCCGACCGTGATCCGGCGAGCCGGCCACGCCAGACCCGAGTTCAGCATCGCCGCCCGGACCCGGTCCCGGGACTCCGACAGCGCCTCGTCCGGCAGACCGACCAGGCTGAATCCCGGAAGCCCCGCGGACAGGTCCGCCTCCAGGTCGACGAGGTGACCGTCGACCCCCAGAACGGTGACGGAGCGGGTCCGGGCGAGCGCCATCAGAAGGCCCCGGGCAGGTGCCGGACCCGCAGGCCACCGCTGCCCCTGAGCACGGTGACCACATCGAACCGCAGCTCCACGGCAGCGTGTTCGTGGGCGGCGAGCCAGCGCAGGGCCAACCGGCGCACTCTGCCCGCCTTGGCCCGCCCGACAGCCTCGGCGGGGTCACCGAAGGCGAGCCCGGACCGGGTCTTGACCTCGCAGAACACGAGCACCGGGCCGTCCCTGGCCACGATGTCGAGCTCACCCTCCGGGCAGCGCCAGTTGCGGTCGAGCACGACCAACCCAGCCCGCTCCAGCTGCTCCACCGCGACCTGCTCACCGAACCGGCCTAGCGCATCCTTGACTCGCATGCCTCCAGCGTGCGGGCGAGCGGGCCGATCGGCGCCGGCAGCTACCACGTTGTGGATGAGGTCGACGGCTGTGGACGGTCGCTTGACCGACCCCGCCCGATCCCGTGCCGCCCCGGCTAGTCGCCCGGCAGCTCCAGCTCGGGGCGCTCCAGCTCCTCGATGTTCACGTCCTTGAAGGTGACGACACGGACGTTCTTGACGAATCGCGCCGGACGGTACATGTCCCAGACCCATGCGTCCTGCATGGCCACCTCGAAGTAGATCTCGCCGTCGGCGTTCCGCGGCTGCAGGTCGACTGAGTTCGTGAGGTAGAAGCGGCGCTCAGTCTCCACGACGTAGGAGAACTGCCGCACGATGTCGCGGTACTCGCGATAGAGCTGCAGCTCCATCTCGGTCTCGTACTGCTCGAGATCCTCGGTGCTCATCCAGTCACGCTCTCCATGCGAGGTGGGAAGACCCCTCCATTCTGGCCCACCGCGCGGGCAACGTTGACGTAGGAGTAGCGATGTTCCGGGCAGGGACCGAGCGCGGCGAGCGCGGCGGCGTGCGCGGGGGTGACATAACCCTTGTGGGTGGCGAAGTCGTACCGCGGGTAGCGGTCGTGCAGGCGGGACATCTCCCGGTCCCGGGTGACCTTGGCCAGTACCGAGGCGGCGGCGACACAGGCGGCCACCCGGTCGCCCCTCCAGACGGCCAGCGCCGGAACACCCAGCCCGTCCACGCCGAACCCGTCGGTCAGCACGTAGGACGGGGCCGGCGACAGCCGCGCCAGCGCCCGCCGCATGCCCTCCAGGTTCGTCACGTGGAGGCCACGACGATCCACCTCCGCCACCGGGATCACGACCACCGCCCAGGACTCGGCCCGGGACACCACTTCCTCATACACCCGCTCCCGGGCCGCCGGAGTGAGCAGCTTGGAATCCGCCAACCCGGGAACCTGGCCGCGCCGCCCAGCGGGCAGCGCGCAGGCGGCCACCACCAGCGGTCCGGCGCACGCCCCCCGGCCCGCCTCGTCCGCACCGGCGATCCGCGCGAAGCCGCGGCGGCGCAGCGCCGTCTCCAGCGCCCACAACCCGGCGGAGCGCCGTACCGCCGTCCGCTGCGGGCTCCTCACCCGGCCCACCTCGGCACCGCGACCCTACCGGCGCCGAGCCGCCAGCCGCCGGGTCCGCCGCCACCGCCACACGCCGGCCGGGAGCATGACCGCGAGGCTCATCGTGAGCGGTACGGCGGCGCCCACCGGTCGGCTGGCAGTGACCGTGGACGGCGTGCCCAGGGTGTTCCACCTCGACGGCGGCCACGCGATGACGAACGCGCGGCCGATCACATCGCTGACCGCGACGGTGCCGTGCCCGGGGTCAGCCATGTGCGCGCGGCTGTCCAGGGAGTCGTTTCGGTGGTCGCCCATCACCCACAACCGGCCCTGCGGGACCAGCACCGGTCCGAACGAGCCCGTGTCCGGCGTCGCCGGACCATCGACGTAGACGTATGGCTCGGTCAGCGGCCGGCCGTCGACCAGCACCCGCCCCTCGGCGTCGCAGCACCGCACGGTCTGGCCGCCCACGGCGATCACCCGCTTGATGAAGTCCTTCTCGTTGGGCTGCGCGATGCCCACCAGCTGGCCCAGGGCTCGCGCCGCCCAGGCAACCGGGTTGGTGGGCGGCGACACCCGGGACTCCGGCGCCCACGAGTCCGCTCCGCGGAAGACCACGATGTCGCCCGGCTGCGGGTCCCGGAACCGGTAGCTCAGCTTCTCGACGAGGACCCGATCACCCGAGCATCCGCCGCATCCGTGCAGGGTCTGCTCCATGGAGCCGGACGGGATGAAGAACGCCTGCGCCACGAATGTCTTGATCAGAAACGCCAGCACGAGGGCGATCCCGAGCAGGATCGGAAGCTCCCGCCAGAACGACGACCGCACCTTCGGCGCCGCCCGATCGGTACCGGCGGCGATACCGGCGGTACCGGCGGTACCGGGGGAATCGACGGAGGACTCGACGGGGGTTTCCTCACTCATTCCGCGGAGCCTAACCCGGCAACCTGAGACGCATCCTCAGCGAGCCGGGGCCGTCTCCCGCTTCTCCCTGATCTTGGCGGCCTTGCCGCGCAGGTCGCGCAGGTAGTAGAGCTTGGCCCGGCGGACGTCGCCGCGGGTCACAATCTCGATCTTGGCGATGATCGGCGTGTGCACCGGGAACGTGCGCTCGACCCCGATGCCGAAGCTCACCTTGCGGACGGTGAACGTCTCCCGCACACCGCCGCCCTGGCGCCGGATCACCACGCCCTGGAAGACCTGGATCCGCTCGCGGGTGCCCTCGACCACCCGCACGTGCACCTTGACGGTGTCGCCGGGCCGGAAGTCCGGGATGTCGGAACGCAGCGACCGAGCGTCCAGGGCGTCCAGGGTATGCATCTCGGCCTTCGCTTCCTCAGTACGACGGACACGCACGCACGTGCCGTGATCATCTCGACCTGGTGGCAGTCACCAGCCGCCCGACCGGGCAGCGGCAGCCAGCCCACTGTGCCACATCCTCGCGGGAGGACGAAAACCGGGGCGCCGCGGGAGGGGGTCAGGACGGGTGGCCAGGACGGTTCCCGGCCGGTGGGACATCCGCCGCCACCTCGGCGACGACGGCCTGGTCCCGATCGTCGAGAGTCCCCGCCGGGAGCGCCGCCAGCAGATCCGGCCGGCGGCGGGCGGTACGGCGCAGTGCCTCGTCCCGGCGCCAACGGGTGATCTGCTCATGGTGCCCGGAGAGCAGCACCTCCGGCACCCGACGCCCCCGCCAGATCTCGGGGCGGGTGTACGCCGGCCCCTCCAGCAAGCCGTCGGCGAAGGAGTCCTGCTCGGCGCTGGCCACGTTCCCGAGCACCCCGGGCAGCAGCCGGGCCACCGCCTCCACCACGACCAGCACCGCGACCTCACCACCGGCGAGCACGTAGTCGCCCAGCGACAGCTCGGTGACCGGCATCCGGGCCGTCGCGTCGTCGATCACCCGCTGGTCGATGCCCTCGTACCGGCCGCAGGCGAACATCAGCCACGGCTCGCGGGCGAGCTCGTGGGCCAACCGCTGGGTGAACGGCACGCCGGCGGGGGTCGGCAGCACCAGCCGCGGCGGCGGGGTCCGGTCCGGTGGCGCGACCGCGTCCAGGGCCCGCCCCCACGGTTCGGGCTTCATCAGCATCCCCGGCCCCCCGCCGTACGGGGAGTCGTCGACCGTCCGGTGCGCGTCCTCGGTCCACCGCCGCAGGTCGTGCACGGTGACGTCGAGCCGACCCCGGTCGACGGCCCGGCCGATCAGGGACTGGCGCAGTGGTGCCAGGTACTCGGGGAAGATCGAGATGACGTCGATCCTCATAGCTCCAGCAGCCCCTCGGGCGGGGCGACGACGAGCCGGCCGCCGGGCAGGTCGACCTCCGGCACCATCGCGGTGAGGAACGGCACCAGCGCCTCGCCGCCCGCGGACCGGGCCACCGCGAGCAGGTCGCCGGACGGTGCGTGGATCACCTCCGACACCACGCCCAGCACCTGCCCGTCCGGCAGCTCTGCCCGCAGACCGACGAGCTGGTGGTCGTAGAACTCATCCGGGTCGGTCAGCTCGGCCAGATCTGTGGTGTCGACCACGAGCAGGGTGCCCCGCAGCCGCTCTGCCGCCTCCCGACCGCCCACCCCGTCGAAGGTGAGCAGCAGCCGGCCGGAATGCCAGTGCATCCGGCCGACCGTCAACGGACCCCGTTCGGCCGGGTCGGTGACGAGCACCGACCCGGCCGCGAAGCGCGCCTCCGGGTCGTCGGTGCGGACCTCGACCGACACCTCACCGCGCACACCGTGCGGCTTGCCGATGCGCCCGACGATGAGCTGCACCGGCTAGGGCCGGTCGGTGTCCACGACGTCCACCCGGACGCCCCGACCACCGATACCGGCCATCACCTGGCGCAGCGCCTTGGCAGTGCGGCCGTTTCGCCCGATCACCTTGCCCAGATCGTCCGGGTGGACCCGAACCTCCAGCCGGCGCCCACGTCGGGAGCTGACCAGGTCCACCCGCACGTCATCGGGATTGTCGACGATCCCGCGGACCAGGTGCTCCAACGCGGAGGCGAGCACCTAGCCCTCCGCGGGCACGGCGGCCGGCTCGGCCGCGGCAGGCACGGCGTCGGTGGCTGGACCGGCGTCGGCCTTCTTCGCCGCCTTCTTCTTCGGCGTCGTGGCCGCGGTGGTCGGCTCCTCCATGGCCTGCTTCGCGGCGGCCTCGAAGATGGCCCGCCGGTCCGGCTTGGGCGGCGCGGTACGCACGCCCTGGGTCGGGGCGGGCAGCCCCTTGTGCGCCTGCCAGTCGCCGGTCAGCTTGAGCAGGACCGCGACCGGCTCGGTCGGCTGCGCACCGACACCCAGCCAGTACCGCGCCCGCTCGGAGTCCACCTCGATGAACGAGGGGTCCTCCTTCGGACGGTACTTCCCGATGATCTCGATGTATTTGCCGTCCCGCTTGGTCCGGGCGTCCGCGACAACGATGCGGTACTGCGGGTTGCGGATCTTGCCATGGCGCTGCAGTTTGATCTTGACAGCCACGTTTGCCGATGCTCCGGTCGATTGAAAGGGTGAACTCCTGGCAACCGCGTGGGGCTCGGTGCCAGGTGTTCGGGGACAGGATGCGCGGTGGTGAGAGGGTCCGCCCGCGCGCCCAGTGCTCGGCCGATGATTCTGCCACGAGACCACCCCGCAGAGCGAAACCGACCGGACCCGAACGTCCCGCCGGCCGGCTCCGGCTCCCGGCTCCGGCTCGCGGCTGGGTGAGATCAGTAGGCGCGCGCCACGTAGGCCACCAGCTCCGGCTCATCGCCGGAGTCCGGCACCGAGCCGTCGGCACGCACCAGGCAGCGGACGCTGACCGACTGCTCCGCGAGCCGCTGCTCCCCCGCCTCGCCGAGCACCGCCCAGGGGATCCGAGCCCAGCCGCCCGAGGCCGCCTCGGCGGCCTCCTCCGGGGTGGCGACGTCGACCACCCGCGCATCGAGGCGCTCCCGCGCCGCCCGGTACAGTTCGGCCTGCTCCTCGGCGAGCGCGGCGGTGACCGCCCGGACGAGTCCGGTGAGCGGCACGGACGTCTTCGTGCCGGCGATCCGCCGCACCAGGGTGACCGACTGCTCGGCGAGGTCCCGCGGTCCGATCTCGACCCGCAGCGGGTACCCCTTGAGCTCGGCGTCCACCGCCCGCCGGCCGAACGGCGTGTCGGTGCGCAGCTCCGCCTCGGCCCGCACGCCCGCCGCGGACAGCTCGGCGGCCACCGCCACGGCCCGCTCGACCGTCTCCGCCTTCACGGCCACCACCAGCACCTGCACCGGAGCCAGCAGTGGCGGCACCCGCAGGCCGTTGTCGTCGCCGTGCGCCATGATCAGGCCACCGACCATGCGGGTCGAGGCGCCCCAGGAGGTGGTCCAGACATGCTGCCGGGCGCCCGTGGCGTCTAGGTAGTCGATGTCGAAGGCCCGGGCGAAGTTCTGCCCCAGCTCGTGGCTGGTGCCCATCTGGAGGGCCTTGCCGTCACCCATCATCCCCTCGCAGGTGAGGGTGTTGATCGCGCCGGCGAACCGCTCCCGCGCGGTCTTCCGACCGACCACGATGGGCATGGCGAGGACGTTGACCATGAAGTCCTGGTAGACGTCGTGCAGGATCATCCGGGCGTAGTCGCGCGCGTCCTCGAACGTCGCGTGCGCGGTGTGCCCCTCCTGCCAGAGGAACTCGCTGGTCCGCAGGAACACCCGGGGCCGCAGCTCCCACCGCACGACGTTCGCCCACTGGTTGAGCAGCAACGGTAGGTCCCGGTAGCTCTGCACCCACTTGGCCATGAACTCGCCGATGACCGTCTCACTGGTCGGCCGGACCACGACCGGCTCCTCCAGCTCCTTGCCCCCGGCGTGGGTCACCACCGCCAGCTCGGGGCTGAACCCCTCGACGTGCTCGGCCTCCCGCTTCAGGTACGACTCGGGGATGAACAGCGGGAAGTACGCGTTGCGCGCCCCAGCGGCCTTGATTCGGGCGTCGACCTCGGCCTGCATCCGTTCCCACAGCGAGTACCCGTACGGCCGGATCACCATCGTGCCGCGCACCGGGCCGGACTCGGCCAGCTCGGCCTTGGCGATGACGTCCTGGTACCAGCGCGGGAAATCCGCCGCCTGCGGGGTGAGCACGGGTGCCTTTGCCATGGCGGTGAATGCTACGGGGCGGTCAGCACGGCGGCCGGCCGGCCCCCCGCACCCGGCCCCGGAGCATGATCAGCATCGGCGTGTCCAGCACGGTCAGATCGGACCGGGGGTCGGCGGCGTAGACCACCAGGTCGGCCGGGGCGCCCTCGACGAGCCCCGGCAGCCCCAGCCACTCCCGGGCGGCCCAAGACCCCGCCGCCAGCGCGTCCGTCGAGGTCAGCCCGGCCGCGTGCAGCGCGCGGATCTCGTCCGCGACCAGGCCGTGCGGCAGCAGGCCACCCGCGTCAGTCCCGCAGTAGATCGGCACACCTGCCTCGTACGCCGCCCGGACCCGCTCCCGGGAGGTGCGGTGCAGCCGCCGCATCCGACTCGCGTAGGTGGGGTACTTCGTCGCGTCGGCGGCGATGGCAGGGAAGTTGTCGGTGTTGATCAGGGTCGGGACCAGGGCCGTGCCGTGCTCCAGCATGCTCCCGATCACGTCGTCGGTCAGGCCGGTGCCGTGTTCGATGGAGTCCACTCCCGCCGCGACAAGGTCCGGCAGCGCCTCCGCACCGAAGGTGTGCACCGCGACCCGCGCGCCCGCGGCGTGCGCGGCCGCCACCGCCACCCGCAGCGTCTCGGCCGGCCACAGCGGTGCCAGGTCACCCACCGACCGGTCGATCCAGTCCCCGACCAGCTTCACCCAGCCGTCACCCCGGGCCGCCTGGGCAGCCAGCTCACCGGCGAGCTCGATCGGTTCGACCTCGACCGCGAGGCCCCGGATGTACAGCTTCGTCCGGGCCACGTGCCGGCCCGCCCGCAGGATCCGGGGCTGGTCCGCCTCGCCGTCCAGGAACCGGGTGTCCACCGGCGAGCCGGCGTCCCGCAGCAGCAACGCCCCGGCGTCCCGGTCGGCGGCCGACTGCTCCCGGACGCGGTCGGGTTCGGCGACCGGACCGTCCGGGCCGAGCCCGACGTGGCAGTGCGCGTCCACCAGGCCGGGCAGCACCCAGCCGGACCGGGTCACGGTCTCCGCCCCCGCCACCGGTTCCAGGGTCAGGTGGCCGTCCAGCACGTAGAGGTCCCGCTCGACACCGTCGGGGAGGAGCACGCCACGCAGGTGCAGCCGCGGGCTCACGGCTTCGGGAACCTCAGCCTGGACAGGTCTGGCAGCTCGGTGCCGGGCGGCAGCCCGGCCAGCGGATGGCCGGCCGGCGGCAGGCCGGGAAGGCCACCGGGGAAGCCTGCCCCAGGGAGCCGCGGCTGGGTCGGCCCGCGACCGCCGGTCGGGCCGGCCTTGCCCTTCTTCCCCTTCTTGGTGCGGGTCTTGGAGACCCTCCGCCGGGCACCGGGGAAGCCCGCCGCGCCGGCCATCTGCTGCATCAGCTTGCGTGCCTCGAAGAACCGGTCGACCAGGCTGTTCACCTCGGTGACGGTGACCCCCGAACCGCGGGCGATGCGGACCCGCCGCGAGCCGTTGATGAGCTTCGGGTCCTGCCGCTCGGCCGGGGTCATCGACCGGATGATCGCCGCGGTCCGGTCCAGCTCCCGCTCGTCGATGGACCCGATCGCGTCCTTCATCTGCCCGGCGCCGGGGAGCATGCCGAGCAGGTTCTGCAGCGGCCCCATCCGCCGGAGGGCGAGCATCTGCTCGAGGAAGTCCTCCAGCGTGAAGCTGTTGCCGGAGGCGAGCTTGCTCGCCATCCGCTCGGCCTCGGCCTCGTCGAAGGTCGCCTCGGCCTGCTCAATCAGCGACAGCACGTCACCCATGCCGAGGATCCGGGAGGCCATCCGGTCCGGGTGGAAGACGTCGAAGTCGGCCAGCTTCTCGCCGTTGGACGCGAACATGATCGGCTGCCCGGTGACGTGCCGCACCGACAGCGCCGCGCCACCACGGGCGTCGCCGTCGAGCTTCGTGAGCACCACGCCGGTGAAACCGACGCCATCCCGGAACGCCGCCGCGGTGGTCACCGCGTCCTGCCCCAGCATCGCGTCGACGACGAACAGCGTCTCGTCGGGGTTGATCGCGTCCCGGATCGCGGCCGCCTGCGCCATCATCTCGGCGTCGATGCCGAGCCGGCCGGCGGTGTCCACGACGACGATGTCGTGCATCCGGTGCCTGGCCTGCTCGACACCCTGGCGGGCCACCGCGACCGGGTCGCCGATCCCGTTGCCCGGCTCGGGCGCGAACACCTCGACCTCGGCCTGGCGGGCGACCACCTGGAGCTGGGTGACCGCGTTGGGGCGCTGCAGGTCGGCGGCGACCAGCAGCGGGGTGTGCCCCTGCTTCCGCAGCCACAGCGCGAGCTTGCCGGCGAGGGTGGTCTTGCCGGCACCCTGCAGGCCCGCGAGCATGATCACGGTCGGTGGGTTCTTCGCGAGCCTCAACCGGCGGGTCTCCCCGCCGAGCACGGTGACGAGCCCATCGTCGACGATCTTGATGATCTGCTGCGCCGGGTTCAGCGCCCTGGAGACCTCCGCGCCCCGGGCCCGGGTCCGGATCGCGGCAATGAACTCCTTGACGACCGGCAGCGCGACGTCTGCCTCCAGCAGCGCGATCCGGATCTCCCGGGCGGTCGCGTCAATGTCGGCCTCGGTCAGCCGACCCTTGCTACGCAGACCGGAGAAGACCTTCTCCAAGCGCTCGGAGAGCGTGTCGAACACAGGCACCCCAGGGTTCTCGGCCACGGCCGGCGCACCTCGGGCGCCGGCTCGCAGCCAGCGTAGTCGGTGCTCTGCGGCGCCGTCGGTGGCCGGCTGATCAGGCCCCGACCGCGACGAGCACGGCCCGCCGAACGGCGGCCCGCAGCTCGGCCTCCCGGATCGGGCCGCCGTCGGGACCGAGCAGGTAGAAGGCGTCCACCACCGCATTGCCCAGGGTGCTCACGCGGGCGGCGCGGATGTCCAGGCCAGCCCGCTCCAGGGCACCCGCGACCCGGTACAGCAGGCCGACCGAGTCGGTAGCCCGCAGCTCCAGGACCGTGACGCCGGTGCCCGCGTCGTCGAACCACAGCACCTCCGGCGGTGGCCCCGCGGGACCGCCGGTCGGTGCGCGGTAGGACACATCCTTGGCTGCCACCCGCTCGGCGAGCGGAAGCCCGCCGGCAAGCGCCCGCCGCAGGTCCTCGCGGAGCAGCGCGGCGTCGGGGATGCGACCGAACCTGGGGGTCACCGCGAAGCTGTTCACCGCGGTCGCGCCGACCGTCCGGATGTCGGCGGACCGCACGCTCAGCAGGTGCAGCGCGAGGACGCCGGCGGCACGGCTGAGCAGGCCCCGGAGCGCCGGGGCAACCACGGTCACCTGATCGCCGTCGAGCCGCACGGCGAGGGCGCCGGCCGCGGCGAGTTCGGCGATCTCCGCGGACAGCGGGGTCGGCCCCGGCCGCGGCACGCCGTGCAACTCCCGCGCGACCCGGGCGACCAGATCCCGCACCAGGCCACCCTTCCAGTCCGTCCACACCCCGGGACCGGTGGCCCGGGCGTCGGCCTCGGCGAGGGTGTGCAGCAGCTCGAGCAACTCGGTCGACCCGTCGACCACGTCGGCGACCACCCGGGTGGTCGCCGGGTCGTCCAGGTCACGGCGGGTGGCCGTGTCCGGCAGCAGCAGGTGGTGCCGGGCCATCGCGGCCACGGTGTCCACGTCAGCGGCGGGCAGCCCGATCCGGGTGGCGATCCCCCGGGCCAGCTCCGCGCCCACCACCGAATGGTCGCCGGCCTCCGGCGAGCCCTTACCGATGTCATGCAGGAAGGCGCCCAGGACCAGCAGGTCGGGCCGGGCCACCCGCCGGGCGAGGTCGGAGGCGTTCGCCGCCGCCTCCATCAGGTGCCGGTCGACGGTGAACCGGTGCACCGCGTTGTGCTGCGGAAGGAACCGCACCCGCTCCCATTCCGGGAGCATCCGAACCAGCAGTCCGGCCTGGTCCAGCGCCTCCAGCACGGCGACGGCGGGGTGACCGCAGGAGAGCGTGCCGACGAGCGCCTCACGGGCCTCGGCGGGCCACGGTTCGGGGAGCGGAGCCGACTCCGCCGCCAGCCGGGAGAGCGCGAACGGCGCCAGCGGCCAGCCGGACCGTGCGGCGGCCGCCGCGGCGCGCAACGGCAGCGCCGGATCGGTCCGCGGGTCGGCGTCCCGGGCCAGCACCAGCTCACCGTCCTGCTCCACCACCCCCTCCGCCAGCGGCCGCCGCTCACCGCCACGCTGGCGGCCACGCCGTCGCGGCCGGCGTGCGACGAGATCGGACTCGACCCGCCGGAAGGCGGTGTCCACCGCGAACGCCACCGTGCGGGCGGCCTCGGAGACGGCCCGCAGCAGCACCGCGTCGGCGTCCGCCCCGGCCGTGCCGGCGTACCCGAGCGCCTCGGCGATCCCGCGCTGTTCCTGCAGCACCAGCCGGTCCAGGGCGCGGCCGGCCCGGCGGTGCAGCTCGCCGCGGACGTCCAGCAGCACGGTGTAGGCAGCGCCCAGCGCGCCGGAGGGCCAGTCGGCGAGCTGGGCGGCGGCCAGCGCCTGGACGGCGTGCACGTCACGCAGCCCGCCCCGGCTCTCCTTCAGCTGCGGTTCGAGCAGGAAGGCGGCCTCGCCGTGGGCGGCCCACCGCTCGTGGACCGCCGAGAGCAGCTCCGGCAGCCGGCGCTGGGCATTGACCCGCCACGACTCCAGCGCGGTCGCCCGCAACCGCCCGGTCAGCGCGGGGTCCCCGGCGAGGTGCCGGGTGTAGAGCAGTCCCAGCGCCGCCTTGAGGTCCTCCCTGGCGACGGTGCGCGCCTGCTCGACGGTGCGTACCGAGTGATCCAGCCCGATCTTGGTGTCCCACACCGGGTACCAGACGGCGTCGGCGATGTCCGCCATGCCGGTCGTGCTGCCGTCGTGCACCAGCAGCAGGTCGAGGTCGGAGTGCGGCGCCGGCTCCCGCCGGCCGAGGCCGCCGACCGCGACCAGCGCGACACCCGGCAGCTTCGGCAGCAGACCGCCCAGCCACCGGTCGTACAGGTCGGTCAGCGCCCTGCGCAGCGGGGCGCCAACCAGGTCGGGCCGCCCGAGAAGGTTCTCCCGGGCGGCCATCAGCTTGGCTGGGTCACAGGGCGTCGGGACCACGCTCACCCGTGCGGACCCGGACCAGGGCGTCGACCGGGGTGACCCACACCTTGCCGTCGCCGATCTTCCCGGTACGCGCGGCCGAGGCGATCGCCTCGACGACCCGATCCGCGTCCGCGGCGTCGACCAGGACCTCCACCCGCACCTTCGGCACGAAGTCCACGGTGTACTCGGCCCCCCGATAGACCTCGGTGTGCCCCTTCTGCCGGCCGTAGCCCTGCACCTCCGAGACGGTCAGCCCGTGCACCCCGAGGGACTCCAGCGCGTGCTTGACATCGTCGAGCTTGAACGGCTTGAGGATCGCCGTGACCAGCTTCATGCCCCCACCGTCCCGGTGCTCACGCCGGATGCCTGCGGCCGGAACGCCCCGCCCGCCCCGACCGCCGCCAGCTCGTACCCCGACTCCGCGTGCTCGCTGGTGTCCACGCCCGTCACCTCGTCCTCCTCGCTGACCCGGAAGCCGATCGTCTTGTCGATCAGCTTGCCAATGATGTAGGCGAGCACGAACGAGTAGGCGAACACGGCCACCGCCGCGACCACCTGGCGCCAGAGCTGGTCGAACCCGCCACCCTCGAACAGGCCGTTCTGGGCGGCCGCACCGGTCGTCGTCGTGGCGAACACGCCGGTGAGCACGGTGCCGACGGTACCGCCGACCAGATGGACCCCGACCACGTCGAGGGAATCGTCGAACCCGAACCGGTACTTCATGCTCACCGCGAGCGCGCAGGCCGCTCCGGCGACCGCCCCGATGATCGTCCCGCCGACCGGGTTGACGAAGGCGCACGCCGGGGTGATCGCCACCAGCCCGGCGACGGCGCCCGACGCAGCGCCCACGGTCGTGGGCTTGCCGTCCCGGATCTGCTCCACGACCAGCCAGCCGAGTGTCGCCGCGGCCGTGGCGACCATCGTGGTGGTGAACGCGTTCGCGGCGACCGCGTCGGCCTTCAGCGACGAGCCCGCGTTGAAGCCGAACCAGCCGAACCACAGCAGGCTGGCGCCGAGCAGCACGAACGGCACGTTGTGCGGGCGCATCGGCTCCTTCGGCCAGCCCCGGCGCTTGCCCAGCACCAGCGCCAGGGCGAGCCCGGCCGCGCCGGCGTTGATGTGTACCGCCGTACCGCCGGCGAAGTCGTAGGCCTTGAGCTTGTTGGCGATCCAGCCGCCGGCGGCGACGACATTGCCGGCGCTGTCGGTGACATCGAAGGCGAACACCCAGTGCGCGACCGGGAAGTAGACGATCGTCGCCCACAGCACGACGAACGCGCCCCAGGCCCAGAACTTCGCCCGGTCCGCGATCGCCCCGGAGACCAGCGCCGGCGTGATGATCGCGAACATGAGCTGGAACATGACGAACGCCAGGACCGGGATCTGGTGCCCGGACGCGCCGGTGAGCTGGTCGATCGTGCCCTTCAGCCCCACGTTGCCGAGGTTGCCGACCAGACCGAGCTTGGCGTCCGGCGCGAAGGCGAGGCTGTAGCCGTAGAGCATCCACAGGACGCCGACGATCGCCAGGCAGATGAAGTTCATCATGAGCATGTTGAGCACGCTCTTGGCTCGCACCATGCCGCCGTAGAAGAACGCCAGGCCCGGCGTCATCAACAACACCAGCGCGCTGGATGCGAGCACCCAGGCGGTATCACCCGAGTTCATATGCCCTGAGCCTCCCTTCGGGGGAGCCGGCCGGCCCCACCATTCGGAAGGAGCCTCAGGGCCGACTGTTTCACCGGAAGGTGTTCGCCTGTTTCCGATGTGTGAACATCGGACCAACTGCGGGTCACTGATGTTACGTAACCGTACTTACGCGGCGAAACACGCACGACCGGGACGAACTCGCGCCGGCTCAGTCGCCCAGCAGCGCGTCGACGAACTCCGCCGGCTCGAACGGCGCGAGATCGTCCGGCCCCTCCCCCAGCCCGACCAGCTTCACCGGTACGCCGAGCTCCCGCTGGACCGCGATGACGATGCCGCCCTTGGCCGTCCCGTCCAGCTTGGTCAGCACGATGCCGGTGACCTCGGCGACCTCGGCGAACACCCGGGCCTGGGCGAGGCCGTTCTGCCCGGTCGTCGCGTCCAGCACCAGCAGTGTCTCGGTCACCGGCGCCTGCTTCTCGATCACCCGCTTGACCTTGCCCAGCTCGTCCATCAGGCCAGCCTTGGTGTGCAGCCGGCCGGCGGTGTCGATGACCACGGCATCGACACCCGAGTCGATCCCCCGCCTGACGGCGTCGAATGCCACCGAGGCCGGGTCCGCTCCCGCCACCCCCCGCACGGTGACCGCGCCAACCCGGCCGGCCCAGGTCTCCAGCTGGTCGGCGGCCGCGGCCCGGAAGGTGTCCGCGGCACCGAGCAGCACGGTGTGTCCCTGGGACACGAGCACCCGGGCCAGCTTGCCGCAGGTGGTGGTCTTTCCGGTGCCGTTGACCCCGACCATCAGCACGACCGCCGGCTGACCGTCCACCGGTGAGCTGGCGACCAGCCGGTTGGCGCCCGGGTCGAGCACGGCGACCAGCTCCTCGGCGAGCAGCGCGCGCAGCTCCGCCTCGCCGCGGGCGCCGAGGACCTTGCACCGGGTCCGCAGCCGGGCGACGATCTCGCCCGCGGCGGCGACGCCGACGTCGGCCGTGAGCAGCCGCTCCTCGATCTCCTCCCACGCCTCGTCGTCGAGCCGATCGCGGGCGAGCACCGCGAGCAGGCCGCGGCCGAACGTCGACTGGGAGCGGGCGAGTCGGGCTCGCAGCCGTACCAACCGCCCGGCGACCGGCTCCGGCACCTCGACGGTCGATACCTCGACTGGCTCCGGCACCTCGACGTCCGCGGGGGGCGCCAGCTGTGGGCCAGCGGGCGACCGGCGACCCCGGCGGGATCGCGTCACGACCAGACCGGCCGTCACGAGCAGCACGACCAGCGCGAGTGCGACGGCGGCAACCAGGTAGTCCATGGACCGATCCTTGCAGAGCCTTCCGCCGCCGCGCTGCCGGCGCGACAGCGGCGGACCGCTCGCCGTGCGCTGCGGTCGGCCTCAGACCGGCTCCCGCTCCCGCAGCCGCTGGCTGATCACCTGTGAGATGCCGTCACCACGCATGCTGACCCCGTACAGCGCGTCGCCGATCTCCATCGTCCGCTTCTGGTGGGTGATCACAATGAGCTGGCTGGAGTCGCGCAGCTGCTGGATCAGCTCCAGCAGGCGCCCCAGGTTGACGTCGTCCAGCGCCGCCTCGACCTCGTCCATCACGTAGAACGGTGACGGCCGTGCCCGGAAGATCGCCACCAGCAGCGCGACCGCGGTCAACGACCGCTCCCCACCGGACAGCAGCGACAGCCGCTTCACCTTCTTGCCCGGTGGCCGGGCCTCCACCTCCACCCCGGTGGTCAGCAGGTCGTCCGGATCGGTCAGCACCAACCGGCCCTCGCCACCCGGGAAGAGGGTGCGGAAGACGACCTCGAACTCCCGCGCGGTGTCCTCGAACGCGCTGCGGAAGACATCGTGGATGCGCTCGTCGACGTCGCGGACGACCGTCAGCAGGTCCCGGCGGGTCGCCTTGAGGTCCTCCAGCTGCTCGCCGAGGTACTTGTACCGCTCCTCCAGCGCGGCGAACTCCTCCAGCGCGAGCGGGTTGACCCTGCCGAGCAGAGCGAGATCCCGCTCGGCGCGGGCGGCCCGCTTCTCCTGGGTCGGGCGGTGGAACCGTGCCGGCTGTGGCGCGACGACCTGCTCCCCGCGCTCCCGTGCCTGCTCGTACTCGAACGTCTCCGCCGCGGTCGCCGGCACCGGGACCTGCGGTCCGTACTCGGCCGCGAGCGTCAGCAGGTCCAGCGCGTACTCCTCGGCGACCTTGCTCTCCAGCTGCTCGAGCCGCAGCCGCCGCTCCGCCCGGGCCACCTCGTCCTTGTGTACGACGCTGGTCAGCCGGTCCAACTCGGCCGAGAGGTCACGGGTGGTCGCCCGGAGCGCCTGCAGCTCGCCCTCGTGCAGCACCCGATCCTGCTGCGCCATGTCCCGCTCCGCCGCGGCCCGCGCCAGTGACCTGGCGATCCCCGCCATCGCGGCCTCGGCGGTGCCGGCGACCGCCTGGGCGATCCGGGCCCCCCGCACCCGCTGCCGCCGGGCCTGGGCCCGCCTGGCCCGCGCCGCGCGCTCGGCCTGCGCGGCCTGGAGCAGCGAGTCCGCGCGCCCTCTCAGCGCCCGCACCCGCTCCTCGCCGGTGCGCACCGCCAGCCGAGCCTCCAGCTCGGCCTGGCGCGCGACCCGGGCCGCCTCGTCCAGCGTGTCCCGGATCTCGGCCGACGGTTCCTCGTCAACCGGAACGGCCTCGGCCAGCTCCAGCCGCTGCTCCAGGGCCGCCAGCCCGTCCCGGTCCCGGTCGCGGGCCTGCTCGGCCTCCGCCCGGGCCCGCTCCAACCGCTCGGCCTCGGCGGTGGCCGCCCGGGCCACCGAACCGAGCTGGGCCAGCTGCTCGGCGACGGCGTTCATCTGCGCGTCGGACTCGTTGAGCGCGTTCATGGCCGTCTCGACCATGGCCGCCCGGCGCGCCCGCTCGGTCCGGGCCCCGGTGATCTCGGCACCGAGCTGGCGCAGCCGCGCATCCGCCTCGTTCAGCTTCTGCCGCGCCTCGTCCACCGCGGCCTGGACCTCGATCACGCTGGGCACGCTGGCCGACCCACCGATGGCCCAGTCCGGGCCGAGGAGGTCGCCGGCGGGAGTGACCGCCTTGATCCTGGGGTGGTCGGTGACCAATGCCAGCGCCCCGGCGAGATCGTGGACCACGGCGACCCGGTCCAGTGCCCGGTACAGCGCCGGCCCCAGCGAGGCCGGCCCGCCGACGACGTCGAGGGCCCACCGGGCGTGGGGCGGAAGGTCCGGCCACCCGGACCGCGCGTCCCCGGCGCCAGGTGCCGCCGAGGCGCCACCGACCAGAACGCCGGCCCGCCCCGCATCGTCGGCCTTCAACATCTCCAGCGCGGCGACCGCGTCCGCGACCGTGGAGACCGCTACCGCCTCGGCGATCCCGCCGAGGGCGGCGGCCAGCGCTGCCTCATAGCCGGGCTCGACGGTGAGCAGGGCGGCCACCGAGCCCAGCAGGCCGGGCACCCGGGAACCGCTGGCGAGCAGCGCCCCCGTGCCGTCCCGCCGGGTCAGGCCGAGGGCCAGCGCCTCGTGCCGGGCGGACCAGGTGGATCGGTCGCGCTCCGCCTCGTGCTCCCCGGCGAGGAGCGTCTCGACCTGCGCCGTGACCTCCTCCAGGGCCCGCACCGCTGACTCGTGGCGCGCGTCGAGATCCAGCTCGCCGGCGTCCAGGGCACCGACCTGGCCCTGCAGCGACTCGAAGGCCGCCCGGGACTCGGCCGCCCGGTCCCGGGCGTCCGCGATCGATGCCGACACCCGTTCGATCTCCTCGCCAGCCTTGGCCAGCCGGCTGCGCAGCGAGTCGACCTGGCCGGTGAGCCTGGCCAGCCCTTCCCTGCGGTCGGCGACGGCCTTGACCGCGGCGACCAGCGCCCGCTCCGCATCCGCCAACCGCTGCTCGGTCGCCTGCCGACCCGCGACGGCTCCGGCGAGCCGGTCCTGGTCACCGGCGAGGACGTCCTCCAGCTCCTCCTCGGCGGCACGGACCTCCTCCGCCTCCCGCTCCAGTTCCGCCGGGTCCCGCCCCGACCCGGACTCCTCCGGCTGGGCCGAGAGGTGCCGGGCCCGTTCGGCGGCGAGCTGAGCGGTGCCGCGGAACCGTTCCTCCAGCGCCGCCAGGCGGAACCACGCCTCCTGGGCGCGGGCCAGCTGGGGCGCGGTGGCCGCCATGACCTGGTCCAGCTCGGTCTCGCGATCCTGCGCGGCGGTCAGCGCCTGCTCGACTTCGGCCCGCCGCTGCCGGATCGCCGCCTCGTCGGCCAGTTCCTTGTCCAGCGTGCCGCGCAGCTCGACCACGTCGTCGGCGAGCAGCCGCAACCGGGCATCGCGCAGCTCAGCCTGGATGACGGCGGCGCGCCGGGCCACCTCGGCCTGCCGCCCCAATGGCTTGAGCTGCCGGCGCAGCTCCGCCGCGAGATCCTGGATCCGGGCCAGGTTGGCCTGCATCGCGTCCAGCTTCCGCAGCGCCTTCTCCTTGCGCTTGCGATGTTTGAGGACCCCGGCGGCCTCCTCGATGAAGCCGCGCCGGTCCTCCGGACGGGCCTGCAGCACCGAGTCGAGCTGCCCTTGGCCGACGATGACGTGCATCTCCCGGCCGATGCCGGAATCGGACAGCAGATCCTGGATGTCCAGCAACCGGCACGACTGGCCGTTGATCTCGTACTCGCTGTCGCCGGACCGGAACAGCCGTCGGGTTATCGACACCTCGCTGTACTCGATCGGGAGCGCCCCGTCGGTGTTGTCGATGGTCAGCGTGACCTCGGCCCGACCCAGCGCCGCCCGGCCGGAGGTCCCGGCGAAGATCACATCGTCCATCTTGCCGCCACGAAGCGCCTTGGCTCCCTGCTCGCCGAGCACCCAGGCGATCCCGTCGACCACGTTGGACTTGCCCGAGCCGTTGGGCCCAACCACGCAGGTGATACCCGGCTCGAAGCGAAGCTGGGTGGCGGAGGCGAAGGACTTGAAGCCCTTCAGCGTGAGGCTCTTGAGGTGCACGGCTCTCCGACGGAGGTCTGGTAGGCGTGACAGGCCGGCCCGACCTGGACCGACCGCGCGGCGGGTACGGCACGCAGCCGGACGGCGCCGACCCAGACGGTACTCCGGCGCACGCACCGATCCGAACAACGCGCGCAGCGGCGGGCTCACCCACCAGCGGCCCACGTACCGATGGACCGGATACCAACGGACCGCGTACCAATGGCCCGATCACCTCGCCGTGACCGGGCCGACAGACTCGGGGACGCTGCCCCGGGTCAGGTCAACGCTGGCTGGGAGATCTCGGACAGGCGGCGCAACCCGTCCTCAAGGTCTACCTCGTCGGTGTCGCGCTGTGCCCGCAGTTCCGCCAGCTCCGCTTCCAGGTGACGCACTCGACTACGGAGAAATGTCACCTCATCGAGAAGACGACGATCAGGGCGCGGCGCTACGTGACCGAGCAGGGCCTTGGCCATCTCGAAGGCCTCCACGGCAAGACAGGTGCGGCACACGAACCGCGTGCACACACAGGGTGCTGGGCAACTTTCGGCGGGAACGCTCCGAGACGCCGGGACCCGTAACAGCAGAAAATCGCGACAACGAAGACCCGAGGACATACGGAGAAGTCCACGTCGAGTGTAGCGCTCCCGGTCTGAGACTGCTAACCAGCGGCGAGTTTCGCGGATTCGTACGCACGAACGGCAAGTTTTCCGTCACAGAACGCGCCCAACCAGCTCCGGGATCAGGCCCCTCACGACGTAGGGCTGGCGACGATGTCGGGGTCCAGCGGTCGCCGGGCGGCGGGCGGCCGCTGGCTGGCCGGCCCGGCCGGCCGTGATCGGGTCGGGGCCGCCAGGACGGAACCCTGCGGCGGCTCCCCCGGCGCCTCGCCACCGCGACCGCTCTCCGGAGCCGGCCGGGGCGCGGGTGGCTCGGTGGCACCCGCCGGAGGTGGCCCGGACGGGCGCTTTCCCGCAGGCGGTTGCCGGTCCCGGGGCGGACCCGACCGTGGGTCCGACCGCGGGTCCGCCGGCCCCGGACTCCCCCCGGAACGTGGCCTGCCGGCCTCTCCCCTGGGGCCAAGGGGTGCGGCACCCCGTGGTGGGGTGCCCCGTCCCGCCCCGCCCCGGGGCGCCGGCGGCCGCGGCCGCCCCTCGACGGAACCGGCCGGTGCGGTACGCCGCGCTCCGGCCGGTGGCGTGACCCGGGTGGACGAACCCGACCGTCGCGTGCTGCCCGCGGCCGGCCGCCCCGACGGCCGGGCCCGCCCGGAGCGGCGCCCACGCCGCGTCGACTCGACGCCGGGCAGCATCCGCAGCAGCTCGGCGAGGCGATCAAGGACCTCGTCGAGGGTGGCATACGCGCCGTCCTGCACGCCCGTCGCGTACTCCTGGCCCCGGTCCAGTGCGGTCTTGGAGACGATCGGGTCGCGGCGACGCTGGGTGACCCAGGCCGACAGCTGGCGCACCACGTCGGCCGCGCTGTTCGGCCGGGAACCACGCAGGCGCTCCCGTTCCTGCAGCATGGCCGCCCGCCACAGGGCCAGCGCCGCGACCAGGCAGGCCAATCCGGCGACAACCCGAGAGTCGCCCCAGAAGACGGCCAGCGGCGCGATGACGAGCAGCATCAGAAACCCCGCGACGATCACCGCCGGTCACCTCTCCCTGGCAACGAGCAACTCCACGATCCTGGCAGCATCCGAAGCGGACGGTCGTGAGACGAACCGGCGCCGGGCTCGGCCACTCGGCGAGTGGCACCCGCGCCGAGGTTAGCGAGCCGCCCGAAAGGAACGCGAGCCGGGCCGGCCGATGACCGGCGTCGCTACACCATCGGTGGACGAACGCCTGCCGATCATCGGGCTAGACTCCGGAGGTGCCGTCGCGCCGGGTCCCGGACGCCCGTCAGGTCCAGCGGGAGGACCCGCTGGACCGGTTCACGATTCGTGGCCGGGAACCAGCGCCCGCACCGGTCGTCGCGGGCAACCCGTACCAGCGGGTGGTGCGTACCGCACTGACGGTCGGTGTGCTCGTCGCGGGAGTGCTGCTGGCCCCCCGCATGATCGGTACCGGTCCGCGGCCCACCCTGACCGATGTCACCACCACCCGCGGCCCCGTGACCACCCAGCTCCCCCGACCGGGCGCCGCGCCACAGGCCGCCTCGCCCACCTCGGCCGCGGGCCTGGCGGACCCGACGACCGGCTATGGCTCCCAGCTGCTGGGCCTGGTCAACCGGGAACGCGCCCAGCGCGGTTGCCAGCCGGTGCGCACCGACCCGCGGTTGACCGCCGCGGCCCAGGAGCACACCAGCGACATGGCCGCCCACGACCTGCTGAGTCACACCGGAAGCAACGGCAGCACGATGCTGGCGCGCGCGGAGGCGCACGGGTTCACCGGCTCGGTGGGCGAGAACGTCGCGCGCGGCTACCCCACGCCGACCGCGGTGATGACCGCCTGGATGGCCAGCTCCGGGCACCGGGCCAACATCGTGAACTGCTCCTACACGGCGATGGGCGCCGCCTACGCTGCCGGCGGTTGGTGGACGCAGGTCTTCGGCGGCTGAGGGCGGCGCCGGCCGGGCTACCGGCGAGGTCGGCGCGGGCCGGGCTGGCAGCGCGGGCACCGGTAGCTCGACCGGTTCATGAAGGGCTCGCGCCGGATCGGCGTACCGCACCGCGGACACGGCCGGTCGCCCTGCCCGTAGGCCGCCAGCGAGCGGTCGAAGTACCCGCTCTCGCCGTTGACATTGACGTACAGCGAGTCGAAGGACGTCCCACCGGCGGCGAGCGCGGACCCGAGCACCTCGCGCACGGCGGCGAGCAGGGCGCGCGCCGCCGGTCGGGTCAGCGACTCGCTGGGTCGCGCCCAGTGCAGCCGGACCCGCCACAGGGCCTCGTCGGCGTAGATGTTGCCCACGCCGGAGACGAGCGTCTGGTCCAGCAGCGCCCGCTTGACCCCGGTGCGCCGCCGCCGAAGTGCCGCGACGAACGCATCGTCGTCGAACTCCGGATCGAGGGGGTCACGCGCGATGTGCCGGATCGAGCTGGGCAACGGGGCGCCAGCAGGGTCGACGGCGAGCCCACCGAAGGTGCGCTGATCGACGAAACGCAGCTCCTGGCCGCCGTCAGCGAAGGCGAACCTCGCCCGCAGGTGCGTCTCGGCCGGTGTCCCGGGGGAAACGACGAGGAGCTGGCCGCTCATCCCCAGGTGCCCGACCAGCGCGTCACCCGAGTCCAGCGGCAGCCACAGGTACTTCCCGCGCCGCCGGACCGCCGTCACCGTGCGCCCCACCAGCACCGCCGCGAAATCCTCGGCGCCGCCGGCGTGCCGCCGGATCGCCCGCGGATGCCGCACCTCGACCTCGGCGACGGTCCGGCCGGTCACCCAGCGGTCGACGCCCTGCCGGACGACCTCGACCTCGGGGAGCTCGGGCACCTCCTCAGCCTCGCGATCTCGCCGGTCCGGCGTGGCCGACCGCACCCGGCCGGTATGAGGGGTCCACGATCAGCCAGCGTTGAACCGGTCGCGCAGCGCCTTCCAGGCTGCCTCGGCGGCCTGCTGCTCGGATTCCTTCTTGCTCCGGCCCTGGCCGGAGCCGAGGTCCTCGGCGGCAACGCGGACCACGGCGGTGAAATGCTTCTCATGATCGGGACCCGCCTCGCTGACCGTGTAGTCCGGCACCCCGAGCCCGCGCGCGGCGGTGAGCTCCTGAAGGCTGGTCTTCCAGTCGAGGCCCGCTCCCCGCTGCGCGGCGTCGGCCATGGCCGGATCGAAGAGCCGGTGGATGACGGCCGCGGCGACATCGATGCCCCGCTCCAGGTACACGGCACCGAGGATCGCCTCAAGGGTGTCGGCGAGAATGCTCGCCTTGTCCCGACCGTGGGTGACCTCCTCGCCGCGCCCGAGCCGCACGTGCGCGCCCAGCCCTCCCGGACCGAGCCCCCGGGCCACCCCGGCCAACGCCCGCATGTTCACCACCGAGGCCCGCAGCTTCGCCAACCTCCCCTCCGGCAGGTCGGGGTGCTCGCGGAACAGCGACTCGGTGATGACGAGGCTGAGCACGGCGTCCCCGAGGAACTCCAACCGTTCGTTGGTGGGGAGGCCGCCGTTCTCGTAGGCATAGGACCGGTGGGTCAACGACAGACCCAGCATCTCCGGGGACAGCTCGGCACCAAGAGCGGCGGTCAACGTGCCGGCACCGGTGCCCCGACCTCCGGTGTCCGGGGGCGCCTCCTCGTCGCCCGCGTGCCCGCTGTGGCTCACGTACTCACCTCCGCGATCTGTGGGACTGCTCGCTGTACGGGGTTCCGCACAGACCGTAGCCGACAGTTCGCGCACCAGCGCGCCACGTCCCCAGCTGGGCTACGTGGCGCTGCCGGACATCGCTCGCGGGAGGCCAGCAGATCAGACCGCGAGGATGTTCCGCCCGCCGTACTGACCGCAGTTCGGGCAGGCGACGTGCGGGAGCTTGGGCTGCCGGCACGCACGGTTGCTGCATGGGGCGAGCGTCGGCGCGGTCGCCTTCCACTGCGCGCGGCGGTGGCGGGTGTTGCTCCGCGACATCTTCCGCTTCGGAACGGCCACGTCTACTTCTCCTGACTGTCAGTTCGCTGGTCACTGAACCGCTCGGCAAGGGCCGCCCAGCGTGGGTCGATCTGTTCGTGCGCGTGCTCGGCTGGCAGCTCGTCCCAGCGCGTCCCGCAGGTCACGCACAGGCCGCGGCAGTCGCTCCGGCACAGCGGCGACAGCGGCAACCCGAGGACCACCGCGTCCCGCACGTACGGATCGAGATTGATCAGATCGTTCTCGATCCGCCCGACCTCACCCTCCTCGGTGGTCTCCTCCGTGACGCTGTCGGGGTAGGCGAACAGCTCCTGCAGGTCGACGACCACCTCGTCGGTGAACGGCGTCAGGCAGCGGCCACACTCACCCCGCACCGGCGCGGTGACGGTTCCGGAGACGAGCACGCCCTCCACCACCGCCTCCAGCCGGAACGCGAGCCCAAGCGGAGCACCTTCCTGAACGCCGATCAGCTCCACGCCGAGCCCCGCGGGCGCCGGCACGCTCCGCTCGATCCGACGCAGCGAGCCCGGACGGCGCCCCAGCTCGCGGATGTCGAGGACGAGCGGGTCCCGGGGGTTGAGTCGTGTCATTGCGTGCTCGGGCATACGAAACCTGGCCTGGAGTTGAGGCCGGTCAGCAAGGCTACCGGAGCCGCCTGCCGTCCGTCGATTCGGTGAGCCGGGGACTCCGCTCGCGCAGCGCCTGCCGGCCCTTGTCCACCTGACGAAGGGTACGGGTGAGCAGATCACCCAGCGACACGAGGCGCCCATCGACGTACTCCTCGGCCTCCGCGATCATCTGCCGGGCCTGCTCACCGGCCTCTGCCCGGACCTGCTCGGCCTGGCTCGCCGCGGCCTGGTAGACCTCCGACTGCTGGATGAGCCGCGATGCCTCCTGCCGGGCCGCCGCCACCATGGTCTCCGCCTCGGCGCGGGCGTGGGCCAGGATCCGCTCCTCCTGGGCGTGGGCCTGGGCCAGCAGCCGCTCGGCGCGGTCCTCGGCTCCCGTGAGCACCTGCTCGGCCCGGTCCCGGGCCGAGCGCACCATCTCGCCGGCCTGGATCTCGGCCGACCCGACGATGCGCTCCCGCTCGGCGCGTGCGGCGTGGGTCACCTCGGTCAGCTGCTCGGTCGCCGCGGCGAGCAGCTCCTCGCGCTGGTCGAGCACGTCCTGGGCGTCCACCAGCTCGGCCGGCAGCGCGTCGCGGATGTCGTCGATCAGGTCGAGCACCGAGCCGCGGGGAAGCACGCAGGAGGCGGACATCGGCACGCCGCGCGCGGTGTCCACCAGTTCGGCGAGCTCCTCCAGCGCCTCCAGCGTCCGGTAGGTGACCGGACTCTCGGCGGTGGGTGTGGCCGCTTCAGACATGCACTGGAGGTTAGCGGCGTTCGGCCAGTCTCCTCAGGAGGCGCTCCAGCACGTATGCCGGAACCAGCCCACTGACGTCGCCCCCGAAGTTCGCCACCTCCTTGACCAGGCTGGAGGAGAGGAAGCTGTACGTCGGGTTGGTCGCCATGAACATCGTCTCGACCCCGGCGAGGTCGTGGTTCATCTGCGCCATCTGGAGCTCGTAGTCGAAGTCGCTGACCGCGCGCAACCCCTTGACCACCACCGGAATCTCATGGCTGCGGCAGTAGTCGACCAGAAGGCCGTAGAACGAGTCGACCCGGACATTGCCATACTCGCTGGTCACCTCGCGGAGCATGTCGATCCGCTCCTCGACACTGAACAGGCTGGCCTTGGACTTGTTGATGAGCACCGCGACGACCACCTCGTCGTAGAGGTGGCTCGACCTCCCAATGATGTCGAGATGCCCGTGGGTCACAGGGTCGAAGGAGCCGGGGCACACCGCGCGTCTCACGGTGCCAGACCGTACCTGAGCACGGCATCTCCGTAGCGCCGCTCCTTCACACCGGTCAGTGGCGTCGGCCACACGGGCGGGCCGCTGCCGTGCCGCCGTTCCAGCACGACCACGGCCTCCGGAGCCAGCCAGGCGTGCGCCACCAGGCTGGCGAGCACGGCATCGACCTCGACGTCGGCGAGCGCGTACGGCGGATCGGCGAACACGACCCGGTAGGGGCCCGCGGGCGGGCCGGTGGCGACGGCCCTGGGCACCCGGTCGACCCGGACCTGGCCACCGGGCAGGCCGAGGGCGCGCAGGTTGTCCCGGATCGTCCCGGCGGCACGTGGGTCGGACTCGACGAACAGCACCTGCGACGCGCCCCGGGACAGCGCCTCCAGGCCGATCGCTCCCGATCCGGCGTACAGGTCGACCACCGAGCTTCCCGCGATCTCGATGAGCGTGTCGAGGGTGGAGAACAGGGCTTCGCGGACCCGCTCGGAGGTCGGTCGGGTGCCTCGACCGGGGGGCACGGCGATCCGCCGGCCCCCGGCGCGGCCAGCCACGATGCGGGTCACCTGACCATTGTGCCGGCACGGTGCGGTCCGCCGGCACGGTGCGGTCCGCCGGCACGGTCAGGCCTTCTCGAGGTACTCCGCGCGCTCCGCGGTGAGCAGCGCGGCCACCTCCGCGGCGAGCACCGGATGGCCGGCAAGATCCGGATCGGCGTCCACCAGCTCGCTCGCCGCGGCCCGCGCGTCGACGATCAGCTGCTCGTCGCGCAGCAGCGAGAGCAGCGACAGCTGGGACTGGCGACCGGACTGGGCAGCCCCGAGAACGTCGCCCTCACGACGCTGTTCCAGATCGAGCCGGGCCAGCTCGAAGCCGTCCTGGGTGGAGGCCACGGCATCGAGCCGCTCCCTGGCCGGCGTGCCGGGCCCGGCGTCGGTGACCAGCAGGCACAGACCCGGCGCGCGCCCCCGGCCGACCCGACCACGAAGCTGGTGCAGCTGTGAGACGCCGAACCGGTCGGCGTCGAGCACGGCCATCACGGTCGCGTTCGGCACATCCACACCGACCTCGACGACCGTGGTCGCCACCAGCACGTCGATCTCGCCGGTGGTGAAACGGCGCATCACGTCGTCCTTGACGTCCGCCGGCAGCCGGCCGTGCAGCTCGCCCAGGCGCAGCCCGGCCAGCGGCCCGGCGGCCAGCGTCGGGAGCACGTCCGCCACCGCCAGCGGCGCCCGCCGATCCTCGCCGGCCGCGGTGGTCCCCGGCAGGTCGGGTCCGGCGGTGTCGGGTTCGCCGGTGTCGGGTCCGGCGGTGTCGTCGGCGGACTCCCCGTCACCGATCCGCGGGCACACGACGTACGCCTGCCGCCCGGCCGCCACCTCCTCGCGGATCCGCTGCCACGCCCGGTCCAACCAGGCCGGCCTCTCCCGGCCGGGTACCACCGACGTGGCGATCGGTGACCGCCCCGCGGGCAGCTCCCGCAGCGCGGAGGTCTCCAGATCGCCGAAGACGGTCATGGCGACCGTGCGCGGGATCGGGGTGGCCGTCATCACCAGCAGGTGCGGTGGCCGCTCCCCCTTGGCCCGCAGGGCGTCCCGCTGCTCCACCCCGAACCGGTGCTGCTCGTCGACGACGACGAGGCCGAGCGCGGCGAACTGGACCCGGTCCTGGATCAGCGCGTGGGTGCCGACGACGATGCCGGCCTCGCCCGACGCCGCCGCGAGCAGCGCCCGCCGCCGGGCCGCTGCCGGCAGCGAGCCGGTCAGCAGGGTCAGCCGGGTCGCGGTCTCCGCGGCGCCCAGCTCGCCGGCCCGGGCCAGCGGTCCGAGCATCTCGGTGAGGCTACGGGCATGCTGGGCCGCCAGCACCTCGGTCGGCGCGAGCAGCGCCGCCTGGCCGCCGCCATCGACCACCTGGAGCATGGCCCGCAGCGCGACGAGGGTCTTTCCCGAACCGACCTCGCCCTGGAGCAGCCTGTGCATCGGGTGCGCCCGCGCCAGGTCGGCGGCGATCTGCTCACCGACCTCACGCTGGCCCGCGGTGAGGGTGAACGGCAGCGCGGCGTCGAAGGCGGCCCGCACGCCGTCCGGGTGGGGCGGCCACGGGACCGCCGGGTCGGCCAGGGCGGCCCGGCGCCGTTGCGCGAGGGTGACCTGCACGGCCATCGCCTCGTCCCACTTCAGCCGGGTCCGCGCGGCGGTGAGCGCCCTCCGGTCCGGCGGTAGGTGGATGTCACGCAGCGCGACGCCCCGATCGACCAACCGGTGCCGGCGACGCAGCGCGACCGGCAACGGGTCCGGCACCGGGTCGAGCTGATCGAGGACCAGCCGCACCGAGCGGGAGATCACCCAACTCCGGACGTCCAGCGTGGCGGGGTAGACCGGCACCAGCGCGCCGACGAACTCCTCGACCGCATCCCCGGCGGCACCGTCCTCCGGCAGCAGCAGGTAGTCCGGCTTGTTGAGCTGACGGGTCCGGTTGAACTCGGTGACCTTGCCGGCGAACAGCCCGCGCCGACCCGGGTACAGCTCCCGCTCGCGCCAGGCCTGGTTGAAGAAGGTCAGTGTGAGGGAGCCGTGCCCGTCGCCGACCACGACCTCCAACAACCGGCCGGACCGCTGGCGCATCCGCCGGGTGGTGACCTTGACGACCTCGGCCAGCACGGTGACCTGCTCGCCGATGACGAGCTGGGACAGATCGGTCAGGCCGGCCCGCTCGTCGTACCGGCGGGGATAGTGGCGGAGCAGGTCGCCGACGGTGTGCAGGTCGAGCTGACGGGCCAGGGCGGCGGCCGTCTTGCCGCCCAGCACGGTCTCCAGCGCGCAGCCCCAGCCGACCATCTACTCCACTCCGAGCAGCACCGGGTAGATCGGCTGGCCGCCCGGGTAGACGACCACCTCGACTTCCGGGTGGGTGGCGAGCACGTGCCTCCCCAGGACCGCGGCCAACCCCTCCGGCGCGTCCGCGCCGATGATCACCGTAACCAGCTCACCGCCGGTGACCAGCAGCCGGTCGACGAGCTCGCGGCTCACCCCGGTGACCGACTCGCCGACCAGCACCACCTCCGACTCGACCAGGCCGAGCACGTCACCGGCGGCACACCGACCGGCCATCGTCAGCGCCTCACGAACGGCCACCGTGACGGCGGCGTGCCGGGTTGCCGCGGCCGCCTCGGTCATCGCGATCACGTCGTCGTCGAACCTCCGCCCCGGATCGTGCACCGCGACCGCCGCGAGGCCCTGTACCGGGGAGCGACTGGGTACGACCGAGACCTGGCGGCCACCGGCCCGGGCCTCGGCCGCCGCGGCACCGGCGACGGCAAGCAGGTCACCGCTGTTGGGCACGATCACCACCCGGTCGGCACCGCTGCCCCCGATCACGGCGAGGAGCTCCGCGGTGGACGGGCCCGGCTGCCCCGCGCCGCCGCGAACCACGCGCGCACCCTCGGACTCGAAGAGCTCCGCCAACCCCTCGCCGGGCGCGACCGCCACGATCGCCACGCCGCCGGCCGGCGGCGTGGTGGCCACCGCGGGTGGCCTGTCCCGCTGGTCGGCGAACCGGGTCACCGTGATCCGGAACGGCCGCCCGGCCTCCACGCCAGCCTCCAGCGCGGCCCCGACGTCGTTGACGTGCACATGCACGTTCCACTGCCCGTCGCCCGCGCCGACCACCACCAGCGAGTCACCGAGCCCGGCCAGGTCGACGCGGAGCCGGGTGACGGCCGCATCCTCCGCCTGGAGCAGGTACTGCACCTCGTAGCCGAACTCCGACGACCCGGTCTCCCGGGCCGTCTCCAGCAGCTGCTGCGGCCGGGCCGCCCGCTGCGGCTCGCGCGCGGCCAGCACCCGCCCGGTCACCACCGCGGCAAGCGCATCCAGCACCACGAGCAGGCCCCGCCCGCCCGCGTCGACCACGCCCGCCCGGGCCAGCACCTCAAGCTGGGACGGGGTACGGGCGAGGGCCCGCGCGGCCTCGGTGGCCGCACCCTCGACGACGGCGGCCAGCCCGGCGCCGCCAGCCGCGAGGCCGCCGGCGGCGTCGGCCGCGGCCCGGGCCACCGACAGGATGGTGCCCTCGACCGGCGCGGCCACCGCAGCGTAGGCCAACTCGGCGCCGCGCGACAGGCCGGCCGCGATCCGTGCCCCGTCGACCTCGGACTCCGCCGGGCAGGCTGCCGCGACGCCACGCAGGATCTGGCTGAGGATGACCCCGGAGCTGCCGCGTGCCCCCAGCACCGCACCCCGGGCCAGCACGGCCAGGCAGCCGGCGGTGTCGGGCGGCCACGCCGCGCCCAGCGCGGCGGTCGCCGCCCGCACGGTCAGCGCGAGGTTGGTCCCGGTGTCCCCGTCCGGCACCGGGAACACGTTGAGATCATCGATCTCCTGCCGGTACGTCTCCAGCGCCGCCAGCGTCGCGGTCGACCATCGCCGGATCGCGGACGGGTCGAGGGCCGCCAACACTCCGCACCTCCCGGGTTCCGGCTGAGGGCCGCAGCCTACCCAGCCGCCGACGTTCCACCGCACCCATCGCGCCTCGTTTTGGCCGCCGCGCGGCCGGTAGCTAGACTGCAGCGGTTGCCCGGCGGACCGCTGGGTGCGTCCTGCCCTTGATCGACTGTATTCCAGGAGTCTCCGGTGGCTAGCGTGTGCGACGTCTGTGGCAAGGGACCGGGTTTCGGAATGTCGGTCTCGCACTCCCACCGCCGCACCCACCGCCGGTGGAACCCGAACATCCAGACCGTCCGCGCCGCGCTCGGCCGGGGCAACCGGAAGCGGATGAACGTCTGCACCTCCTGCCTGAAGGCCGGCAAGGTCCTCCGCGGCTAGCCAGGAGGCTGGCGCTGGCTGGTTCCCTCGACCGAGAGCCGCCGCGCCGGGATGTCGATGGCCGGCGGCAGCGGCTTCCCGTAGAACCGCGTGCTGGGCGAGTCACGGTAGGTCCCGAACCCGGACACCGCGTGGTAGCCGGCCGATTCGTACAGCGCGATCGCCTCTGGTTGCCTGTCTCCGGTGTTGAGCACCGCGTAGCGGTTCCCGGCGCGGGCCGCCGTGTGCTCCAGCTCGGCGAGGACACGCCGGGCCAGCCCTCGCCGGCGGGCCACAGCGGCGACGTACATCCGCTTGATCTCCACCGTCGGCGCGCCCCCAACCGCCTGCTCGTGCACCCGCCAGCCGCCACACACCACCGGCAGGCCGGCCAGCACACCCACCAGGAACAGCCCCTTCGGCGGCGCGAACTCGGCCGGGTCGACGGGGGTCCGGTCCGGACCCCCGTACCGCTGGACGTACTCCGCCTGCACCTCGGCGACGAGCCGCTGCGCGACCGGGTCGTCGTACCGGCGGATCTCAAGGCGCAACACGGGCCCGGTCACCGCCAGCGCCAGCCGTGGTCGACCGGACCGGTTCCGGCGCCGAGCGGGAAGCCGGCCGCGATCGCCCCGGTGAGGTACGCCTTCGCGGCGGTGACGGCCTCCGGGAGCTGGTCGCCGAGGGCGAGCCGCGCCGCGATCGCGCTTGCCAGCGTGCAGCCCGTGCCGTGGGTGTGCGGGTTGTCCAGCCGTGGGGCGCGCAGCGTCCGCATGGTACGGCCGTCCCACAGCACGTCGACCGACTCCGGCCCGTCCAGGTGGCCACCCGTGACGAGCACCGCCCTCGGCCCGAGCGCGGCGATCGCCTCGGCGGCCCTGGCCAGATCGGCCTCGCACCGCACGGTCAACCCGGACAGCTGCTCAGCCTCGGGCAGGTTGGGCGTGACCACGATGGCGAGCGGTAACAGCAGCTCACGAACGGCCGCCAGGGCCTCTGGGGCGAGCAGCGGATCACCGTGCGTGCTGACGCTGACCGGGTCGACGACGATCGGAGCGGTCACCGTCGACAGCACCCGGGCGACCGTGGCGACGATCCGTGCCGAGGCCAGCATCCCCGTCTTGACCGCGTCCACGCCGATGTCGTCCAGGACACTGCGGAGCTGCGCCTCGATCGCCTCGACGGGCAGCTCCCAGTACCGCTGCACGCCGAGGGAGTTCTGCGCGGTGACGGCCGTGACCACGCTCATCCCGTGCGTGCCGAGGGCGAGCATCGCCTTGAGGTCGGCCTGGATGCCAGCGCCGCCACCGGAGTCGGAGCCGGCCACCGTGAGGACACGGGCAGGTGCAGTCGCCATGGCTTCAGCCTAGGAGGCCACCATCGGTGTCCGCTCCGTCCGCTCAGGCGAAGTGGTCGAAGCCTCCCGGCCCACCGAACGGCTCGCCGTCCACGACCACCCCGGTGCCTTCGGTGACCCGGCCGATCACCCGCCACGGGGTGGGCAACGCCAGGTCGCCGGGGAACGCCGCCGCGAGGGCGTGGTCCTCACCACCGGCCAGCACCCAGTCCATCGGGTCCAGCCCGAGCGCGCCGCCGATCTCGCGCAGCCGGCCGGGCACGTCGAAGGCGGCGGAGTCCAGCTCGATCCGCACCGCCGACCCCTGGGCGACATGACCCAGGTCGGCGATCAGGCCGTCGCTGACGTCGATCATCGCGGTGGCGCCGAGCTCGGCGGCGCGGGGTCCCGCGCTGTACGGCGGCTCCGGCCGCCGGTGGGCGTTGACCAGCGCCGCCGGCGACCGGAACCCGCGGGCCAGCACCGCCAGCCCGGCCGCCGACCAGCCGAGCCGGCCGGCGATCGCGACCTGGTCGCCGGGACGGGCACCGGTCCGGGTCACCGGTTCCCGACCCTGCAGGTCACCGAGCGCGGTCACCGCGATGGTGAGCACCGGCGACCGGGACACGTCGCCGCCGACGACAGCCACCGCGACCAGGGCACACTCGTCCTTCAGCCCGTCCGCCAACCCGTCGGCCCAGTCCAGTGCCAGGTCCGGCGGGCAGGCCAGGCCGACCACCAGCCCGGTGGGTACCGCACCCATCGCGGCGATGTCGGCGAGGTTCTGGGCGGCCGCCTTCCGCCCCACGTCGTACGCGCTCGACCAGTCCCGGCGGAAGTGCCGGCCGTCGACGAGCAGGTCGGTGGTGACCACCACCCGGCCGTCCGGCGCCCGCAGCACGGCGGCATCGTCACCCGGCCCGAGCAGCGTGAACGTGCCCGGGGTGGCCCGGGCGGTGATCCGCCGGATGAGTCCGAACTCTCCAGCGTCAGCGACGGTGATTGGTCTGCCCTCCAGCCGAGCGAGCCGCCTGCCTGTGGGGTACGTTTCTACCTCCACATTCCTGCACCGACGTCGAAGGGGCTCGCCGTGGTCCAGGCCTATATCTTGATACAGACCGAGGTGGGCAAAGCGGCCAAGGTCGCAGAACAGATCAGCGGGATCAAAGGTGTCACGATGGCCGAGGACGTGACCGGCCCCTACGACGTGATCGTCCGTGCCGAAGCCCGCAACGTCGACGAGCTCGGCAAGCTGGTCGTGGCCAAGGTTCAGGCCGTGGACGGGATCACCCGGACCCTGACCTGCCCCGTGGTACACCTGTAGATCGGCGGCCCACGATCGACCCGCTCCGACGCCGCGCAGCGCTGACCGCGACCGCAGTCGCCGTTCCGGTGACCGTGCTGGTCGTGCTGCTCACCCACCGCGGCCCGGCACCGTCAGGGGGCACGGGCCTGTCAGGGGGCGCGGGCCCGACCGGCGCCCCGGCCGTGACTGCATCAGCCGCGATCGGTCCGGTCGACGTCACCGCCCCACCCGCTTCGGCGGCGGCCGACCAGCACTGTCCCGGCGTGATCAGCGACCTGCCGGTCACCCTCAACGGCTCGCACTCCCGGCCGGCGCATTCGACGTCGGCGTACGTCGCGGCGTGGGGCGACCCGCCGATGGTGCTGCGCTGCGGGGTGCCCCGTCCGGCCGGGTTCGTCCGCACCAGCATGGTGATCTCCATCGATGGCGTGCAGTGGTTCACCGAGCAGAAGCCCGACGCGGTGGTGTGGACCGCGGTGGACCGCCCCGTGTACGTCGAGGTGACCGTACCCACGACCTACGGCAGCGCCCCGATCGCGGACCTCTCCGAGGACCTCGGCAAGGCCCTGCCGGCCCAGCCGATCAAACCCGGCGCCTGACCGGAGGGAATCGCGGAGTTGCGTCAGTGCAGCCCAAGGGAGACCGCCCGGCGGTACCGCTACAGGTGGGTGATGTAGTGGTAGTTGCCGGCACCGGCCGTGGCTTCCAGGGTCTGGATGACCGCGCGCGGGTTGTCGTACGGGCCGGAGATGTAGAACGGGCTGCCTTCGCGACCGAAGTGAATGGGTGTGGGAGTGGCTGGACGACCCAGGTAGGGGGCGGTGACGGCGAAGTCGGGGGCGGGCTCGAAGCCGAGGGAGCGTGCGTAGGCGACCGCGCCGTGGACGAGGTGCTGGGCCAGGTCGAGGGCGACGGCGCGGGGAGGAACGTCGAATGCCCTGAAGAAGTCGCGGCTGTAGGCCGAGACCGAGCCCGCGCTCATCGTCAACGGGCCGATGGCGTCCTTGACGCCGAGGCAGTACACATCGACGAGAAACCCGCAGACCGTCGCCCGGCTGGCCCGTTCCTGGCGGGCGATGAGGACCTTGGCCAGTCCCCCGGTGGCGGGGTCAGCCGCGCCGGCAGGGTCGATCGCGGCCCACTGCGGGGCATCGGCCAGGCCGAGGCCGGCACTCCAGCCCTGGTTGACCCAGCAGCCCAGAAGGGTCCGATCGGCCGGGTCGGCCTGCGACTGCTGGAGCGCGGCGACCTGACGTACGAGCGGGGCTACCGCCGAGGGCCGCAGCCCGAGTGCCTTGGCGATCTGTTTGGGGGTGCTGCCTCGCTCGCGCATCTCGCGAACCCGGGACAGCAGTTCCTCGTCGTTCACCGGCCCATTATGGGGCACAGCGGGAGCTGCCTTCGCCGCCGGTTCGCGTCGATCACGTACGGACCGCCCCAGCCGGCCAGAGCACATGGACGGGGACGCTCCTCGCCCGGGCGGCGGCGACCACATCCGCTGTCCCCCCGTAACCGCGTGCCGGCTGCCCGTCCCAGACGGCCAGCAGTTCGGTCACCATGGCCAGCATCCGCAGGCTGGCCGCCAGGTGCGCCTCGGCGGTGGACGCCACGAAGTCCAGCCGGTGCACCGCGCCGGCCTGCGCGAGCAACCGGTCGTAGCTGTCATGGTGCTCCGCGGGAAGAGCGTCGCGGTACTCCGCAGCGGGGACGATGACCTCAAGCCTGCCACCGCGGTCGAGCACGGCCTGACCGAAGAGGCTGTCCGCCCCGTCGGCGAGGCAGGTCACGCCGACGAGCGGCGATCCGGCGTACCGCCGCAGCGCCTGCCGGATCGCCGCATCCACGAGCGTCGTCGTGCCATGGTCGAGACCGCGATGGCCGGTGATGCCCACCCGTGTCATGGCCGAAACACCGCCTCTCGCCTCAGCGCTGCGCAGCGGTTAGATGGCGATCGAACTCGCGGACGGACGGTGTCATGAGCGCCTCGTCCACCTCACGGGCGTGAAGATGCGCTTCGGCCAGGTCGAACCGGAACACCCACGGCCAGGACACCGGGCCGTCGAAGCTCGCGTCGCGGACCGCCTCATCCGCGCGGTCGAGGGCCTGCCAGGTGGCCCGCTCGTTGCGGGCACCCGCCTGCGCTACGGCCTCCAGCGCGGATAGCCAGGCGGTGGCAACGGCTGGACGCTCCGGTCCGAGCTTGGCTCTGGCACTGCGGAGCAGCCTGACGCCGTCGCCGACGTTCCCTTCGTTGACGGTGAGTGCCGCGAGGCTGCCAAGCATGTACGCCAGGAGTGTGCTGTTGGCGGATGCGGCCGCAGCGTTGATGGCGGTCGAGTAGTACATCCGGGCAGACCCGAGATCATGCATGTCCCAACACAGCCAACCAGCGAACCCGGCGATCTCGCTGATACCAGTGGCGAGCGACCGCGATGCTCCAGGGTCCCGCGCCGCCGCGTGCTTGCGGGTAGCCAGCCGCAGGTGTGCATCGACTGCATCGAACATGTCCCGTGGCGGAGTGTCGCCGTCAACCAGGCGGTAGGACGCCGTGATGTCCCGGATGGCACGACCATGGACGGTGCCAGAGGGCAGCAGACCAGATCCGACGACCCCCGTCGCAGACACGACGGCAGCGGCAGATGCCTCCAGGAACTCCCGGCGGTTCACTGGTGGCTCGCCCAGATCAGCTCCGCCGGCCGGTGGATCAGCAAGACCGACCAGTGTCGCGGAGAGTCGAAGCTCTCGCACGATGAGCCGAAGCATCGCGACATCGCGCACCTCATTGAGGCATTCCGCGTAACTGGTGCTCACGGTGTGTGATTGCCGGTGTGGGTCAGGTGGTGCGGTGGTGCTCGTGGTGAAGCAGGACCAGGGCTGCGGCGACGATATCGCCGATGCGTTGCGGGCAGCCACGCCAGC
>JACQDL010000012.1 GCA_016201065.1 Actinomycetota bacterium
AGTCACCCGACGTCATAGCAGGAGCTTCGCTGCACTCAGGGCACGCGACGACTTACAGACAGCACCGTTACCAAACCGCAACATTGGCCGATAGAACCGGACATCAACCCACAGAAGTCCGTGAAGTTAAGGGCAGTGGCTTGGCCCCTCACCCTGCAACGTCGGCCCGAACGTCTCCGCGACCAGCAACGGTCGGCTGCCAACCACGCTGGTCACTGGCAAGCTCTGGTGTACTCGGCGAACGTTGAGGCGGTCTCGCTGACCCGCACCGAGTCGACCCGAACGCCGGAAGGCAACGATAGGTTCGACGCACACCAGTCGTACAACAGCCGCGCCAGGTTCTCGCTCGTGGGCGGCACGTCGACCACCTCGGTCAGGTCGCGGTGATCGAATGTCTCCGCCAGGTAGGCCCCCAACGGGGCCAGCTCGGCGAAATCCACCACGAACCCAGGCGGCACGAGGTCACCTCCGGCGGTTGCGAGGCTCACTTCCACGGAATAGCTGTGGCCGTGCGGCCGAGCGCACTTGTGTCCGTCAGGAAGGTCAGGGAGATGATGGGCGGCCTCAAACCAGAACCGTTTCCCAATCCGGTACACCTACATCACCCCCTCGAAAATGGCGCAGGTGGTCGGGTCCACAACACATGCCACTCGGGGCGAAATCTCCCTAGTCGTGCCTGAGGTGGTCACAGGGTCCTCCGGAGCAAGGTCCACGGCCGGATAGCCGCAGCGTCCTGTAGGGGTAATTTGTTTCCCAGCATTCCCGCTGCAATCCCACAAATACGAAAAGTCATCCGTTCGAGAAGCGGCAACGGGACAGTACCGGAGCACAGGCCAACCGAGTGGCCCATTCGAACTAAGTCACCTGGTGCGGCTCCCGCCACATGGGCCACATGGCGGTGCCGTCACCGGGAAGCCGGATGGGGGTCCCGGTGGGCCGGTAGCCGTGGCGGCGGTACAGCTCGGGCAGGTCGTGGGTGGCGGCCTCCAGGTAGGCGGGTATCCCGTCTCGGTCGAGGGTCTGGTGGTGGGTGTGCAGGAGGGCGGTGCCGATCCCGGCGCCCTGCATGTGGGGGGCCACCGCGAGGATCGCCAGATGCTGGTGGAGGGTGCCGACGGGGTGGTGGGCGTGCAGGGTTTCCTCGAAGACGTAGAACCGGTATGCCCGCTGTGCGCCGACGACGGGGACCAGGTCCTCCATCCTGGGGGCGGGTTCGGGGTCGGTGCCATGGGGGAACCAGAGGGCAACAGCGTCCCGGTAGGGGGTGGTGTGCACGACGCCGTGGGTGAGGGCGTGGCGGGTGAGGTGCGCGAAGTAGTGGTGCAGCAGCGACTGTCGTTCGGTGAGGTCGGGGACCAGCCACGCGGAGGGTGGCAGGTGCAGGAACGCCTCGGTGATCACCCGCGCCAGGGTGTGAACGTCTTCGTGTCCGGCGATCTCGACCGTGGGGATGATCATCGAACCCCTGCCGGTGGGGTCGACCCAGTGGGTGAGGCGCCGAGGGTGGTGTAGGCGGTGGAATCCGTCCGTCGGAGCCGCTGGGCGAGGAGCAGGCCGATGCTTGCCAGGACTAGGTAGCCGCCGGGTAGGAGCCATCCGATGACCGCGGTGTCGGGCACCCCGAGGAGGGTCGGGAAGCCGGTGACCGCCAACCAGCTCATCACCCCCAGGATCAGAGTCGCTGTGGCGGGCAGGACCGCCCGAAGCGGCGTGTGGGTGCGCAGGTGGTGGGTGGTGATCGCCAGGCTCACGATGGTGATCAACAACAGAACGCCCAGACCACCGGTGGTGCCGGCCGTGTAGAAGAGCTGCACGATCGGGTCGGACCCGCTGACCGCGTACCCGACGATGACCAGCAGGCCGAGGGTGGTTTGGGTGAGGGAGGCGACCCAGGGGGCGCCACCACGACGCCCGGTCCACCCCAACGCGATGGGCAACAGGTGGTCGCGGCCGAGGGTGAAGGTGATCCGGTTGACGGCGTTGTGGAACGCCAACGCCGCGGCCAGCAGGGAGGTGACGAACAGCACCTGCCCGACCTGCACGAACGTCGGGCCGGCGAGGGTGAACAGCATCATCGGCCCCTGCTCACCCGCGACTGCGGCGAGGTGGGTGGGGCCGTAGTGGGTGGCCATCGCCCACGACACCAGCACATACACCCCGTTCATCACCGCGAGGGCGGTGTAGGTGGCGGCGGGGACGGTGCGCTGCGGGTGCCGGGTCTCCTCACTGAGCACCGGGGCGCCCTCAAACCCGACGAACGCGAGGACCGCGATCACCAGCGCGGCGCCGATCCCGGGGGCCAGCAGGTGGGTGGGGTTGAGGGTGGACATATCCACCCCCGAGCCTGCCGGGTGGGTGAGACCGGCAACGGACAGCACCAGCAGCAGGAGAATCTCCCCGGCGGACAACACCGCCAGGAGCCGACCCGACAGGCGTACGTCCCGCACCCCCAGCACGGCGACGACCGCCCAGGCGAGCAGGGAGTACACCCACCACGGTGCGATCCGGCCGGTGAGGTCGGTGACCAGGCCGCTGGTGGCGGGGCCGAACATCCCGTACAAGGCCACTTGCAGAAGTTCATAGGTGCCGACCGCGACGAGCGCGGTGCCAACCCCAGCAGGTCGCCCCAGGCCCCGGGTCGTGAACGCGTAGATTCCGCCGGCGTGGGTGATCGCCCGCGCCAGCCCCAGGTACCCGACGCAGAACACCGCGAGTACGAGGGCGACGGCGGCGAACACGATCGGGGCACCGGTGATCCCGGTGACCGCCCAGAACGTCGGCAGCACCCCCGCGGCGACCGTCAGGGGGGCGACCTGGGCGAGGACGAAGAACACCACCGCCGGCACCCCGAGCCGGTCGCGGGCCAACGCCACCCCCACACTCGGGTGCCGCAGGCGTGGCGGGTGCGCCACCAACCCGGGCCAGGATGGTCCGGAACGGGTGGTGTCAGTCAGGTCGTCCATGAGCACTTCCTCCTGATCTCGACGGGATCGTCTTCACCCGGGGACACGGAGCAGGCGAGCCATAGGCCGGCCAAGGCAGGGACCGGGCTGGGGAAGGGTGCGGGAGTGCCGCACCACAGATCGGTGCCACCCGCACGTGCGGGATGACGGCGGGTCACGTGCGGGTCAGGGTGCCGGTGTCGATCACGACCCGAACCTGCTCGACCAGGGCCGCCACCTCGGGTCGCTCGTGGTGCAGGTCCGCGAGAACCGCCGCGAGGTGCGTGGCGGCAACCGGAGTGGCGTAGCGCAGCAGGACCCGGCTCGCCCCGGCGGCCTCCATGATCGCCAACACCACCGCGTCGGCATCCGTCACCGGTTGCTGCTTGTCCAGGCGTTGACTCAACCGGGCCGCCGGCCACGCCGCCGCATTCACATCCGCCGACATCGGACGGTGGCCCCGCCACGCCGATCCCGAGGTGAGGTACCCGGCCGCCACCAACCGTTCACTGACCCGGGTGGTGGCCTGCGGGCTCAACGCCCGCACCCACGTCCCCACCGGGTACCGGTGCGGCTCGCTGACCACCCAGTCCCACACCCACCGGATCAACTCACCATCCGGGTCGGTTTCTCCGCTGCCGGCGCCAGCCGCGATGGGCGGAATCAGTGCCGAGGCTGACAAGCCCGCCGACGCGCTGGCGCTGGTGGTCGGGACCGCACCGGGGCGCCGATCCACCGCCGTGACCAGGCCGTCGCGCACCAGCAGCCACCCCGCCAACACAGCGTCAGCCACGATCGCGGCGGCCAACCCGGCCCCCAACACCCGCGGATGCAGGCATGGCCGGTCCCGTTCATGGGCCAGGAAGTAGAACTCCTCCGGCACACCCAGCCGCCACCCACCCGGACCCAACCCCACACCCGACGCCGGTGGCCGGCCCACCTCACGGGGGGTCACCACCACGGCCCCCGGTGGCCGCGTATCCCCGCTGCGGTGGGCATGGACACACCCGCCACACCCACCACACCGGGATCACCCGCAACCCGAAGCCCCCTGGCATCCGGGCACGAGGAGCCAACATCAGTCGTCGCTCTGCCCGGACCAGGGCGCCGCGATCGACGATCCGCCCGTCCACCGCAGTTGTGGATGACGACTTCAGAGCCACAGCCTTGGATCCCGCGCTGGCAGGTTTGGCGCGGTCCTACGTGTCGGCAGAAGAGGACGGCCGGTCCTCTGCCAACGCGAACCGCGCCGCCGGTGGCCGGTACGTCCACCGCTTCCGGCGCACTATCCACGACCTGGGCCAGTAGGTGCAGCACCGACGTCAGGTTCGTGTCTGGGGCACGGGGGCCTGGCTCTGGCGCCAATCTCGGCCGCAAAATGAAGCTGATCAGCCAGCGCCTGCCAGACCGTCCAGCGATTGCAGCCGTGATGCTCAGCGAACCAGCCCGCCGTGACTCGCACATGCCCCGCGCCGTTGGTCTCTCCACCGGGTGGCGGACGAGCCGGCGGTCGAGTTCCGCGACCGGCCGAGCGCGGTCCATGTACGGCCCGTAGAGGGTCACCACCATCTGCTCCCTGTCGTCCACGACTGCTCCGAAGCGATGGCAACGACCCTGTACTCAGGGTGTCGGTCCGTTCCATGAACCGGCTTGGTCGTTGTCCGGTCGTTTGCAGGTCACTGGGTGGGCGCTCTGCATGCGGCCCTGGTTCGCCGGGCCTGACGGCCGTACCGTTGGTTTGCCGCTGCTGCCTGTTCAAGCGGATGGAGGCCCGCGTATGGATCGTCCTGTGCCCCGCACGCTGCTGGAGCGGTTGGTTCAGGAAAGTGAGGCATTCCGCGTAACTGGTGCTCACGGTGTGTGATTGCCGGTGTGGGTCAGGTGGTGCGGTGGTGCTCGTGGTGAAGCAGGACCAGGGCTGCGGCGACGATATCGCCGATGCGTTGCGGGCAGCCACGCCAGCGG
>JACQDL010000013.1 GCA_016201065.1 Actinomycetota bacterium
AACCGAAGAGAAACCACCACAACCACAGTGGTCAACCCCAGCAAAACAACAACCCCCACACACGCATACACATGCGCGAGAGCACAAACAAATACACTGACAAAACGGTACACTGTTGAGTTCTCAAGGAACGGACACGCACCGTGACCAACCGCTAGGCCGCTCTCGGGGAGTTCCGCTTGCCTCGCGTCCGTCGATCTTCACCGAAGATCCTTCAACGAGGTCGTGATGGTCGGTTTCGCGAGACTTACTCGCACCGCCCGCTCCTCTAGGCTACCAGACCCGTGGGCCTGACTTTCAGAGGGTCCCACCGGGTCCGGCTCCGCGCCACCATTGATGTGGTGTGGAGGTTCCGGTCCGGTCGGGCTAGATGAAGATGCCAGCCGCGCTACCGCCGTGTCAAGTCGGTTTCGTGGGGCGGCGGACGAGTCGGCCTGTATGCCGGGTTCTGTACCCGCGGCGTACCCCGGGTGGCGACCATCCATCTAGGCCCGCCGTCACCGGCGGGCTCGTGCGGCCTACCCGCAGGCTCGGGCGGGCCGCCCTCGAACGCCTGCGCAGGCGCCGGAGACCGGCGCCCTCTTGACCTTGCTCCGGGTGGGGTTTGCCAAGCCGACCGGGTCGCCCCGGCCGCTGGTGGTCTCTTACACCACCGTTTCACCCTTACCGGCGTCACCGCCGGCGGTCTGTTCTCTGTGGCACTGTCCCGCGGGTCACCCCGGGTTGCCGTTAGCAACCACCCTGCCCTGTGGAGCCCGGACCTTCCTCGACGGGCACGTGGCCCGTCGCGGCCGCCCGGCCGGCTCGTCCGCCGTGCCGCCATCGTATGCCTCGCGAACGTGTCGCCGCATCGGCGCTCGCCCCAGCGCTCTCCCACCCCGAACCACCCGGGTAGCTTGGGCCCCATGTCCGCCGTCCAGGCCCTGCTGCTCGCCGCCGCCGGTTTCCTGGGTGGCGCGGTCAACGCGATCGCCGGTGGCGGGTCACTGATCGTCTTCCCCGCCCTCGTGGCCACCGGCTACGGACCGCTCGCGGCGAACGTCACCAACTCCCTCGCCCAGTGGCCTGGCTACCTCGGCGGGGTCGCCGGATTCCGGACCGAGCTCGCCGGCCAGCGGCGGCGAGTCCGCTCGCTCTCGATCGTCGGCGTGGCCGGGGCAGTCGTCGGGTGCGCGGTGCTCCTGCTCACCCCACCGTCGACGTTCGACGCGGTGGTGCCCTTTCTCGTCCTTCTCGCCAGCGTGCTGCTCGCTGTGCAACCACGAATCCGGCGACTCGTCGGCACCCCCACCGCGGGCGCGCCGGACAACGTCCGGATCCTGTTCCCGGCGATGTTCGTCGCCGGCGGTTACGGAGGATATTTCGGTGGCGCCCTCGGTGTCGTCCTGATCGGGCTGCTGTCCCTGACCATCCACGACACGTTGCGCCGGATCAACGCCCTGAAGGCCTCGCTGTCGGCCACCGTGGCCACCGTCACGATCGTGATCTTCGGGTTGTTCGGGCCGGTGAACTGGGCCGGCGTGCTGGTCGTTGCACCCATGGCACTGGTCGGCGGCTACACCGGCGCCCGGGTCGCCCGCCGCCTCGACGACCGGGTACTGCGCTGGTCCGTGGTGCTGTTCGGGGTCACCGTCGCCGTCCTGCTGTACCTGCGTGAGCAGTGAGCTCGCCGACCGGAGGTAGGTCCATGCGCGTGGTCGTCTGGTTGACCGAACCCGGTTGGCCCGCTGCTGTCGACGCGGCCCGGACTGTGCCCGGGTCCGCCGAGATCGTCCTGCTCCAGGTCGCGCCACCCGAGCCGGACACCCGGACCGAGCCGGCCACCACCGTCGCGCCACCACCGCTCGCGCCACCACCGTTCGCACTGACCAGCTCCGCCACGGCACGCCTCGGCCGCCACGCCACGGTGGACCACCGCCGGGGCGAGACCGCCACGGAGGTCGTGCGCGCCGCACATGGAGCGGACCTGCTCATCGTGGTCCGGGACGGCACCGGCCCCGGCCCGACCAGCCTCGGTCCGACAGGTCGCTTCATCCTCGACCACGCACCCTGCCCGGTCCTGCTCGTCTGGCCTCCGCCGGAGGCCATCTCGCACCCGTGGCGGCCGACCGGACGGCCCAAGACCCGTCCCGGGGAACCACACCCACCAGGACAACCCCGGTAGCGACGGCCAGCCGGAGGCTGGTCAGCCCAGGTGGCCGGTGTCGTTGACCAGCCGCACCGACGCCGGCCCGTCGGCGTACCAGTCGACGACCGACAGGCTCGCCACATCCAGGTGGAGCCGGAACAGTACGCTCGGGCCCGCATCCAGGCCGAGCCGGATCAGGTGCTTGATCGGGGTCACGTGGCTGACCACCACGACCGGCTGGCCCGGATAGGTCGCGATCAGCCCTTCCCGTGCTCGCCGCACTCGGCGCCCGACCGTCGCGAGGCTCTCCCCCTCCGGCGGGGTCACATCGACCGATGCCAGCCAGGCCGCCAGCTCCGCCGGCCACCGCTCGCGCACCTCGGCAAAGGTCAACCCTTCCCAGAGGCCGAAGTCGGTCTCGACCAAGCGGTCCTCGATGACCAGCTCGGCGCCGGTTGCCCGGGCCACCATGGCCGCCGTCTCCCGGGCCCGGCCGAGCGGTGAGCTGACCACGGCGGCAAGATCCGGATGCCCGGCCAGCCGTTTCGCCGCCGCCGCCGCCTGCTCCCGGCCGCGCTCGGTCAACGGCAGATCCCCGCGGCCACTGAACCGCCGCCCCACCGAGTGCACCGTCTCGCCATGCCGCAGCAGCAGCATCCGGGTGGGTACCGATTCGGGTTGCGCCCACCCTGGCGTCTGGCTCACCCCTGGCGTCCGGCTCCCCTCGGCGCTCCAGTCGGCGACCGGCGCCCTACCGGCATGCGCACCATCACCCGACGACGGCAAGCCACCTCCCCGCCCCGGTGCGGCCGCATCCATCGCCTGGTTGGCCAGCCGGTCGGCATGGGTGTTGCTCAGCCGCGGGATCCAGAAGAAGTCAACCCGCCCGAAGCTCCGGACGAGCGTGGCCGCCTGCCTCGCCAGCGGCGCCAGACCCGGCTCTTTGACCTGCCAGCGGCCCGACATCTGCTCGACGACGACCTTGGAGTCCATCCGCACCGACACCGCGGTCGCGGCCGAATCGGGGCCGGCGAACTCGGCCGCCGCCCTGAGCCCGGCCAGCAGTCCCTGGTACTCGGCGACCTTGTTCGTCGTGGCGCCGAGAAAGCCCGCCCGCTCGGCCAGCACCTCACCCGTGTCGCCGTCCCGCACGACCGTGCCGTACCCGGCCGGACCGGGGTTGCCCCGCGAGCCTCCGTCGGCCTCGACCACCAGCCGCCGGCCGGACTCCGCACCGCCCGGTGTCACCGCGCGGATTCCGCAGGGCGCACCAGGATCCGGCCGCACTCCTCACATCGCAAGACGGTCTCCGGCGACGCCGCCCGCACTCGAGCCAGCTCGCTCGGGGCCAGCTCCAGCCGGCACCCCTCGCAGCGAGTGCCCCGCAGCGCGGCAGCCCCGACGCCGCCGGACTGACCACGCAGCTTCTGGTAGAGCGCCAGCAGGTCGGCCGGCAGCTCAGCCATGATGGCGTCCCGGGCCTTCCCGTTGAGCGACGCCTCGGCGTCGATGCTCGACCACGCCGCATCCCGCACCGCCACCGCGGCGGCCTGCTGGGCCCCGATCGTGCCGGCCTCCGCGCGCATCCCGACCAGGGTGCCCTCGACCAGCTCTCGCCGTTCCATCAGCTCCAGGACCTGGTCCTCCAGGTTTGACTGCCGCCGTCCCAAGGACCTGATCTCGTGCTGAAGGCTCTCCAGCTCACGCGGGGAGCCCACCGCTCCGGAGTCCATCCGCTGCTGGTCACGGACCGCCCGCTGGCGGACCTGGTCCACGTCCAGCTCCAGCCGACGCTGTTCCCGCGCCACGTCGTTGATCTCGGACTCCACCCGCACCATCTCGTCCGACAGCGCCGACAGCCGCTCCTCAAGGCGAGCGATCTCGGCCAGCTCGGGGAGCGAGCCGCGCCGATGCGCCAGCTGCGCGAGGGTGAGATCCACGGCCTGCAGGTCGAGCAAACGCCGCTGGGTGGCGGGGGTGGCATTCACCGGGTCACCGTATCGCCCCCGAGGGGTGATGCACCGCCCACGGATCGGTGATCCGTTCGGACACCGCGGTCCGCACGCCCACCTCCCTGGCGAGCCGCCCGGCGGCCACCGGCAGCCACGGCCACTCGGTGGCCCAGTGCGCCGCCTCCAGCACGACCGGTCCGCCCGCAGCGAGATGGTCGCTGACCGGGTGGTGCCGCAGGTCGGCGGTGAGGTAGGCATCCGCCCCCGCCGCCCCCGCGGCGGCCAGCAGCGAGTCACCGGCACCACCGCACACCGCCACGGTGCGCACGATCCGCGCCAGATCACCGGCCACCCGCAGTCCAGCCACGGTCGCCGGCAGCGCGGCGGCCACCCGGTCGGCGAGCTCGGCCACCGTGCTCGGCGCGGCCAACTCCCCCACCCGCCCCAGGCCGGTCCCGGTCGGTCCTCGATCGGCGGGCAGCAACGGCCGCAGGTCGACCAGGCCGAGCATGTCGGCCAGCGCATCGGACACCCCGGGCCGGGCCGCGTCGGCGTTGGTGTGCACGGTGTGCAGCGCGACGCCGGCCCGGATCAGCGAGTGCACGAGTCGCCCCCGGTGGTCGGTGGTCGGCACGCCATGCACGCCGTGGAGGAACAGCGGGTGGTGGGTGACCAGCAGCTGCGCACCGGACCCAATGGCCTCAGCAACAGTGGTCCGGGTCACGTCGACGGCGAACAACACGCTGGTCACCGGTTCGTCCGGGTCGCCGCACACCAGACCGATGGCGTCCCACGGCTCGGCCAGTGCAGGGTCATAGGCGGCGTCAAGCGCGGCGATCACCTCTGCCAGTCGCACCACGACGGGCAGCCTAGCCCCGTCAGCGAGACGTCAGCGGGACGTCAACGGGCCGGCCCGACCGCGCTGCTCGGGGTCCGCGGCCCGCCCTGCCGAGGCACCAGGTTCTCCGCGCGTCCCCGAACCGGGACGACCCGCTGCCCCAGCGCGCGCAACGCGATCTCGACCGTGCACTCCTCGCCCTGCTGGCCGACGACGACCGAACCGCCGTGCGCCTCGACCAGTCGGCGGACCACGTACAGCGCCAGCGAAGCCGGCCGACCGGCCCGGACCGACGCGTGATCGCCACCGAACGGGTCGAGCAACGCGGGCAGATCACGCGTCCGGTCGTTCGTCGTGTAGACCACGCTCGCCACGACGGCGTCCGCGGTGCGGTGCGCCGCCACCTCCACGACCCGGTCCCGACGGGCCGACTCCCGGAGGTGCTCGCCGAGCGCGACGACGACCCGGCGCAGCGCGTCCGGCGCGATGAGCGCCGCCAGGTGGGTATCGGCGTCCACCCGTACCGGTGGGCGTGACTGGCCGAGGTCGAGCGCCGTCACCGCCGCGCTCACATCGGCGATCCCGCCCGGGTCGCCGACCGAGGCCGACGCCGCGACCAGCATGTCCTCCAGGAGCCTGGTCAGCCGGTCGGAGTGCTCCAGGATCCCGATGAGCAGCTCTTCCTGGGCGTCCCGGCCGAGCTGGTCATAGCGGCGGACCAAGGTCGCGGCGCTGCCCCGGATGGCCGTCAGCGGGGTCCGGAACTCGTGCGAGACCGAGGCGATCAGGTCCTCCCTGATCTGGCCCGCCTCACGCAACCGCGCCAGCGTGTCCAGCTCGGCGGCGAACAGCGACTGCCGGTGCCGCTCCTGCTCGGCGATGACCGACGTGACGAACCGGCGGAACGCCACGATCCCCGCGGCCGCGACCAGCCCGAAGGACGATGCGGCGACGAACCCGGCGGCCCAGCCGGATGTCGCGGCCGCGAGCATGCCGGCGACCACGGCGAGGACGGCGAGGTAGGCCGCCAGCACTCGCGCGTCCGAGCCCACCCCGGGGCCATCCACCGCGTGCCGCTCGGACACCGACGTGTCGGTCATGCGCTCCAGCGTGACCGCGAACGCATCCATACGGAATGGCCCGATGGAACCATCTCCGCACACTTGATAGGCCATTTGGCCTACGCCGTACGGCGATGTCCGGTCGGGCTGCCGTACCTGCGCACCGGCCGAACGGCCGGCGGCGCGGTCCGACTTGGGTGTCACTGCACGTACTCGAACGATTATCAAACGTTATCACGTGCGCGTATCGAGGTGTCGTATACGCATGGGTTATAGGGCCAGATGGTGGTCGGTGGGCGGAGCTAAGGTCCGTATGGGCTGCCTGCCAGGCGGAGGGGAGGTGACGTTTGAACGCCATCGGTTTCCAGCGAGAGCACGTCGAGCCGGCGGAGTGGGACCGGCCGGAGATGCGGGCCGCGCTCGCCGCGCGCGACATCACGAAGGTGTACCGGCTGCTCCAGCGCATCGGGTTCAGCCAGCAGCGGATCGCCGCGCTGACCGGCCAGTCGCAGCCCGAGGTGTCGGCCATCATCCATGGCCGCAAGGTCATGGCGTACGACGTGCTCGCCCGGATCGCGGACGGCCTCGGCGTGCCACGCGGCTACATGGGACTGGCCTACGCCCAGCCGGAGCCGACCAGCACGCCCGAGAGCACCCGCGCCGACGCCCCGACGCCCAAGGAACCGCCGGACGACACCGAGCCCCCGATCCGCAGGCGGGCATTCCTCGGCCAGGCAGCCGCGATCACACTCGGCGCCGCGGTACTCGCGGTGGACCCGACCGACCGGGCGATGGCCGCTGAGACGCCCGTGCCGGCGCGCATCGGCGCCGCCGACGTCGACCGGGTGACCCACGCGACCGCGTCGCTGCGCTCCCTCGACTACCGGTATGGCGGCGGCTCCTGCCGGTCGGCGGTCCTGGCGCAGCTGCGCTGGACGCAGCGGCTGACCGAGGCCGACTGCTCGGAGGAGGTCGGGCGCCGGCTGCGGCTGGCGCTCGCGGACCTGCACAACCTCGCCGGCTGGACCTCGCTCGACGTCGGGCTGGACGAGCCTGCCCGGCAGTCGTTCCTCCACGCGCTGCAGCTGGCAAGGCTGGCCGACGACCCCGATCTGGTGGCGAACATCCTCTACCGGACCGGACGGATCAGCCTCCACCGCGGCGACGCGACCGAGGCGCTGCGGCTGTTCCGGCTCGGCCAGCTCGCCGCCGAGGACGCCGACTCCACGCTGCCGCTGACCGTGCTCGCCGCCAACATGGCCTGGGCGCACGGCCATCTCGGCGACGTCGAGGCGGCCGAGCGAATGCTGGACCTTGCCGAGGAGCGGCTCGCTCAGGCGAACCTCGCAGCCGCGCCACCGTGGTTCCGGTTCTTCGACGAGTCGGACCTGGAGGCGCTGCGCGGTGTGACGTACCTCGCGCTCGGCGAGTCCGACCCGCGCTACACCGAGCGGGCCATCGGCCGGCTCACCGCCGCCAGCGAGCAGCGGCTACCCGAGATGGCCCGCAGCCGCGCGTTTGACCTGACCTCGTTGGCCACGGCCTACCTGCGCCACGGCGAGGTCGACCACGGCATCGCGGTGGCCGAGCGGGCGGTCGCGGAGGTCAGCACACTGACCTCCGCGCGCGTGATCGACAAGCTGCGCCCGCTCGCCGCCGAGGCAGCCAAGCGGCCCGAGCACGCGGACGCCCGGGATCTGGTTGACCAGCTCACCGGCATGATCGGCTGATCGCCCACGGGTCCGGGCGGCGGCGACGGGCCTACTGGCCACGGATGACCGAGACCACCTGGTCGACGACGCGGTCCCGCTGCTGGTTGCACAGCCGCCCGAAATGTTCGCCCAGCATGTCCACCGGCAGCCACACCACCCGGTCGGCGAGCACGACGCCGTAGTCGGTCTCCGTGGCGTAGGCGCTGGCCCGGTAGCGGGTGCCGGTCTCGATCTCGGCGACCAGCACGGTCGGCCCGCCAGCGGCGCTGTAGACATCCGCGGATACCACCGCGTAGAGCTGCCGCTCCCCGGTGAGCGGCGACGCCTTGGAGATATGCACGTCTCCCTGGCGTGGCGCAGCTGACGCCGTCACCGGCCTGCCTTCCAGTCGCTCAGCTCCTCGCTGCGCGCACGGGCCCGCCGCCGCAACCGATCGACCTCCTCCGCTCGAGACAGCATAGCGACGTGGTCCGCCGCGTCGCGGCGGCTCAGCTCGGCCCGCAACGCCGCGTCCACCAGACCGGACAGTGTCGTGCCCACGCTGCGGGCGTACGCGATCGCTCGGGCGTGCGTGGCGTCCGGCAGTGAGATCCCAACCTTGACCGTCACGCCGCCAGTCTGACCAACCGCCCGACCGGCGTCCAGACCATCCGTGTCGAGCTGGTCCCGGTGCGCCGCGGGTGACGGGCCCGCGGCGCACACACCCCACCGGGCACCGTATCCTGTCGTTGAGGCCCGGCATATTGCCGATTTTCCGGAAGGACGCGTGGGGAGCTCCACCCGCTGCCGCATGCCGCGGCGCGGTTTCCCCGTCACCGAGCGTGCCCGCAGCCTAGAGTTGCCGTGTTTGCCCCAGGCCAGGAGATGGGATGCCCAACGATCAGGGATCGGCACGAGCTGACCACCCACCGCGTGCCGGACTCGGCACCAGAGTCCGTCGATGGCGACCATCCTCCGGTGACCTGGTGGCGGGCATCGCGGTGGCACTCGTCCTGATCCCGCAGTCCCTGGCCTACTCGGAGCTCGCCGGGCTGCCCGCGCTCCACGGCCTGTACGTAGCCGCGGTCGCGCCCATCGCGGCGGCGTTCATCGGCTCCTCGCCGTACCTGCAGACCGGGCCGGTGGCGATGACCAGCCTGCTCACCCTCGGTGCGCTGACCCCCTTCGCCACCCAGGGCAGCGCCACGTATGTCGGTCTCGCCGCGCTGCTGGCCGTGTTCGTCGGCATCAGCCGGCTGGCCATGGGGATCTTCCGGGTCGGCTCGATCGCCTACCTCATGTCCCAGCCCGTCGTCGCGGCGTTCACCGTGGCGGCGTCGCTGCTGATCGTGGCCTCGCAGGTGCCGACCCTGCTCGGGGTTCGGGGCGAGGGCGCGAACCCGCTGCTGTCCGCCGTCTCGGCGCTGATCCACCCGCAACACTGGAACGCCGTCGCGCTCGCCTTCGGCGTCGGCGCCCTGGCGCTGATCCTGCTCGGCCGCCGGCTCGGACCCCGGGTCCCGGTCGTGCTGCTCGTCAGCATCGCGGCGCTGGTCGTCAGCGTGCTCATCGACTTCACCGGCCCACAGGTCGGGCACCTCGCCAGCGGCACGCCGCCGCTGACGCCGAGCCTGCCGTGGAGCATGTCGAGCACCCTCATCGTGCCGGCGATCATCATCGCTGTGGTCGGGTTCGCCGAGCCGTCCTCGATCGCCCGCCGGTACGCGGCCGCCGAGCGGACCCACTGGGACCCCGACCGCGAGATGATCGGGCAGGGGCTGGCCAACACCGCGTCGGGCCTGTTCAGCGGCTACCCGTCCGGTGGCTCGTTCTCGCGGTCGGCGCTGAACAAGCTCTCCGGTGCGACCAGCCGGTGGAGTGGCGGTATCACCGGCGTGGCCGTGCTGCTGATCGTCGCGACCCCGGTGATCGGAACCCTCTCCCGGCTGCCCAAGTCGGTGCTGGCCGGGCTGGTCATCGCCGCCGTGCTGTCACTCATCGAGGTCTCCCCGTTCACCCGCTTGTGGCGGGCCTCGAAGGCGCAGTTCGTGGTGGCGATCACGACGTTCCTCGGGTCGCTGCTGCTCGCCCCCCGGGTCGAGCGGGCCGTCGTACTCGGCGTCGCCGTCTCGTTCATCGTGCACCTGTGGCGGGAGCTGCGGCTGCACATCGTGCACGAGATCGACGGCACGACCCTGCACGTCCACCCCAGCGGGGTGCTGTACTTCGCCTCGGCGCCGTTGCTCGAACGGCGGATCAACGAGATCCTGGCCGACCACCCGCAGGCCGACCGGGTCGTGCTGCACCTCGGCGGCCTGGGCCGGATCGACATCACCGGCATCCTCGTACTGCGCTCGCTGGCCGACCACGCCGTCGAGGAGAACTTCACCCTTGAGCTGGCCGACGTCTCGCCTGGCGCCGCCCGCCTGGTCGCGCGGGTCCTGCCGGAGCTCGCCACCGAGGTCACCGACTCGGTGCCGGACAACGCGGCGGGGTAACGCTGGAGCGGACGGTCGCGCCCGAGGGCTGCCGTCGCGGTACGACCGCGTCAGCCCACCGACAATCACCCAGCGTGAGCTCCGCAAGGACTCCGGGATAACTGCGACGTTCCGGCGCCTCCAGGGTCACGACGTACCACGGGCTGAGCCCCAACCTGGTGGGATGGTGGCCCCTGGTGACTCGCGCGCAGCCCCCACGACTGCTGCGGGAGGCGATCGCCGGTCATTCCGCATGTTCCGACAGGTGGCACCGGGTGAACGTCATTGGCACGGCTCGGACCAGCACAACGTGGAACGAACGTCGTGGGCTGCTGCGAACGAGGGCCACGTTCCACGAGCTGGTCTTCGAGGACTGGACGATCGACGGCACGCCGCTGCGGGAACTCCTCGCTGCCCGGCCGGAGACCCCCAGCCGGTGCCGGAGGTGACCTGCCTGTCCCAGACGTGGCCCTGGCCCGAACTCGCCCTCGCGAGCCTGCGGCGGTTGCTCGGTGACGAGCCCGGCGAGTTCGACGATGGGCGGGTGGCTCTGCTGGTGTGCCCCATCTGCGCCGACCTCAGCTGCCGCGCCCTCAGCGCCAGGCTGATCCTCACCGCGGACTGTGTCGAGTGGCGCGACCTGGGATGGCAGTCGGACTACGAACCGTTCACCCCCACCGAAAGTGGTTTCGACCCACCGCTGCACCTCAGGTTCGACAGAACCTCCTACACGACCCTGCTCGGCCGGCTACAGGGCCGGTTCATGTCGATAGGTACCGCGCACGACTCCAGCAGCAAGGACCGCTGACGCGCTCCCGAGGGTTACCGATCCCGGGATCCGGCACGATCCAGGGGTCCCACGTGACCGGTCGAGCCAGCACCGTTTTACGACCTGAGCGGGTCCGCGACGACCGCTTCTTCGCCGGCTGCTTCAACCACGGCGCATCCGTGGACGGCGGACGCGAGGAGTTCGACGAGTCACCCCCCACCCGACGCTCCAACTCAGACACCCGCAACCGCAACGACTCGATCGTCTCGGCCTGAGCCCCGATCGTCTCGGCCTGAAGGACAACCAACGCGAGCAGCTCCTCGCGTGACATCCCTCCACACCCGGCACGCCAAGATCATGTCAGACAGTCACGGAGCGCACCAAACCCACTACAAAGATCAATTACACCACAGTTGAACAGCTACGGCCCGATCAGGTACCATTTGCGGCTAACCACCCATCATGGACTTTGAACTCGCCGTGCTCGACAATCCACAGATAACGGGAGACTGCATGACGGCCCACGCCCGCGGACAGCACCATCAGCGCATCCACCAACTGGTGGATCACGCCGGAATTCGTCTTCACCGACCAGGAGTCCGCGGCGCTCGCCGAGGCGATCGGGACGGTGACTGCCAATCCGTACCGCCTCTATGAGGCCCACGCGTTCCAGGTTGGCCGGCTGATCGAGGACGGCATCATTCCCGAGCGCTTCCGCTCGTACGTATCCGGCCTTCAGGACGATGACCGGCGCAAGGAGCCGGTCATCGTCCTGAAGAACGTCCCCTACGACCGCGACGTACCGATCTTCGACTTCGACGAGCCCGTGAAGTCGAAGTACGAGCTGAAGCGGACCTTCATCGCGGAAGGCTTCCTCGCCCTTTTCGCCCAGCTCGCTGGCACCCCGGCGATCGGATACCTGAACGTGAACGACGGCGACGTCTTCCAGGACATCTACCCCAAGCGCTCCATGCAGTCGACCCAGTCGCAAAAGGCGCTCAACGCGATCCATTTCCACAAGGACCTGGCCAACCACTTCGTCCGCCCCGACCAAGTTTACATGGTGGGCATGCGCAGCAACCTGGACAACGAGGTGTACACCTCCTTCGTCCGTAACATCGACGTCATCGCAGCCTTCACCGAGGAGGAACTGGAACTGCTGCGCAGTCCGCAGTTCTTCACACCCTTCGATGACCTGACCGTCATGGGCGGCACTCTGGAGCTGGGCGAGGCCGACGGTCACCCGGTCATCGGCGGTGAGGACGACCTGCGCTACTTCGAGAACCGCACGATCGGCGTGACCGACGCCGCCCGGGCGATCGTGCCCAAGGTCTCCGCGACCCTGCACGCCCTCAAGCAGCGCGTGTTCATCGAGCCCGGCGACTTCGTGATCACGTACAACAACCACGCCGTGCATGCCAAGGAGGTGGTGAAGGTACGCAAGCCGGAAGAGCTGCGCAGCCGCTGGATCATCAAGACGGTCAACGTCGACGATCTGGCGCCGCACGCCCAGTACTTCATGCCGGGCACCCGTCACCTCGTGAATGGCTGACACCCCCACCCGGTCATCGTGCGCACCGCACGGCGGCTATGTGTGCGGCTTCCGGCTGCACGACGCCGGCGGGACCCGTGCGGTTCCGCCGGCGGCCGGACTTTCCCCCGAGGCACAGACGCTATTGTCTGGGTGGACAGTCCCGCCGAGGTGCGCCCGTATGTGCGGGCGCTGGCGGTCCTGCCCGCCGTACACCCACGGAGGGCGGGAGAGGACCGGACGAACTGGTGGGCCGACATCACGAGTCGGCGGCTTCTCCGGAGGAAGGCCGTTGCCGCCGCGCCGGGCGGGACACCCGTACGCGGGCGGGCGGCATGCGCCCCAGCAACACCCGCCACCCCTCACCGCGGGATGTCCCGCACTCGCCGTTCCCCGCGGATCGCTGACCTCCCGCGGGCCCCGCCGATCATTCCGACCCCCTGACAGAGAGCGACCACCATGCCGACCCCGACTCTCGCCGCCATGGTCGAAACAGCCGCCCGCACCCACTCCGATGCCGTCGCGGTGGAAGACACAGGACGCACCCGCGACTACGGGGAGCTGCTGTCGGACGCGCGCGCCGTCGCCGCCGACATCGTCGCCGCCCGGGCGCGCACCGTCGCGGTCACCGGGGAACGGAGCGCCGCGCTGATTACTGCCGTGGTGGCCACCGTCCTGGCCGACGTCCGTCTGGTACTGATCGACCCTGCGCTGCCCGAGACACGGCAGACCGCGATGCTGAAGGAGAGCGACGCGGAGCTGGTGTTGACGGCCGAGCCGGGCGACAGCGGCATCTCGGCCGAACCGGCACCCACCGACGGCCCCGCTGGGGCCGAGGTCCGCCCCGGTTACATCTTCTTCACCTCCGGCACCACCTCCACCCCCAAGGCGGTCGACGGGCCGTGGGCTGGTATCGCGCACTTCACCACCTGGCAGCGAGACACCTTCGGTATCGGCCCCGGCGATCGCTTCGCCCAGCTCACCGGCATCTCTTTCGACGTCATCCTGCGGGACCTGTTCACCCCGCTGGTCTCAGGCGCCACCATCTGCGTCCCGCCGCGTGACGTGGCCACCGCGGCTGGCGGCGTGCCCGGCTGGCTGGAGACCGCCGGAATCACCGTCGTCCACACCGTGCCGTCCCTCGCCGCCCGCTGGACCTCGGCCCCGCGGGACGGCCGGGGCACCTGCGACGCGCTACGGCTGACCTTCTTCGCGGGCGAGCCGCTGCCCGCGGCCGCTGTCTCCGGATGGCGCAAGCGGTTCGGCGCCACCCGGGTCGTCAACCTCTACGGGCCCACGGAGACCACCCTGGCCAAGTTCTGGCAGGACGTCACCGAGCCCCTACCCGGTATCCAGCCGGTCGGCCGGCCGTTGCCCGGCACCTGCGCGGCCCTGGTCGACGGCGAGGTCTGGATCAGCACTCCGTACGCCACACGTGGGTATCTCAATGCTCCCAACGAGCAGGCCGATCGCTTCGTCGGCCCGCCCGTTGGGGGCGCCGACGTCTTCGGTGAGGAGTCGGCCGACGGCGACGCCGGGGCCATCTGGTACCGCACCGGCGACCTCGGCCGGCTCGGCGAGTACGGCGAGCTGCATCTCCTGGGCCGCTCTGACTTCCAGGTCAAGATCGACGGCAACCGGGTCGAGCCCGAGGGCATCGCCGCCGCGCTGCGCGAGTACCCCGCCGTGCGTGACGCCGTCGTCGTCGCCCACCGGCGTTCCGACGGCGCCGTGCGCCTGGTGTGCCACTACGCGGCAGACGCCGACACCGGGGACGAGACAGAGCTGCGTCGCTGGGCTGGTGAACGGCTGCCCGCCGCCCACGTCCCGTCCACTCTCTACCGGCTCGACGAATTGCCCCTCACTGCCAACGGAAAGGTTGATCGGGCCTCCCTGCCCGAGCCCCGCACGCCGGACACCGACGCGCCCGACGAGGGCCGGGACGGCCTCACCCAGTCGGTCTCCGAGGTCTTCCGCTCCGTGCTGCCCGACGCGCCCGACCGCTCCGACGCCGACTTCTTCCAGCACGGCGGCTCGTCACTCGACGCGGCCGACCTGTCCGTGCGGCTGTTCGCCGCGACGGGACGGCGGCTGGAGATGGGCGAGATCTACCAACTGCGCACTCCGCGCGCGATGGCCGAGGCGCTCCGTGACCGCCCTTTGGGCAGTCAGCGCGGCATCCCGCGCAGCGCCCACCCGGACCGTACCTGGCTCTCGCCGCAGCAACGGCGCTACCGCAACGTCTATCTGCCCCGGGTCAATCGCTCGTGGAGCAACATGATCGCTTTGTTCGCACTCCCCGACAGCACGGACGCCGCCGCTGTCGAGCAGGCTCTGCGGATCGTGCTCGACCGGCACGAGAGCCTGCGGGCCAGCTTCACCCCCGTCGACGCCGATCCGTCGGCGGACCCCGAAGCGTCGCTGACGCTCCATCAGAACTTCGCTCCGGCACACGCGTTGGCATTCGCCGTGGACACCGTCGATCTGCGCACCCTGCCGCAGAGCGAGCAGAGCGCACGGATGGAGGAGCTGCGGATCGCGGAGGCGAACATCCCGATCGAGATCGACAGGGCCCCGCTCTTCCGGGCCACGGTGCTGCTGCATCACGGGGAACAGGCGACGCTGCTCTGGAACGTCCACCACATGGTCTCGGACGGGCACAGCCAGCGCCTGCTGGAACAGGAGCTGACCCATCTGCTCAACGGCGTGCCGGAGCACCTGCCGGAGCTACCCATCGGCTACCGCGACTACATCGCCTGGCGCGAGCGGCTCGCCATCGATCCCAGCGCCTCCGAACCCCACCGCCGATACTGGCAGGAGGTGTTCGCCGAGCCGTACGAGCGGCCGCTGCTCCCGGCCCGTGCCGAGACTGAGAACGCGGCGCGGGGCATCGCCCACCAGTTCCCGGTGCCGGACGACTTGCGCGCCGAGGTGGCCGCCTTCTGCCGCGAGCACGGCACCACAGCGTTCTCCGTGTACTTCGCCGCATACACGCTGATGGCCCACGACCTCTACGAGCGCGACGACCTGGTGATCGGAACCCCGGCCGCCGGCCGCACCCGGCCCGAGTTCCAGAACCTGATCGGGAACTTCATCTCGCTGGTCGGCATCCGGAACCGGCGCGGCGGGGCCGTCGACTTCCCCTCGCTCGTTCGTGCGCTCCAGAAGAGCACGGTGCGGGCGATGGAGAACCAGGACTACCAGTACGACGAGGTCATGGCCGATATCGGCGCCGCGCCGGACGACGACCGCTTCCCGCTTACCACGGTCTTCATCTCCCTGGTGGAAGTCCCCGCCGACCAAGCCACGGGCCTTCGGACGCCATCCCACCGCGACCTGGGCTGCGAGGTCAAGTTCGACCTGATGGGCTATCTGCGGCGGGCCGGTGACATGGTCGCTCTCGATCTGCACACCCGTCAGGGGCTGCTCTCACCGAACCGGCTGGAAGCCCTGGCCGCGACGTTCCTCAACCACCTCCGCACCGGCCTCAAGGAGGGCTGACCATGACGCACGCCGTCCTCGTCTGCTCAGGGGCACGCATCCCGTCGCCCCGCCTGCTGGACAGTCCGCTGATCGACCGGCTCAGCGTCGTCACCGAGCACGGGCACGTCGCCCGCTACGCCGAGGGTGTCGCCGTCGAGACCGTAGGCTCCATCCGCGACGTCGACGAAGTGCTGGCCGCCGCCTGGCGCATCACTGGCCGGTACCCGATCGACGGGGTGCTCGCCCCGTACGAGGTGGGACTGCCCGCCGCCGGGTACGTGCGCACTGTCCTCGGCCTGCCCGGGCCGGACTTCCACACCGCCACGCTCTTCACCAACAAGCACGTGATGAAGCAGCAGCTCTCCCGTGCCGGTCTCGACCTGATGCCGTTCGCCGGTGTCCACAGCGACGCGCAGGTCAGGGCCCGCACCGAGGAGTTCGGCTGGCCCGTTGTGGTCAAGCCCGCCTACGGCGGCGGCAGCAAGGACGTCGCCGTCGTCGCGGACGCCGCCGAGCTGGACGCATGGCTCGCTGGCAGCGGCAGCCTCCGGCCCGACAACCCCACCGCCGTCATCGAACGGCTGGCGAAGATCCTCACCGAGTACCACTGCGACGGTGTCGTGGCCGACGGCCAGGTACGGTTCGCCGTCACCTCGCGCTACCTCGAACCCGTCCTCGGCAGGATCGGGCAGGGCAACCCGTACGGCTCATATCAGCTGCCACTCGACCACCCGGAGCACCTGGCAGTGGCCGAGCTGCATGCCACCGCCGTCGCGACGCTCGGACTACGGTCCGGCGTGACCCATCTGGAGGTCTTCGCCACCCCGGACGGGCTGCGCGTCTCCGAGATCGCTTGTCGCCCCGGCGGCGGCGCGGTCCCCGCCGCCATCGAGCTGCGGCACGGCGTGAATATGCTCGACGCATGCGTCCGCACCTCACTGGACCTGCCCCCGTTCCCGGACGGCGCCCCGGCCCCCGTGCATCCTGAGGTCCGCTACCTGGGGCACTGCGGACTGGCGCTGCGCCCCGGCGTCATCACCGAGATGACCTCGGAGCGGGAGCTAGCCCAGCTCCCCGGCGTCCTCCGTGTCGACCTGCTCAACGAGGTCGGCGACGAGATCGCCGGACACATCTACTCCGCCTCGGCGGCCGGTTTCGTGCACGTGGGTGCCGAGACCGAGCAGGAGGTACGCGACCGGCTCGCGGCGGTCCGGGCCGGCTACCGGATCCGCACCCGTCCGGCGGGCGCCCCGGTGAAACCCCAGGTGACCGAACCCCAGGCGGCCTCCTCATGAACACCGCCCTGCCGCACTGCCTACACGGCGTCACCCACGTCATGGTCGGCTACAGCGCCCAGCTGATGGCTGAGGTGGACCGGCTGCTGCCCGCCGCGAGCGTGCTCATCGTGGAGGAGCCGCACGTCATCAAAGCGCGTGACGTGCATCGGGCGGCGGCCGCGCATCCCTGCGTCGCCGGAGTGCTCGCCGCTGCGACCCAGGACGAGGCGCGGGCCTACGCACTCGCAGGGAGCGTGCCTCGTCTGCCGGGCGTGCGCGCGGTGGTGCCGACCCTTGAGTACGGCGTGGTTGCCGCCGCCGCCCTCGCCAACGCATGGGGGCTGCCCGGCGGCGGTGTCGAAGCCGCCCGCGTCCTGCGCAACAAGCTGGAGCTGCGCCGCGCCGCCGCCCGCCGGGGCATCGCCCAGCCGGAGTTCGCTGAGGCCACCGGACCCGCCGACGTCGATGCCCTGCGCGCCCGGTTCGACGGCCGCTGTGTCCTCAAGCCGACCAACCGCCAGGCGAGCCTGGGTGTGGTGTTGCTCGGCCCCGGGGACGACACCGAGGCGGCCTGGCGGCACACGGTCGCCGCCGACGAGCCCCGGCTGCGTGTGCACTATGCCGACGCCGCCCAGTACCTGGTCGAGGAGCGTCTACACGGCCCCGAGGTCAGTGTGGAGGCTCTGTTCCACGACGGCGTCATCGGTTTCCTCAACGTCACCGCCAAGCAGGTACTGCCCGGCCGCTATCCGGTCGAGCTGGGCCACACCGTGCCCGCCCCCGCCGACGAGCCGGGCGGGGCGGCGCGAGGGGCGCTGAGCGTCGCGATGGCCGAACTCGCCGACGCCATCGGCTTCTCCACCGGTGTCCTGCACGCGGAGTGGGTACTCACCGGTGACCGCCCTCACCTGATCGAATGCGCGGGCCGCCTCCCTGGCGACCACATCCCCGCCCTCATCGACCTGGCGTACGGCGGCGACGGGCTGATGGCCGATCTCTTCGCACTCCTCGCAGGGGGCGGACCGCGTCCGGCGCGCGTCGCCCGGCGGGGCGCCGCGATCCGCTTCCTGCCCACTCCCGAGCCGGATGTCCCGGAGGCCGTGGTGCGATCCGTTACCGGCACCGGAGAAGCCGAACGGCTCGACGGGGTACAGGAAGTGGTGGTGACCCTGGTGGAGGGTGCCCCAGTGAACGGAGTGACCAACTCCTGGCAGCGGGGCGGGCACGTCGTCGCCGTCGGCCCCACGCCGTCCGAGGCGGCCCGTACGGCGGAGCGGGCGGCCGCGCTGGTCGCCATCACGGTCGGCCCGCGCAGCGGGGGCGAGGGATGAGCGATGCGGAGCCGAAGAGCGACGGCTCCGGCGTTGTCCGCCGTGTCGTCCGTGAGTATCTGCCGGGCAGCCACGGGGGCCGGGTCTTCTCCTTCTCCACGCTGCTGAGCGCGTTCGGCACCGGCCTGTTCCTGGCCGGGTCCACTGTGTTCTTCACCCGTCAGGCCGGGCTCAGCGCTGCCGAGCTCGGTGCGGGGCTTTCCATCGCCGCCGCCGTTGGCCTAGTCGCCCTGCTGCCACTGGGGGCGGTGGCCGACCGGGTCGGCGCCCACCCGACCCTGGTTGGCGCCCTGCTCTGGCGGGCCCTGTGCTTCGTCGGGCTCGCCTTCGTCCAGGGGCCCATCGCGTTCACCGTCGCCGCCGCCTGCCAGGCGGTCGCCCAGAACATTACCGGCCCCGCCACCCAGGCCCTGGTCGGCATCCTCGCCGAGGAGGGGGAGCGGACCCGGATGATGGCCGTGATGCGGACCGTGCGGAACATCGGCTTCTCGCTCGGCGCGCTGGCCGCCGCCCCGCTGCTGCTCACGGACAGCATCTGGCTCAACCGCGGCGTGCTGCTGGGCAACGCGCTCGCCTTCGTCGCCTCCGCCGTGCTGCTGGCCCGACTACGGCTAGCCGCGCCGACCCGGGCGGTTGCGGTGCGCAACCCACTCGCCGCCTTCGGCGCCGTCCGAGACTGGCGCTATCTCTGCCTCACCGCCCTCAACTCGGTCCTCGCCCTGCACATGACGCTGCTGGCGGTGGGCCTGCCGCTCTGGGTAACCCGGCACGAGGGGGTGCCGAACGCCCTCGTACCAATCATGATCTTCGTCAACACCGTGCTGGCGGTGGCCTTCCAGATGCCGTTCGCACGGCGCGTCACCGACCCTCGCAGCGGCGCCCGCTCCCTGCGGTGGGCGGGCCTTGCACTCGCCGGATGCGCCGCGCTGCTCGCCGTACCCTCCGCGGCCTCGGCCGCCGTCGCGATCAGCGCCGTTCTGTTCGCCTGCGTCGCGCTCACGGCCGGCGAACTCTGGCAAGCCGCCGGAGGATGGGAGCTCTCCTATGCCTATGCCCCCGAGGACCGCAGGAACGTCTATCTGTCATTGTTCAGCCTCGGCGGCTCGGTACAGGACATGGCTGGTCCACTGCTCGTCGCGGCGGTGGTGCTGTCCCTGGGGTCCCCCGGCTGGCTCATGCTCGCCGCACTCTTCGTCCTCGCGGCGCTGCTGGCGAGTCCGGTCGTCCCGCTGCTTGACCGCCGTTCCTCACCGGCACCCCCACAGCTGAGGCGACGAACACTCCCCACCCCAGGATGACCGCCATGACGACCCCGTACGCTCCCGCCCAGTCCCCGTACACCGTGCGCGCAGCGGCCACCCCCAGCGAACTCCCGTACTGGCAACGACTCGCCGCTGGCGTGTCGTTCTACTGCGGCACTCCCTGGCTGGAGTTCAGCGACACCGACCACATCGCGCGCGCTCGCTACTTCGTGGGCCACAGGCCGACAGGAGAGCCGTCCGCCGGCCTGATCGCCCACTGGTCGCCCCAGGAGAACAACGAACGGTACGTCCCGGAACGGGTACTCCCCGCTCCTCCGGCCGGTGAAGCGATGATCATAGGCGGGCGGCGCGGCTACCTCAGCGGTCCGCTCTTCGCCCCCGGCCTCTCCGCCGCCGAACAGGGCGACGCCCTCGGCACGTTGCTGGATGCGGCCACCGTCTGGTCCCCGGAGGCTGGGGGCCGCTGGTGGTGGCCCTACCTGACGACCGACGGCGCCACCACCATCCGCGCCGCGCTGACCGCCGCCGGACGGGGGCCAGTCGCCGCCCAACTACTCGGCGCCGACTGCACGATCGCCGTCCCCGAGGGCGGACTCGACGCGCACATCGGCGCCCTTCCTACCAGGCAGCGCCGTACGAACGCCCGTCACGAACTGCGGGCCTTCGCCGAGAGCGGCCTGCGTATCGTCCGTACGACGCTTGCCGGACACACCGACGCGCTGGGCCCGCTCCTCGCCAACGTCCAGCAGAAGTACGGCCACGACCACAGCGCCGAGCAGATGGCGTCGCTGCTGCAGCGGCAGGCCGAGCATCTTCAGGACGCTTCCGTGGTCTTCCTGTGCCTCGCGCCCGGCGACGACCGACCGGTCGGTTTTTCCCTCGCCTACCGGCACGGCCGCGAACTCGCCGTTCGCGTCGTCGGGTTCGACTACGATCGTTTGCGAGGCGCGGCCGAGTATGCGCATCTCGCCGTCTACGAACCGGTCCGATACTGTCGGGAGAACGGTCTGGAGCGCGTCGAACTCGGCATGGAGTCCTTCGAGGCCAAGAGCCGCCGAGGCGCGGTCATCCGCCCACTCTGGGCCCTGCACCCGGTTGGTGCTGCCCCTGACCTGGCGGCCCAGGAAGCTCGGCGCGACACCATCGTAGCCGCTCTGCCTGCCCACGAGGCCGCCCATTTCCGAGCAGAGACGGACAGCGCCCTCGCTTGACCGCCCCGGGGAAGGTCCTGGGCGGCAATCACCAACAGGCAGGGCACTTCGGGGCCGCGCAGCGGATGCGGGAGGCGGGGCAGCCGATCAGGACGAGCAGGACGGTGGCGCTGAAGCCGTCGCCTTTCCCGGCTCATCGATCTTGGCCGGGCTGGGCGGCTTCCGGTGCGTCGTGAGCGTGGGGGTCCTTGACCTCTGAGAGGGCGGTTCGTGAGGATCTGTCCGGCGTGGGTAAGGGCTCGGCGTAGGGGTCCTGCTCGTGGGGTTGCGTGGACGGCGTCGACCGGGTGAGCGTGGACAAGTCCGGTTCGGTCTCGACGCGAGGGCGGATCGTGCGGTGTTGGCGATTCGTCATCGCCCGATGTCGTGATGTTCCCGCTCTGGTGGTATCCGGCTGTGTTGGACCGCGTTGGGCAGGCCGTGGGTGGACGTGCCGCGTATCCGAGTGACCTCACCGACGCGCAGTGGGCGGTGGTGGGGGGCGTTCCTGCGGGCGTGGAAGACCAGACACCCGTCACCCCGACGGTGACCAAGGCATGGGTGGACTCGGGATCCACCGACGACGTCGCGATCCATGGCGCGGTGCATGGTATCGACGTTGAGCAGGTCAGGCGCACTGACACCAGGCCCGGGTTCGCTTCCGGTGAAACGCCGCTTTCTGGTGGAGCAGACCAACGGCACGTTGATGCTGCACCGCAGGCTGGTCCGCGCCTACGACAGCACACCGGCACCACGACACCATCCTGGCGCGACACCATGGAAGAGCCAGGCGGGCATGCCCTCGATTCTCGACCTGATCGCCGAACGTGAGGCCGCCGCGACCACGGCGGCCGACCGGCTGCGTGAGCAGATCGCCACGCTCACCACCGAGCTCGCTCTCCTCGAGACGGAGGTGACCGAGCTCGCGATCACCCGCAAGACCCTGACGACGCTGACCGGCCAGACGGGCGCGACGACACCCACTGACACAGACCATCGCCAGCACCGCCCACCCAGAAGATCCTCGCCGCCTTCGGCACCGCCGTCGCCCCGATGCGCGCCCAGGACGTGTGCCTCGCGCTCGGGCTCGGTGTCACCGCCAAGGACACCGAGGGGCTACGGGCGAAGCTCAAACGCCTTGTCGCACGCCAGATCCTCACCGAAACCCAGCCAGGCTTGTTCACCATCGCCCCGTCGACCCCGTCCGCATAACCCCGCGAGCAGGACCCCTACCCCAACCACAAACCCAAACCGGACAGATCCCCACGAACCGCCCTCTGAGACCAGATGGTCACAATAGCCGCCGCAGTTCCTCGACGGTGATGCCAACATCGCCCAGAATGCCGCGAAGAGTACCTTTGGCCACGTCGCGGCCAGGATGCACCGGAACCGTGGTCCCGCGTCCATCGGGATGGCGCATGATGTGGTGGCTACCCGCGATCCGAGCGACCGCGAAACCGGACTTCTCCAACGCCCGCACTACCCGCTCACCCCGCACTGAGGGGACCGCCGGCATCAGATGACGTCGAGGGTCAGCGTCAGCTCGTCCGGGGCGCCAAACTCGGCGATCAGGCCAAGAAGGGCCTCACGAAGGTCCGCGACCGCCGCGTCGGCGGTATCGCCCTCGCCGTTAGCCCCCACACCAGGACGAAGTTGAGCGTGCGTGCACCAGACACCGTCCTCGTCCTGCTCGACGGCGTAGGCCACATGCACGGTCCTGCTCATCGCGGCCAACCTCCCAGAAGATGGTCCCTGCCATGGTAGGCCGCAACGAGCGGCCCAGCGCGCCGGATCGCACCGATCCTGGCCACCAGGTAACCCGCGGATCGCATGCCATCATCGCGTCAATGCGGGTGTCGCGCCGGACGCCTGGTCGGTCGAGCCCGCGCCGTGTGGCCGCGTTCGCTGGGGCACCCGTCGCCGCCGCGTGCGGGTGAGCAGAAGTGTGCCAGAACCGACGCCGAGCAGGGCCATGCCGCTCAGTGCCAGCCGGGTCAACGTCGCACCCGTTGCGGCCAACTCCGGCAGCGGCGGCAGGACCGTGATGAACACGGTGCCGTAGGCCTCGGCGCCGCCGGTGCAGACGTAGTTGAACTGGTCGGGACCGACGTAGCCCGGATCCGGCGTATAGGTGAAGCTGGAGTTGAGAAAACCCCAGTAGAAGCCCGAGCCGTGCCGGGTGCGGCGGCGGCCACCCCCGAACGGGCAGAACTGGCCTACGAGTGCGAGGGAGGAACCCGCCCGCACGCTGAAGTACTTGTCGTAGCGCCGCGCGCACGGAAAGGTCGGCACGCTGTCCGCGATGTAGTTCGTGAAATCCTCCGCACCGAGCCAGAACTGCACCCACGAGTGGTTCGGATCGGGCTTGTCCAGCAGCCAGATCTGGGTGCACTGCCCTAAAGAACTGGCCGGTTAGGTCGCTTTGGGTAGATTTGATTCGGTGATGGTGATCGTGTAGGTGACGTCGCGGGTGTGTTGGGTTTGTCGTTCCGTTTTCGTTCTGGGGCTGGTGCGGGTGCGGTTGGTGCG
>JACQDL010000010.1 GCA_016201065.1 Actinomycetota bacterium
CCTCAGGCGAGGGCAGGTGATCCGACGGAAGCACGAGAAGGCCCAGTGGCTCAGTTCAAACGAGAACGGCGGCGCAGCCGCCACGAGTACATCGGCTCAACCGCGCAAGCCTGACGGCTCCCAAGCACGCTCATATGCACTCGCGGGCCTGGGCCTCGGCCTCCTCCCGCAGCGCTGGCGGGAGCCGGAACGTCACCTGCGGCGAGGTGCTGGCCCGCCCGGTCAGCGACGGCCGCCCACGTGAGGTATTGGCGTGCACGTCGGCGACGGCGGCATCGACGTACGGCTGGGTGATCCGCCGACCCTTGCGGTCGCGGATCTCCTCGTGGTCGAGATCGACATCGGGCCCGGGTGCGAGCTCGTACCTGGGCTGCTTCCGTGTGCCCGGCGGCGCTGCGCCCGCCCCGGGCGTTGCGGCGGGCCACCACATGGGTCCGGACGTGCTCGACCAGCCGCTGCACGTCCGACGGGGTGGGTTCGTCCAGACGCCGGTCGCCCCACTGTTGGACGATCCGGTTCCAATACGACCCGTGCACCCGCCGTGTCCCCGCACCGACCCCTTCGGCGACGACGGGCACGTACGCGGCGAACGTCGGCACCGCCCGCCGCGGCGCGGCCGAACCGAGCAGGGTGGTCACGACGACCATCCCACGGGCATACGAGCACCCGTCGTGGGCGCGGGGAGCCGGTGGTCGAAGCTGCTTGACCACCGGTACGTCAGATCAAGCAGGTGTGTTGGGTTTGTTGTGTCCGAGGGGGGACTTGAACCCCCACGCCCGTTAAAGGGCACTAGCACCTCAAGCTAGCGCGTCTGCCATTCCGCCACCCGGACCCGCGGCGTCGAACCACCGCTGCGGGTGGTCACTGTATCCGACCGGGCCGGGCCGCTCAAACGAGCAACCCCAGACCAGCCGACCGGCCAGGCGTCGAAAACCTGGCGCTCACTGGTAGGAAGGTGACGTGACCGACACTGCCAGCACCGGGCGGGTGACCGCCGAGGACGAGGTCGTCGAGCTGTGCCGCGACATGATCCGGATCGACACCACCAACACCGGCGACACCCGGACCAGCGCGGGGGAGCGGAAGGCCGCGGAGTACGTCGCCACGAAGCTCGCCGAGGTCGGCCTGGAACCGACCCTGCTGGAGTCCGAACCGGGTCGGGCGAGCGTCGTCGCCCGGATTGCCGGTGCCGACCCCGGCCGGGGCGCGCTGCTGATCCACGGCCACCTCGACGTGGTACCGGCCGACCCGTCGGAGTGGTCGGTGCACCCCTTCGCCGGCGAGGAACGCGACGGCTACCTGTGGGGTCGCGGCGCGATCGACATGAAGGACATGGACGCGATGACCCTCGCGCTCGTCCGGCAGTGGATGCGCGAGGGGAGGCGGCCGCCCCGCGACATCGTGCTCGCCTTCGTGGCGGACGAGGAGGCCGGCGGCGCGAAGGGTGCCCGGTGGCTGGTCGACCACCACCCGGTCCTCTTCGACGGGTGTACCGAAGCGATCAGCGAGGTGGGCGGCTTCTCGGTCACCGTCGGTGACCTGCGGCTGTACCTGATCCAGACCGCCGAGAAGGGGCTGGCGTGGATGCGGCTGACGGCCGCCGCCCGCCCCGGCCACGGTTCGATGCTGCACGACGACAACGCCGTCGTCGCCCTCACCGCAGCCGTGACCAGGCTCGGCCAGCACCGCTTCCCGATCGTCGTCACCGACACCGTCCGGGCCTTCGTCGACGGACTGTCGGAGGTCCTCGGAGTTCCCCTGGACCCGGCCGACCCGCAGCTCGCCAGCCGCCTCGGCGCGGTCGCTCGCATGATCGGCGCCACCCTGCGCAACACGGCCAACCCGACGATGCTCGCGGCCGGATACAAGGCCAACGTCATCCCCGGCACCGCCGAGGCGGTCGTCGACGGTCGCTTCCTCCCCGGCCAGGAGGCGGAGTTCACCCGGCAGGTCGACGAGATCATCGGCCCGGACGTACGCCGGGAGTGGCTGGTGCACGACCATGCCGTGGAGACCTCCTTCGACGGGCCGCTCGTCGAGGCGATGGCCGCCGCGCTGCGGGCCGAGGACCCGCAGGCCCGCCCGCTGCCGTACCTGATGAGCGGCGGCACCGACGCGAAGTCCTTCGCCCGGTTAGGCATCCGCTGCTTCGGGTTCTCGCCGCTGCTGCTCCCGCCCGACCTCGACTTCGCCGCGCTGTTCCACGGCATCGACGAGCGGGTGCCCACCGACGCGCTGCGGTTCGGGGTGCGGGTGCTCGATCGCCTGATCACCGCAAGCTGACCGGATCGGGGGCGGTTGCTGGCACGCCAGGATCGGCCACGCTGGTCAGCGTGGCCACCTGGCCGCCGGTCAGGACGGCGGGCCAGGGAGCCGGTGCGTGGACCGCTCGCGCCGCAGCCACACCCGCCGGGTGCCGTCCGCGTGCAACCAGACCTTTGCCAGCTCCCAGCCGCCGTACTCGGCGTGCAAGGTGAGCTGCACCGCTGCGGTCCGCCGGTCCGTATCGGACGGGATCCGCAGCGGTGCGTACTCCCACTCGGCATCTGCCGGGTCCATGCCCCGGAGTATGCCCGTTTGGCGTTGTCCCGTCTTCCGTTGCCGGGCCGTTCACCCCGACTACACCGGGGTTGCCACGGCGGCGGTCAGACCTCGGGTCGGTCGCCGGCAGCCGCAAACTCCTCCGCGAGCAGCGTCCGCAGCCGGCTCCGCCGCGGCCGGGCACCGATCTCGCGGACCGCCCGGGCCAGCGCCGGGCCGGCGGCGTGCACGATCGACAGGTGCCGCTGGGCACGGGTCAACGCCGTGTAGACCAGCGGGCGCGACAGCATCCCACCCGCCTCGGCCGGGAGCACCGCCACCACCGCCGGCCACTCCGAGCCCTGCGCCCGGTGCACGGTCACCGCCCAGCCGTGCCGGAGGTCCGCCAGCGCCTTGCCGGTCACCTCCGCCGGTCCGCTGGCGAACTCCACGGTGACCGTCCGGTCGGCCGCCCGGCTCACCACCCCGATCTCTCCGTTGGCGAACCCCACCGGCTCGGCGTCGAGATGGTTCGCGACCGCCACCACCCGGTCACCCGGGTCGAACCCGGAAACCGTGCCCGAGCCGGGGTTCAGCCGCGCCTTCAACGCCCTGTTCAGCTCGATCGTGCCGGCCGGGCCCCGGTGCACCGGGGTCACCACCTGCACATGGTCCGCGGGCACCCCCAACGCCCGCGGGATCGAGTCGGTGACGAGCTGCGCCACCCGGTGGGCCGCCTGTGCCGAGGAACCCGCGGGGACGACGACGACCTCCCGGTCCGCGGAGTCCACCGCGGGCAGCGTCCCGGACCGCACCCCGGTCGCGAGCCTGGCGATCGCACCCCCCTCCGCCTGCCGGTACAGCGTGGTCAGCTCGGTGACCGGCACCACCCCGGACTCGACCAGGTCCGCGAGCACCCGCCCGGGACCGATCGACGGTAGCTGCGCCGGGTCACCGACCAGCAGCACATGCGTGCCGTCCGCGCACGCCTCCAGCAGCGCGGCGGCGAGCTCGGCGTCGAGCATCGACACCTCGTCGATCACCACCACGTCCGCCTCCAGCGGGTCGGCCTCACCGTGCCGGAACCCGCCGGTCATGCCCTGCGCGCCGAGCAGGCGGTGGATCGTGCTGGCCGGCGAGTCGGTCAGCTCCTCCAGCCGCTTGGCCGCCCGCCCGGTCGGTGCGGCCAGCGCGACCGCCTTGCCGTGCCGCTCGGCCAGCCGGACGACGGTGGCGACGGTGCGGCTCTTGCCGGTGCCCGGGCCACCGGTGAGCACTGACACACCGTGCCGGAGGACCGCCGTGACCGCGCTCCGCTGGACGTCATCCAGCCGGACGTCATCCAGCTCGGCGTCGCCCAGCTCGGTGTCGCCCGGCTCGCCCGCACCGCGTCGGGTCCGCCGACCCGTGGTCGACGGCGCCAGCGGGCGGGCGGTGGCCACCAGCCGGCTGACCGCCTCCGCGATGCCGGCCTCCGCCATCGCGTACCGGTCCAGGGTCAGCAACCCGTCCTCGACCGCGAGCACCGCGCCGGTCTCCTCCGCGGCGGCGACCGCCGTGCCCGGATCGGCGATCCCGTCCGCCACCAGCGCCGCGTGCACCTGGTCGACCGGCCAGGCGGTGTGGCCGTCCCGCGCCGCCCGGACCAGCGCCCGCGCGACGAGTGCGCGACCGCGCCGCGGATCGTCCCGGCCGACCCCCGGCAGCACCGCCACCGCGAGCCGGTCGGCCTCCACCACCCGCACGTCGGGCAGCTCCAGCAGCCGCCACGGGTCGTCGCGGAGCACCCCGGCGGCCCCGGCACCGAGCACCTCGACGGCACGGCCGGCGGTCCGCGCCGGCAACCCGACCGGCACGACCAGCTCGGCGATGTCGTAGACCGGCAACGCCCCGATCCAGCCGGACAGCAGCCGCTCGGCACGCGAGGCACCCACCTTGGGCAGGTTGCGCAGCTTCTCCACGGTGACATCCGCCGGCCCGGTGATCCCCGCATCGAGGAGCTGACCGGCGAGCAGCGGACCGACCCCCGGCCACAGCCCAGCCGCGCAGAACTCGGTGAACGCCGACCCCGACATGGCCCAGGAGCCTAGGGCATCCGCCCGCACCGGAGGGCTGTTCGGAGGAGGCGTGGACGGCCGGACGATGGCCCCGCCGGACTGTTTCCGGCGTGTTTTCGTGATCTCTGGCGACGTGATCGCACCCGCCATACTGTGAGCGCAGTCACCGCGCATCGCCGCGGCCAGACCGTCCACCCCACAGGAGGGTCCATGGCACGGATCGACGTCACTGTGGACGGAGTGCGCTACACCGACGAGGTCGAGCCGCGCACCCTGCTCGTCCACTACCTGCGAGAACGACTCGGCAAGGTCGGCACACCGATCGGCTGCGACACCTCCAGCTGCGGCGCGTGCACAGTTCACCTGGACGGGATCAGCGTGAAGAGCTGCACCGTGCTCGCGGTGCAGGCCGACGGCGGCCAGATCACGACGATCGAGGGGCTGGCCCCCAACGGCGAGCTGCACCGGATGCAGCAGGCGTTCCACGACAACCACGCCCTGCAGTGCGGGTACTGCACCCCTGGGATGATCATGGCGGCGGTCGACCTGCTGCGCACCAACCCCGACCCGACCAACCAGGAGATCCGGGACGGGCTGGAGGGCAACCTGTGCCGGTGCACCGGCTACCAGAACATCGTGCGGGCCGTGCGTGCGGCGGCCGCAACGCCGACGGGGGTGACCGGATGACCCAGACCGTGCCAACGGAGTCCGCGAACGGCACCCGCGAGATCGGCAGGGCGCGCCGCCGCAAGGAGGACGCCCGGCTGGTCACCGGCCGCACCAGGTGGACCGACAACATCACCCTGCCGGGCATGCTCCACCTCGCGTTCGTCCGCAGCCCGATCGCGCACGCCCGGATCACCCGGATCGACACCAGCCCGGCCGCGGGCATGCCCGGCGTGGTCGGTGTGTTCACCGCCGCCGACCTCGGCGCCGAGGGGATCGGCCTGCCGTGCGCCTGGCAGGTCACCCCGGACATGAAGGCACCGCAACGCCCCCCGCTGGCCTCCCAGACGGTGCATTTCGCCGGCGAGGGGGTGGCCGTCGTCGCGGCCCGCACCGCCGCCGAGGCCCGGGACGCCGCCGACACGGTCGAGGTCGACTACGACCCGCTGGAGCCGGTCCTCGACATGGAGGCCGCGCTCGCCGACGGAGCCAACCTGGTCCACCCCGAGCTGGAGACCAACCGCAACGCGCTGTGGGTCTTCGACTCCGCCGGAGCCGGCAGCGGCGGCAACGTCGACCACGCGATCACGGCGGCCGAGGCCGACCCCGACTCGGTGGTGATCCACCGCCGGTTCCGCCAGCAGCGGCTCGTGCCGGCCTTCATGGAGCCCCGCTCCACCGTCGTCGACCCGACCGGTGAGCAGCTGACCATGTGGTCGGCGACCCAGGTGCCGCACATCCTCAAGACGATGACCGCCCTGTCCCTCGGCATCCCCGAGCACAAGCTCCGGGTGATCGCACCGGACGTCGGCGGCGGCTTCGGCGGCAAGCTCGCGGTGGCCCCCGAGGAGATCGTCACCCTCCTGGTGGCCCGCAAGCTCGGCAAGCCGGTGAAGTGGACCGAGACCCGCTCGGAGTGCATGCTCACCGCGCACCACGGCCGGGACCAGATCCAGGACCTCACCCTCACCGCCGGCCGGGACGGCACCGTCACCGGCCTGAAGGTGGACCTGCTCGCCGACATGGGTGCCTACCTCGGTCTGGTGACCCCGGGCGTGCCGCTGCTCGGCGCGTTCATGTTCAACGCGATCTACAAGTTCCCGGCCTACCGCTTCTCCTGCACGAACGTCTTCACCACCAAGACCCTCACCGACGCCTACCGGGGCGCCGGCCGACCCGAGGCGACCTTCGCGATCGAACGGATGATGGACGAGCTGGCCGCCGAGCTCGGCATGGACCCGATGGACGTGCGGAAGAAGAACTGGATCCGGCACGAGGAGTTCCCGTTCACCACCGTCGCGACGCTGGTCTACGACTCGGGCAACTACGAGGCCGCCACCGCACGCGCCGAGGAGCTCTTCGACTACCCCGCGCTCCGCCGCGAGCAGGCCGAACGCCGCCGCTCCGGTGACCCGGTCCAGCTCGGCATCGGGATCTCCACCTACACCGAGATGTGCGGGCTGGCCCCATCCCGGGTGCTCGGCGCACTGGCGTACGGCGCCGGCGGCTGGGAGCACGCCAGCATCCGGATGCTGCCCACCGGCAAGGTCGAGGTGGTCACCGGCAGCTCACCGCACGGCCAGGGGCACGAGACCGCGTGGAGCCAGATCCTCGCCGACCAGCTCGGGGTGCCGTTCGAGGACATCGAGGTGCTGCACGGCGACACCCAGGTCTCGCACAAGGGGTTGGACACCTACGGTTCCCGTTCCCTGTCGGTCGGCGCGATCGCCATGGTCAAGGCCGCCGACAAGGTGATCGAGAAGGCCCGCCGGATCGCGGCGCACCTGCTGGAGGCGGCCGAGGGCGACATCGAGTTCCACGCCGGCACCTTCTCGGTGAAGGGCTCACCCGACGCCAGGACCACCATCCAGGAGATCGCCCTGGCGGTGTTCGCGGCACACGACTACCCCGAGGGGATCGAGCCGTCCCTGGACTCCGACGCCACCTTCGACCCGGAGAACTTCTCCTTCCCGCACGGCACCCACCTCTGCGCGACCGAGGTGGACACCGAGACCGGAGCGGTCCGGCTGCGCTCCTACGTCGCCGTCGACGACGTCGGCAACGTGGTCAACCCGCTCATCGTCGAGGGGCAGGTGCACGGCGGCCTGGCCCAGGGCATCGCCCAGGCCCTGTACGAGGAGGCGATCTACGACAGCGACGGGAACCTGGTGACCGGCACCCTGGTGGACTACCTGCTGCCGGCCGCCCCTGACCTGCCCGACTTCACCACCGAGCGGACCACCACCCCGGCCACCAGCAACCCGCTGGGCGTCAAGGGCGTCGGGGAGGCCGGTGCGATCGCCTCCACACCGGCCGTGGTCAACGCGATCCTCGACGCGGTCCGGCACCTCGGGGTGATCGACATCCCGATGCCATGCAGCCCGGAGCGGGTGTGGCGGGCCCTGCGCACCGCCCGCGGCGGCACGGCCCACACGGCAGGAGGCCCGGCGTGATCCCCGCACCCTTCGACTACCTCCGGCCCGCCACCCGGGCGGAGGCCATCGCGGCGCTACGCGACCGCGGCGAGGACGCCAAGGTCCTCGCCGGCGGGCAGAGCCTCATCCCGCTGCTCCGGCTCCGGCTGGCGGCACCCACAGCGCTGGTGGACATCAGCCGGATCGAGGGGTTGCGCGGCGTCCACCGTGCCGGCGACACCCTGGTGATCGGCGCGGCGACGTCGCACGACGAGGTGCTGCGGCACCCGCTGGTCACCGAGCACTGCCCGCTGCTCGCCCAGGCCGTCGGCACCGTCGCCGACCCGGCGGTGCGGCACCGCGGCACCCTCGGCGGGGCGCTGGCGCACGCCGACCCGGCTGGGGACCTGCCGGCGGTGGCGGTGGCCCTTGAGGCGCAGCTCGTCCTCGCCGGCCCGGCCGGCGAGCGGACCGTCCCCGCCGGCGAGTTCTTCGTCGACTACCTGGAGACCGTGCTGCAGCAGGACGAGCTGCTCACCGAGATCCGGGTGCCGGTGCCCGGCACCGGCTGGGGCACCCACTATGAGAAGTTCCACCGGGTCGCCCAGGCGTGGGCCATCGTCGGCGTCGCGGCCCTAATCCGCCGGGACGGCGACACCATCACCGACGCCCGGATCGGGCTGACCAACATGGGCCCGACACCGGTCCGGGCCCGCGCCGTCGAGCAGGCCCTCCTCGGCACCTCGGTGCACAACGGTGGGATCGCCGCCGCGGCGGAGTACGCCGCCGAGGGCACCGCACCCACCGGTGACCTGGCCGCCCAACCGGACTACCGGCGGCACCTGGCGCGGGTGCTGACCCGGCGGGCCGTCGAGCGGGCCGCCGGCACGCGGGGCACGGCCGAGCCGGTCACCGCCGGGTGAGGGCCGAGGGCGGCCTGCTTCCGGCCGGGGTGGACACCCCGGCCGGCCTGGCCGCGCGGCTGGCCGAGCTGCGGTACCTCGCCGACGACGGGCTGGCCACGGCGGCGTTCCTCGCCCTGAAGCTGCACCGCCCGCTCTTCTGCGAGGGCGAGGCCGGAGTCGGCAAGACCGAGCTGGCCAAGGCGCTGGCCGCCCTGCTGGACGCCCCGTTGATCAGGTTGCAGTGCTACGAGGGGATCGACGCCAGCCAAGCCCTGTATGACTGGGACTTCCCCCGCCAGCTGCTGCACCTGCGGGCCGCCCAGGCGGTCGGCGTGGGCAGCGTCGACGCGCTGGAGGCGGAGCTGTACGACCGGCGGTTCCTGCTCGCCCGGCCGCTGCTGGCCGCCCTGGAAACCTCGCCGGTGGTGCTCCTCATCGACGAGGTGGACCGCGCCGACGACGAGTTCGAGGCGTTCCTGCTCGAGGTGCTCTCGGACTTCGCGGTGACCGTGCCGGAGATCGGCACCATCCGGGCCGACGTCCCACCGGTCGTCGTGCTCACCTCCAACCGCACCCGGGACGTGCACGACGCGTTGAAGCGGCGCTGCTACTACCACTGGATCGAGCACCCGACGTTCGCCCGCGAGGTGGAGATCGTCCGACTTCGGGTGCCGGCCGCCTCCGACCGGCTCACCGCCCAGGTCACCGCCGCCGTGCACGCCCTGCGCGGGGAGGGGCTGCTGAAACCGCCGGGCATCGCCGAGACCATCGACTGGGTTGAGGCGCTGGCCGCGCTCGGCGCCGACCACCTCGACCCCGCGCTCGCGGCGGCGACCCTCGGCGCGGTGGTGAAGTACCGCGAGGACGCGCAACGGGCCGCCGCGATGGACCTGGGTGCGGCGGTGGCCCGGGCGGTCGCCAATGGGTAGCGGTGCCGGCGCGGGCGCCGTCGGCGTGCTCGTCGCGCTCGGGATCGCGCTGCGGGAGACCGGCGTGCCGGTCGCGCCGGACCGGGTCGCCGAGGCGGTGCGGGCAGCCGCCGAGCTCGACCCGACCCTCCGTGCGGACCTGTACTGGGCCGGTCGGTTGACGCTGTGTTCCGGACCGGAGCACTACCCGCGCTACGACGCCGTCTTCGACGCCGTGTTCCGCGGCGAATGGCCACGGACCCGCCGGCACCGCCCGGCAGTGGTACACCCGCGCCCGCTGGCGGCACAGGCCGCGACACCGCCCGGTGACGGCGACGTCGGGGCTGGTGCGCCGGTGCCGCTGCGGTCGATGGCCAGCGGCACGGAGCTGCTCCGGCACCGGGACATCGGCACCCTCACCGCGGCCGAGCGGGCAGCGCTGGACCGGGCGCTCGCGGCGCTGGCGCTGCCCGGCGAAAGCCGGGCGTCCCGACGCTGGCAGCCGGCCGGCCGGGGTCGGGTCGACCCGCACCGCACGGTCCGCGCGGTGCTGCGCGGCGGCGGCGAGCCGTGGCGGCTACCGCAGCGCCGGCATCGCACCCGGCCCCGCCCCGTGGTGCTGCTCGTCGACGTCAGCGGGTCGATGAGCGGCTACGCCGACGCGCTGCTGCGCTTCGCGCACGCCGCGGCCCGGCGGCGGGCCGGCAGCACCGAGGTGTTCACCATCGGCACCCGGCTGACCCGGGTGACCCGCGAGCTCACCAGCCGCGACCCCACCACGGCGATGGCCGCCGTCGGCGCGGCGGTCCCCGACTACTCCGGCGGCACCCGGCTGGGCAGCCTGCTCGCCCGGTTCCTGGACGAGTACGGGCAGCGTGGCACGGCCCGTGGCGCCATCGTGGTGATCATGTCCGACGGCTGGGAGCGGGGCGACCCGGCGGTGCTCGCCGAGCAGATGGCCCGGCTGTCCCGGCTCGCCCGCCGGGTGGTGTGGGCCAACCCGCGCAAGGGGCGACCCGGCTTCGCGCCGCTCGCCGCCGGCCTGGTGGCCGCCCTGCCGTACGTCGACGACTTCGTCTCCGGGCACAGCCTGGCCGCGCTGGAGCACCTCGCCCGGGTCGTGGTGGGGGACGCGGACGGGCCGGTGCGGACCCGGTCGTACCGGGAGGTGTTCCTCGATGCGTGACATCCTCGGCTCCCTGCGCGAGTGGTACGCCGACGGCCGGCCGTTCGGCCTGGCCTCGGTGGTTGCGGTCAGCCACAGCGCCCCCCGGCAGCCGGGCGCCGCGATGGCCGTCGGCCCTGGTGGGGAAGCGGTCGGCAGCGTCTCCGGTGGCTGCGTCGAGGGCGCCGTCTACGAGCTGGCGACCGAGGTGCTGCGCACCGACGAGCCGGTCCTGCAGAGCTACGGATACAGCGACGCCGACGCCTTCGAGGTCGGTCTGACCTGCGGCGGCACGGTCACCGTCTTCGTGCAGGCCCTGGAGCGCGACCGGTTCCCGCAGTTCGGCGAGGTGCTGGAGTCGGTGGAACTGCGCGAACCGGTGGCGCTGGCGACCCTCGTCAACGGCGCCGAGCTGGGGCAGCGGCTGGCGATCTGGCCCGACCGGACCGCGGGCACGCTGGGCAACGCCGGGCTGGACGCCGCGGTCACCGACGACGCCCGCGGGATGCTGGAGCACGGTACGACCGGTGAGCGCCGCTACGGCCCGACCGGGCAGCGGCGTCGGGACGAGGTGACGGTCTTCGTCGAGTGCTACGCGCCACCGCCCCGGATGCTCGTCTTCGGCGCCATCGACTTCGCGGCGGCGATGGCCCGGCTGGGGACCTTCCTCGGCTACCACGTCACGGTGTGCGACGCCCGCGCGATCTTCGCGACGAGACGGCGGTTCCCGCACGCCGACGAGGTGGTGGTCGAGTGGCCGCACCGGTACCTCGCCCGTACCACGGTCGACGAGCGGACCGTGATCTGCGTGCTCACCCACGACCCGAAGTTCGACGTACCGCTGCTGGAGATCGCGCTGCGCACGCCGGCGGGGTACGTCGGCGCGATGGGCAGCCGCCGCACCCACGACGAACGGTTGGCGCGGCTGCGGGAGGTCGGCGTGACCGACCCGGAGCTGGCCCGGCTGCGCTCACCGATCGGGTTGGACCTCGGCGCCCGCACCCCCGAGGAGACCGCCGTCGCGATCGCCGCCGAGATCGTCGCCGAACGCTGGGGTGGCTCCGGCCGGCCGTTGGGCGGAACCGCCGGCGCGATCCACCGCGCACCACCCGAGCCGGCGCGCCACAGGTGACCGCCGCGCACGGGCCATCCCGGCGCGGTGTCGCCGGCCTCGTGCTCGCGGCCGGCGCCGGCCGCCGCTTCGGCACGCCGAAGGCGCTGGTGCTCTTCCGGGGCGAGCCGCTCGTGCTGCGGGCCCGCCGGCTGCTCGCTGACGGCGGGTGCGCGCCGGTGCTGGTGGTGCTCGGCGCCGAAGCGGACCGGGTCCGCGAGGTGGCGGCGCTACCGGACGCGGTGCACAACCCGGACTGGGCCCGCGGCATCGGGTCGTCGCTGCGGGCCGGCCTGGCCGCGCTGCCCGCCACAGCCGCCGCGGTCGTGGTGGGGCTGGCCGACGAACCGCTGGTCGGTGCCGTGGCGGTACGGCGGCTCATCGCCGCCTTCGACGCGGGCGCGCCCGCCGCGGTGGCGACCTATGGCGGCCAGCCGCGCAACCCGGTGCTGCTCTCCCGTGAGGTCTTCGATGCGGCGGCGGCGCACGCCGTGGGTGATCGCGGTGCCCGGGCCTGGCTGCGGGCGAACCCCGGGCTGGTGAGCGGCGTACCGTGCGACGACACGGGCGATCCGCTCGATGTGGACACGCCCGCCGACCTCGCCACAGCGCTCGCGCGAGCCGAAGGAGGACCCTGACCGTGCGGTTGGACCACGAGTTCACGATTCCGGTACCGGCGGCGCGGGCCTGGCCGGTCCTGCTCGACATCGAGCGGATCGCCCCGTGCCTTCCCGGCGCCACGATCACCAGGGTCGAGGGGACCGACTTCGAGGGAAAGGTCAAGGTCAAGGTCGGCCCGATCACGGTGACCTACACCGGTCAGGCCTCCTTCACCGACATCGACGACGCCACCACCCGCGCGGTGATCAAGGCGCGGGGCAAGGAGGCGCGGGGCTCCGGAACCGCCAACGCGACGATCACCGCACAGCTCCACGACGAGGGCGAGACGACCCGGGTGACAGTCCGCACCGACCTCGCGATCACCGGCCGGCCCGCGCAGTTCGGCCGCGGTGTGCTCGTAGATGTCGGCGCGAAGCTGCTGGGGCGGTTCGCCACCAACCTTGCCGAGCAGCTGTCCGTAGCGGAGATCGGCGAGGCCAAGACCGCCCCAGCGACGGGTGCCGACGCCGACGCCGACGGCGGGCCCACCCCACCCACCGGCACCAGCTCGGTCCGCGCCGCCCAGGCCACCCGACCCGGGTCGCACCAGCCCGATGACGCGATCGACCTGCTGGCGGCGGCGGGGCTGCCGGTCCTCAAGCGGGTCGGGCCGATCCTGGCCGGGGTCGGTCTGGTCCTGACCGTGCTGGTCATCTGGCTCCGGCGGCAGCGAAGGTGACTCGCAACATACGGTCACGGTCACGTTACGAAACCCGCCCACGGATCGCCCGAGGGTTCCCGCCTTCGTCCATTTGCGGTAGAGAGTGCTGATCATCCTCTTCTACCGGTCGGAGCCGCCGTGGCCGATGTCACGCTCCAGCACCTCGGGAAGGTGTACCCGGATGGCACCCGAGCGGTCACTGACCTCGATCTGGTGGTTGCCGACGGGGAGTTCCTCGTTCTCGTCGGTCCGTCCGGGTGCGGCAAGACGACGGCGCTGCGGATGGTGGCCGGCCTGGAGGAGATCACCGAGGGGGAGGTACGGATCGGTGACCGGGTGGTCAACCGGGTACCGTCCCGCGACCGTGACGTGGCGATGGTGTTCCAGAGCTACGCGCTCTACCCGCACCTGAAGGTCCGCGACAACATCGGCTTCGGCCTGCAGCTGCGCAAGCTGCCCAAGGACGAGATCGCCCGGCGGGTCACCGCCGCGGCCCGCGTGCTCGGCCTCGAGGAGTACCTGGACCGCAAGCCGCGCAACCTTTCCGGCGGGCAGCGGCAGCGGGTCGCCATGGGGCGTGCCATCGTCCGCGAGCCGCAGGCGTTCCTGATGGACGAGCCGCTGTCCAACCTCGACGCGAAGCTGCGGGTGCAGATGCGCGCGGAGATCGCCCGCCTCCAGCGGGACCTCGGCACCACCACGATCTACGTCACGCATGACCAGATCGAGGCGATGACGCTCGGCGACCGGGTCGCCGTGATGCGGGGCGGCCGGCTGCAGCAGGTCGACCGGCCGCAGCTCCTCTACGACCACCCGGTGAACCTGTTCGTCGCCGGCTTCATCGGCTCTCCGGCGATGAACCTGTTCCGGGCGGTGGTCACCGCCACGGCCGGCGGCCTGGCGCTGGTCGCCGGCGCTCACCGGCTCGACGTGCCGCCGGCGCTGCTGGCCCGGCGGCCGGCGCTGCGCGGGTATGTCGACCGGGAGGTCGTGGTGGGCATCCGGCCGGAGGAGCTGGCGGATGCCGCGCTCACCCCGGCCGCGCCCGGTGCCCGCCTGACCTCGACGGTGGACCTTGTCGAGGCGATGGGCTCGGAGATCCTGGCGCATTTCACCCTGGACGCGCCCGCGGTCATCACCGAGGACACCCGTGAGCTGGCCCGCGACGTCGGCGACGAGGCCGCGGTGACGCGCGCCACCCAGGCCGTGATGGTCGCCCGGTTCAGCGCGCGATCCCAGGTAAGGGAGGGCGAGCGGGTCGAGGCGGCGGTGGACACCGAGCGCCTGCACATGTTCGACCCCAGCACCGGACTGTCGATCGGCGACGCCATGACGGTCGGGATCGACACAGAGAAGAACGACACAGAGAAGAACGACACAGAGAAGGGGGAGCGATGAGACACCCGATGAGACACCCGAGGAAGGTCACTGCGGCGCTGGCTGGACTCACCCTGGCGCTGACGGCCTGCGGTTCGGGTGACACGGGGGGGACGGCGGCGACGGCTGCGCCCTCCGGTGTGCGCCTGCCCAACCTTGCCGGCCAGAGCGTCGAGGTGGCGGCGGTGTGGTCCGGCGCGGAGCAGGCAAGCTTCACCGAGGTGCTGCGCGCCTTCGAGGCGAGGACCGGAGCGACGACGAGGTACACCTCGACCGGCGACGACATCGCCACCGTGCTCGGCACCCGGGTCAAGGGTGGCGCGCCACCGGACGTGGCGATCCTCCCGCAGCCCGGGCTGCTCAACCAGCTCGCCGGCCAGGGCAACCTCAAGCCGGTCGGCAGCGACGCGGCCACCGGGGTGGCCGCGAACTTCGCACCGATCTGGCAGACCCTCGGCAGCGTCGACGGGAAGCTCTACGGCGTGTGGTTCAAGGCCGCCAACAAGTCGACGGTCTGGTACCGCACGACCGCCTTCGCCCAGGCCGGCGTGACCGAACCGGCCAGCTGGGATGCCTTCGTCCAGACCGCCCAGACGATCGCCGACTCCGGCACCACGCCGGTCTCGGTCGGCGGCGCCGACGGCTGGACGCTGACCGACTGGTTCGAGAACGTCTACCTGCGCACCGCCGGCGCGGACAGCTACGACAAGCTGGCCAGGCACCAGATCCCGTGGACCGACCAGTCGGTGAAGACCGCGCTGAGCACGCTCGCCGCGGTGTGGGGCAAGAAGGGCCTGCTCGTGCCGGGGGCGAGCCAGACCGACTTCCCGACCTCCGTGACCCAGGTGTTCTCGGCCAACCCGAAGGGCGCGATCGTCTACGAGGGCGACTTCGTCGCCGGCGTGATCTCCTCCGACACCCCCGCGAAGGTGGGCACCGACGCGAAGTTCTTCAACTTCCCCTCGGTCGACGCCTCGCCACCCTCGGTGGTTGGCGGGGGCGATGTCGCGGTCGCGATGAGGGACACCGCCGGGGCGCAGGCGCTGCTGACCTTCCTGGCCAGCCCGGAAGCCGCGGCGATCTGGGCGAAGCGCGGCGGCTTCACCTCGGCGAACAAGAACCTGCCGCTGTCGACCTACCCCGACGACACCAGCCGGAAGATCGCCCAGGCGCTGGTCAACGCCGGGGACGCCTTCCGGTTCGACATGTCCGACCTGGCTCCGGCGGCGTTCGGCGGCACCCCGGGCAAGGGTGAGTGGAAGCTCCTGCAGGACTTCCTCACCAACCCGGCCGACGTCAACGGCACCGCCCAGAAGCTGGAGGCCGCCGCGGCGGCGGCGTTCAGGTGACGCCGTCCGGCCCGGCCCCGTCTGGCCCGGTCGGGGCTGGCCCGGTCGGGGCTGGCCCGGGACGGCGGGTGCCGTGGCTGGCGCTCGCCTTCCTGAGCCCGGGCCTGGTCATGCTCGCCGCGCTGGTGGTCTACCCGATCGGCTACACGACGTGGCGCAGCCTGCGGGATGCCTCCGGCCGCAGCTACCTCGGCCTGCACAACTACGTCACGATGTTCCGCTCGGACTCCACCCGCACCGCGATCGGGAACAACGTGATCTGGCTCCTCGTCGCGCCGACGGTCGTCACCGCGCTCGGCACGGTGTTCGCGGTGGTCACCGAGCGGGTGCGCTGGGCCACGGCCTTCAAGCTGGTGCTGTTCATGCCGATGGCGATCTCGTTCCTGGCCGCCGGGATCATCTTCTCCCTGGTCTACGCCGACAACCCGGACCGAGGGTTGGCCAACGCCACGGTGGTCGCGGTGCACGACGTCGTCAGCCCCGCCGCGGCGTACCCGGGCGCCCGCCCGCGTGACCCCGGCCCGTTCACCCAGCAGGCCGACGGCAGCCTGCGCAGCTCCCGCGGCTACCAGCCGGGCGAGTCGGCACTGGTCGGACTCGTCGGTGTGCGCCCCACCAGCCTGCCGGCCGGCCGGGTGCCCGCCGTCCCCACGGCGGCCACGCCGGGCACCGTGGGCGGCACCGTCTGGTTCGACTTCGTGCCCGGCGGTGGTGGCGTACCCGGCGCGATCGACCCCGGTGAGCGGGCGTTGCCGGGGGTGGTCGTGCAGGCCGTCCGGGACGGCACCGTGGTCGCGACGGCGCGGACCGGCGACCGGGGTGAGTTCCGGTTCGGCGGGCTGCCGCCGGCGACCTACACGCTGCGGCTCCCCGCGTCGAACTTCACCGAGCCGTTCGCGGGCTTCGTCTGGCTCGGTCCGACGCTGGTGACCTGGTCGATCATCGGCGGCTACGTGTGGATGTGGACCGGGTTCGCGATGGTGCTGATCGCCGCCGGCCTGGCCGCGATCCCCCGGGAGGCGCTGGAGGCGGCCCGGGTGGATGGCGGCACCGAGTGGCAGGTGTTCCGCCGGGTCACCGTGCCGCTGCTGTCCCCGGTGCTGGTCGTGGTGCTCGTGACATTGATGATCAATGTGCTGAAGGTCTTCGACCTGGTGTTCATCCTGGCCCCGCAGTCGTCCCAGGACGACGCGAACGTCCTGGCGCTGGAGATGTGGCGGGTGTCCTTCGGCGGCGGGCAGGACCAGGGGCTGGGCAGCGCGCTCGGGGTGTTCCTGTTCCTCCTCGTGCTGCCGGCCATGATCTTCAACGTTCGTCGGTTCCACCGGGGGCAGCGATGAGCCACCGGACAGCGGCCGGCGGACCGCCGCGGGGTGTGCCCAGCCGGGTGGCCAACCGGCTGGGCAGCGGCGCGGTGCAGCTCCTGCTGGTGCTCGTCGCGGTCGGCTGGTTGGTCCCGACCATCGGCCTGGCGGTCTCCTCGCTGCGCTCGGCGGAGGACAACAACGCCACCGGATGGTGGACGGTCCTCACCAGGCCGGCGCAGCTCACGATCGGCAACTACCAGAAGGTCCTCGACAACCCGCAGATCGTCCAGTCGTTCTGGAACACCGTGCTGATCACCGTGCCGGCCACCCTGCTGGTCGTGATCTTCGGGGCACTCGCGGCCTACGCCTTCGCCTGGATCGACTTCCGCGGCCGGGACCTGCTCTTCATCGGGGTCGTCGGCCTGCTCGTCGTCCCGATCCAGGTTGCGCTGATCCCGGCCGCGGTGCTCTTCGGCATGCTGCACATCTTCGGTTCGATCATCAGCGTGATCGCCTTCCACGTCGCCTTCGGGCTGCCATTCGCGATCTTCCTGCTCCGCAACTTCTTCGCCGGGATCCCGCGTGACCTGCTGGAGGCGGCCCGGATGGACGGCGCGGGGGAGTGGCGCATCTTCCGCAAGGTCATCCTGCCGCTCGGGCTCCCGGCGCTGGCCTCGCTGGCGATCTTCCAGTTCCTGTGGGTGTGGAACGACCTGCTGGTGGCGCTCGTGTTCGCCGACTCCGACTCCGCCCCGCTGACCGTGCTCCTGCGTGGCCAGACCCGCCAGTTCGGCTCGAACATCGACATCCTCGCGCCCGGCGCGTTCCTGTCGCTGGCCGTGCCGCTCATCGTCTTCTTCTCCTTCCAGCGGTACTACGTGCAGGGTGTCCTGGCTGGCTCGGTCAAGTAGCGTGCAGGCTGTGCCGGTGACGATCACCTCCCCGGAGTGCAGCCGGGCGTCGGAGGCCGACGACGAACCGCTGGCGGGCACCGCGCCGACCGGGCCAGGCTCCTGGCTGCTCATCGAGCACCCGGGACCCTGGCCCGCCAGGGACGCCTGGCGGGCGCTCCCACCCGCCGCCGCGGAGGTCTGCGCCCGGGCCCGGGCACTCGGGATCTCCGTCGGGCTGATCCGGCGTGCCCACCATCGGCGGACCCCGCCGCCGCGGCAGGTCATCCTCGCCTCGTTGCGTGGCGAGCGCCCGTGGCTGGAGTCCACCGAGCTGGCCGACCTCACCGGCATCACCGGCATCGACCTGGCCGCCCTGGCCGCCGGCCAGCAGCCCCGGTTCGGGCCACCCGGTCCGCCGCGGCTCCTGCTGGCCTGCACCCATGGCCGACGTGACCGCTGCTGCGCCCGGCTGGGCCGCCCGGCCGCCGCCGCGCTCGCCGACCACTTCGGCGACCTCGTCTGGGAGAGCACGCACCTGGGTGGGCACCGGTTCGCGGCCAACCTGCTGTGCCTGCCGGACGGCACCGTACACGGTCGGCTCACCCCAGACACCGCCGTCCCGGTGGCCCGCGCATGCCTGGCCGGGAAGGTCGTGCTGCCGCACTACCGTGGCCGGGCCGGGTCGCCCGCCCCGGTGCAGGCCGCCGAGCACACCGTGCGCGTGCACCTGGCCGAACACCGGGTCGACGCGGTGCGGCCACCCGCCGGCAGCACCGGCAGCACCGGCACCGTCCGGCTGACCGTCGGCGCGGACGAGTACGAGCTCGCCGTGCGCGCCACGCCCGACGAGCCACGCTGGACGTCCTGTGACGACGCCGGGCCCACGCCGACGCCGCGGTACGAGGCCAGACTCGTGGCGAGCTACCTACGCTCGGGATAACCCAGCGGCGGCGCCGACACGTCGTCGAGGGCCTCCCGGATCTCCACCGGCAGGACCACCTGCTCGGCCGCGAGCGACGCGACGAGTTGCGCGGCGGTGCGAGCCCCCACGATCGGCGCGACCACACCAGGCCGATCCCGGACCCACGCCAGCGCGACGGCGAGCGGCGAGGTGCCCAGCCCATCGGCGGCCGTGGCCACCGCCTCGACGATCCGCGACCCCGCCTCGTCCAGATGCCGGCCGACAAACTCAGCCAGCTGCGGGGAGGCCGCGCGGGAGTCCGACGGCGTGCCGTAGCGGTACTTGCCGGTGAGAACCCCCCGGCCGAGCGGGGACCAGGGCAGCAGGCCGACCCCGGCGTGCGCGCAGGCCGGCACGACCTCCCGCTCGACACCGCGCTCGACCAGGGAGTACTCGACCTGGCTGGCCACGATCGGGGCCCGCCCCGGCCAGGACCGTTGCCAGGTCGCCGCCGCCGCGAGCTGCCACCCGCAGTAGTTCGCGACACCGACGTAGCGGACCCGCCCGGAGGAGACCGCGTGGTCGGCGGCCGCGAGCGTCTCCTCCAACGGCACGTCCGGGTCGTAGCCGGGCAGCTGCCACAGGTCGATGTGGTCGGTGTGCAGGCGGGACAGCGAGGCGTCCAGGGTGGCGAGCAGGTGGCCCCGGGAGGCGCCCCGACCCATCGCACCCGCCCCGGCCCGACCGAAGGCGTTGGTCGCCAGGGTGATCTCGGAACGTGGCACCACGTCACGCAGCAGCCGGCCCACGATCCGCTCGCTGGCGCCCTCGCAGTACACATCCGCCGTGTCCAGCAACGTGCCGCCAGCGTCCCGGAACGCCGACAGCTGGGCGGCCGCGTCGTCCTCGTCGGTGTCCCGGCCCCAGGTCATCGTCCCCAGGGCGAGCCGGGAGACGACCAGGCCGCTGCGCCCCAGCACCCGCTGCTCCATGGCCGCACAACCTACCGGTGCGACGGCACGGAACGGCTCGACGGGGCCGCGTGTCAGCCCGGACCGGATCGCGCCGGGGCCACCCTCTAGGGTTGCCGCCATGCGGCTGGGTCTCAACCTCGGATACTGGGGCGGCGGTGACGCCGCCGACGACCTCACGCTCGCGAAGGAGGCCGACCGGCTGGGCTTCGCCGTGGTGTGGGCGGCCGAGGCGTACGGTTCGGACGCGCCGACCGTCCTCGCCTGGGTGGCCGCGCAGACCAGCCGGATCGACATCGGCAGCGCCGTCATGCAGATCCCGGCGCGCAGCCCGGCGATGACCGCGATGACCGCCGCCACCCTGGACCGGTTGTCGGCTGGCCGGTTCCGGCTCGGCCTCGGGGTGTCCGGTCCGCAGGTGTCCGAGGGCTGGCATGGCGTACGGTTCGACCGGCCGCTGGCCCGCACCCGGGAGTACGTGGAGATCGTCCGCCGCGCGCTGCGCCGGGAACGGGTCCGGTACGCCGGGGAGCACTACACCCTGCCGCTGCCCGGTGGGGCCGGGAAGGCACTCACCCTGACCGTGCACCCGATCCGCGACCACCTACCGCTGTACCTGGCCGCCGTCGGCCCGAAGAACGTCGAGCTCGCCGGTGAGATCGCCGACGGCTGGCTGGCGATCTTCTTCGCCCCGGAGCACGCCGCCGCGCAGCGGGCCGGGCTCGCCGCCGGCCGGGCTCGGGTCGGCGCCACGCTCGAGGGGTTCGACATCGTGCCCAGCGTGCCGGTGGTGATCGGTCCTGACCCGGAGCGGGCCGCCGACCCGATCCGCGGCTACGCCGCGCTGTACCTGGGTGGGATGGGCAGCCGGCAGACGAACTTCTACAACGCGCTCGCCGTCCGGATGGGCTACCACCGGGCCGCCGCCGAGATCCAGGAGCGTTACCTGGCGCGAGACTACGCCGCCGCGGCCGCGGCGGTGCCCTGGGAACTCATCGACTCCACGTCGCTGGTCGGGCCGGTGGAGCGGGTGGCGGAACGGATGCAGGCCTACGCCGAGGCGGGGGTGACGACGCTGTCGGTGACCTGCCCTGCCGGCGACCTGGACGCGCGGTTGGACACGCTGCGTGATGTCGTACGGGCCGCCGAGCGTTCCGGGGTGACCGAATGAACCTGGTCCAGGCGGCCGTGCTGGGGGTGGTCCAGGGGTTGACCGAGTTCCTCCCGATCTCCTCCACCGCGCACCTGCGGATCGTGCCGGCCATCCTCGGCTGGCCGGACCCGGGCGCGGCGTTCACCGCGGTCATCCAGCTCGGCACGATGCTGGCGATCCTGGTCTACTTCTGGCGGGAGATCAGCCGGATCACCGTGGCCTGGACCCGGGGGTTGGTGAACCGGGAGGTCCGCTCCTCGCTGGAGGCGCGGATGGGGTGGTATGTGATCTTCGCCACGATCCCGATCGGGCTCATCGGCCTGGCGTTCTCCGACCAGATCGAGACCGGTGCCCGCAACCTGTGGCTGATCGGCGCGGCCTTGATCGCCCTCGCCCTCGTGATGCTGCTCGCCGACCGCACCGGCACCCGGGCGCGGGGCGAGAAGGACCTCACCCTGCGTGACGGGCTGCTGGTGGGGTTGGCCCAGGCGGCCGCGCTCGTGCCGGGGGTCTCGCGGTCCGGGTCCACCATCACCGCCGGCCTGTTCCTGGGGTTGCAGCGGGAGGCCGCCGCCCGGTTCTCCTTCCTGCTGTCGATCCCGGCGGTCGTGCTCTCCGGCCTGTTCGAGCTGCGCAAGATCGGAGACTCCGGCGGACCCGGACTGGCCGCCACGGCGGTCGCCACCCTGCTGGCGTTCGGGTCCGGGATCGCCTCGATCCGCTGGCTGCTCCACTACCTGGCGCGGCACAGCACGGCGGTGTTCGCCGGTTACCGGGTGATCGTCGGCCTGTTCATCCTCAGCCTGCTCGGCAGCGGCCTGCTGGCCGCGACCTGACCCGCCACCGGGCGGCGCACCGCCAAGATCGCAGCGACGTAGAGTGGTGCGGTGCCGACCGTGCTGCTCGTCCGCCATGGCCTCACCGAGGTCACCGGCACCACCCTGACCGGCCGCACGCCCGGCGTCGACCTCGACGACCGTGGCCGGTCCCAGGCGGCCGCCGTCGCCGAGCGGATAGCGGCGGTCCCGCTGGCGGCCCTGGTGACCAGCCCGCTGGAGCGGTGCGTGCAAACGGCGGAGGCACTGTCCCGCGACGGCGTGCGGCCGCAGCTGGATGAGCGGTTCGTCGAGGTCGGGTACGGCGAGTGGACCGGCCGGCGGCTGACCGAGCTGAGCCGCGAGCCGCTGTGGCGGACCGTGCAGCAGCACGCGTCCGCCGCGACGTTCCCCGGCGGCGAGGCGCTGGCCGCCATGCAGTCCAGGGCGGTGGCCGCGATCCGGGACTGGAACGACCGGGTCGGGGAGGCCGCGACGTACGCCGTGTGCAGCCACGGTGACGTGATCAAGGCAATCCTCGCCGATGCGCTCGGTCTGCACCTGGACCAGTTCCAGCGGATCGTCGTGCACCCATGCTCGGTGTCGGTCGTCCAGTACACGCCGACCCGGCCCTTCGTGATCCGGATCAACGACATCGGCGGCGCCGTCACCGACCTGGTGCCGGCCAAACGGGGCCGGCGGCGGCGCCGGTCGGCCGACGCGGTCATCGGTGGCGACGCGGGTGTTCCGGCCGGGCCAGCGCCGGAACGCGGGCGTTGACCGCGTAGGGTCGAGCCCATGCCTCGCCAGGTGTACTTCTTCGACCGCCCGGACCGGTTTGTCACCGGTACCGTCGGCGAGCCCGGCGACCGGACCTTCTACCTCCAGGCGAGCGGGGAGGGACGGACGGTCAGCGTAGCGCTGGAGAAGGTCCAGGTCTCGATGCTCGCCGACCGCCTCGAGGAGCTGCTCGAGGAGGTCATCCGGCAGCTCAGCGAGGAGCTGCCGACGGAGACCGGGCCGACCGACGCGGACCCGCTCGACTCGCCCGTCGAGGAGGAGTTCCGGGTCGGCGCGATGGGGCTGGCCTGGGACGGCGAGGCCAGGCTGGTGGTCATCGAGGCCCAGGCGGCCGGGGAGCAGCCCGCCGACGAGGCCACCATCCTCGCCGACGTCGAGGACGGCCCGGACGCTCTCCGGGTACGGATCTCCGCCGAGACGGCCCGGGCGTTCATCGAGCGGGCGCGCCGGGTCGTCTCGGCCGGACGGCCGCCCTGCCCGCTGTGCGGCGGCACGCTTGACCGCGCCGGGCACATCTGCCCGCGCCAGAACGGTTACCGACGCGCCAAACCGGACCCGTGACCGGTCCGCTCGCCCGGGAGCCCGAGCGTCGGGTGCTCGACCCACATGTCGACGCCCCGACGGTGAGCCTTGAGTTGCTGCGCACCGGCACGCTGACGGTCCGCGGCCGGCTGACCAACGCGAGCAACGCGACCCTGTACTGCGAGGCGTCGACCGCGTCACTGAGCGCGGCGTGCGTGTACAAGCCGGTGCGCGGCGAGCGACCCCTGTGGGACTTCCCGGACGGCACCCTCGCGGAGCGGGAGGTCGCCGCGTACCTGGTCTCCGAGACGATCGGGTGGAACGTCGTGCCACCGACGGTGCTGCGCGAGGGCCCGTTCGGCGTGGGGATGGTCCAGCTCTGGATCGAGGGGGCCGAGGAGGAGGATGTGGTGGCGCTGGTCCGCTCCGGCTCAGCACCACTGCGCCGGATGGCGGTCTTCGACGCAGTGATCAACAATGCCGACCGGAAGGGCGGGCACCTCATCCCGGCGCCCGGTGGTCACGTGTTCGGCGTGGACCATGGGGTCGCCTTCCACACCCAGGACAAGCTGCGCACGGTGCTGTGGGGCTGGGCGGGGCAGCCGCTGACCGAGGAGGCGGCCCGGGCGTTGGAGCTGTTGCGGGAGGCGCTCCGGGCCGAGCTGGGTGATCGGCTGGGTGAGATGTTGACCACCTCCGAGGTCTCGGCCACGACCCACCGGGTCGAGCGGCTGCTGCGGACCGGACGCCACCCGGAACCGTCAGGTGACTGGCCACCGGTGCCATGGCCGCCGTTCTGAGCAGCCAACGGCGCCGCCCAGCTCGCCCGGTCGGCGCGTTGTACCGGTATGTCGGCCCCCTCGGCCTAGGCTCTTGCCGACACAACGTCTCAACACCAACTTGAGCACTTGCGGTACGTGGGCTATTACCGCTGGTCACCGATGTGGTGTACTCAGCATGGAGCCGCCCCACTCCGCAGCGAGGAGGAACCATGAACAACCTGTCTGCCGGTGGTATCAGCACCGGGGGCCTGGAGACTTTCCTCCGCGAGAACGTCGTGAACGTGCTGATCCTCCTGGTCGCGGCCGGACTGCTGCTGCTGGCCAACAAGGGCGAGTATCGCCAGGCGATGACCCGGGTCGGGATCGTCATCGCGGCGCTGTTCGTGCTCGGCCTGGCGGTCAGCGGCCGGGCCACCGCGCTGGCGAGCTGGGCCGTCGGACTGGTCACGGGCTAGCCACGAAAGTCTGAGGCCTCGGTTACATGCGGGTGCAGACCGACGACGACGTCTACGCCGTCGACAATCACTGGCTGGGTCCGCCCGGCCGTACGTTCGCCTGGCGGGCGCGGTACTCCGCCTACGCCGTGTTCGGGGGCGCGCTCCTCCTCGTCCTGGCCATCGAGCGGCGGGCCGGAATCGGGTTCGGCTTCTGGTCGACCGCCTACGCCATCCTGATCACCGTCGTGATCACCCGCGCCATGATGGGTCTGGTCAACCACGACCGTCCCGTCCGGACGCTGTTCGTCGTGTTCGCGCATGAGATCGCCGCACCGCGCCGGAGCACGGAGGGCCATCGCGGCCTGCTCCAACCACGACGCGTTCCGATTCGTCGCCGTCACCCCGGAATGGAGCTGCTTGCCGATGTTCGCCAGGATGCGATCCGGGCGCGCCGAGAAGCCCGCGGAGCGCCCGGCTACCTCGGGTAGCGAGCGGTACACGCCCGACATCGCGGTCCGGGAGATCGTCGACAACCTCACGATCACCCGGGACCGGATCGTCGCGTGGTATCTGCTCGCCCCGCAGCCGTGGTCGTTCCGCTCCGACCGGCAGCGGGAGAGCGTGATCGTCGACGGGGCGATGCGGCTGGCCAAGCTCAACGGTCGGCGGATGCACATGCGACGCACCTCCCGCCCGTACCCGGTGCGGGCCTGGGCCGAGGCACTCGACCGCAACACACCCGACCCGCTGCCGGGAGTGCCCGGCAACGGGTGGTCGGACTTCGTCGTCTCCGAGCAGATGCACCTGCAGGGCCGCTCGCTGGCCGACCCGGAGACCTACCTCGGTGTCGCGCTGAGCCGGCGCTCGCCCATGGACCGGCTGCTGCACCGGGCGGCCCGCTGGCGGATGGCGGGCCGGATGATGGGCCCGATGGCCGACCACGAGCTCGCCGCGCTGGACCGCGAGCTCGCCGAGCTGGACTCGGTGCTGGCCGGACCTGGGCTGGAGGCCATGCCGTGCACGCCCGGGCAGATGGAGTGGCTGCTGCACCGCTCCTGCTCGCTGGGCATGCCGGCGCCGCTGACCCTCCCCGCGGTGAGATCGGCCCACTGGGTCGGCGAGGACATCGCCGAGTTCACCGACCGGGTGCACTGGTACGCCGAGCCGTATGACCAGGTGCTCACCGTGGCGGGCCAGCACGAGGGGCGGCAGCTCGCCCGCTACGTCGCGGTGCTCACCTTCGGCCGGATGGGCGAGCTGGACATTCCCGGTGGCTCCGAGCCCTACCTGCAGAAGGCGGACCGGCTGCCCTACCCGGTGGAGTGGTCGGTGACCTTCGACGTGGTGGACGGACAGCTGATCACCGGTGAGATGCAGCGGCAGATGGCCCGCATCGCCAGCCAGAAACGGCACTACGAGGCGGAGCACGGAATCCGGGCGCCGCTGTCGCTGGACCGGCAGGCCGCCCGCGCCCTGGAGATCGAGGACGAGCTCGCCTCCGGTTTCGACGGCCTCAACACCCGGGTGCACGGCTGGTGGCGGTGCGCGGTGTCCGGTCGCACCCGCGCGGAGGCCATGGAACGGGCCCGGCAGGTCACCGACCTCTACGCGCCGACCATCTCGGTGATCCACCCCTACGACCAGTACCGGATGGCGCGCGAGTTCATCCCCGGCGAGCCACTGGCCAACGCCGCCCACCGCCGCCGGATGTCGGTGATCACCACCGCCGCGGGGGTGCCGGCGGCCACCGCCGCGGTGGGCGACCGGCGCGGCGTCCACCTCGGTGAGACCTGTACCGCCTCGCGCCGGCCGGTGATGTGGGACCCGTGGTACGCGATGGAGGTCCGGGAGAAGTCCGGCCTGACCCCGATCGTCGGAGACCTCGGTTCCGGCAAGTCCACCCTGGTCGGGCAGATCGTGTACAAGACGGTCCGGCAGCGGGTGCCATGGGTGATCCTCGACCCGTCCGGGCCGCTGGCCCGGCTGTGCAAGCTGCCCGAGATCGCCCACCACGCGCGGGCGGTGAACCTGCTCAACGCCGCCCCCGGCTCGCTGAACCCGTACCGGGTGGTCGCCGAGCCGCGGTTCGAGCACTTCCTGGACGAGCGGGACCCGGAGAAGGCCTGGCACAAGGCGAAGGCGCTCGCCGGCGCCACCAGACGGTCGCTGACCACCGACATCCTGCGGCAGTGGATGCCGCCGGAGATCGCCGACGACCGCGCCACCCGGGTGGCTCTGCTCAAGGCGGTCCGGGCGGTCGGCGGCGAGTCCACCAACCACCCCGGCCTGGTGATCGAGGCGTTGCGGCAGATCGGGGACGGGTTGTCGGAAGCCGCCCAGGCCGCGGCCGAGTTCCTGGACGCCGCCCGGGAGATGCCGCAGGCCCAGCTCGTCCTGCCCGAGGTGCGCGAGCTCGGCGCCGCCGACGAGGACGACCTCGGCGACAACCACGAGTTCTATCTCACCGTGCTGACCATGCCGGGCCTGGTGCTCCCGCTCGACGGCGCGGACCGCCGGGACTGGACCGACGAGGAGCGGTTCAGCTTCCCCCTGCTGCACCTGGCCTCCTGGCTGACCCAGCGGTCGATCTACGACCGGGACCGGCACGAGCGCAAGGGCGTGGCCTTCGACGAGACCTGGGTCCTGACCCGGTTGTCGTCCGGCCGGGCCCTGGGCAACCGGACCGCCCGCGACACCCGGAAGTTCAACACCCGGGCGCTGTGGGCCTCCCAGAACGGCGGCGACCATCTCGCGGCCGGGATCGGCAACCTGGTCGGCGCCTCCTTCATCGGACGTACCACCGAGGCCGAGGCGCAACGCGACGCGCTGCGGATGGCCAAGATCGAATGCGGTGTGGGGTACGAGGAGACGCTGGCCAAGCTGTCCCCCCAGTCCAGGCGGGCCGAGGGGCGCAGCGGGTTCCGTGAGTTCATCTTCGCCGACGGCGACGGTGGCGTGGAGAAGATCCGGATCGACATCGAGGCGCACCCCCAGCTCAAGGCCGCGCTGGACACCACCGCCGACCCGACCAAGGTCCGCCGGCGGGCCCGCCAGCAGGTGCCGGCCGAAGGCGAGACCGCGAGCGACGAGATCGAGGTGCTCGCGTGAGCCGACCGACCCGCCGTGGCGGGTGGGCCGCTGGTGGCCGGCTCAGGCTGAGGGCGCTCGCCCTCGTGCTCGCCGTCGTGGCCGCGCTCGTCGTCACCCCGGCTGTGGCCTACGCCCTGCCGGGCGACCCGGAGGCACCCGCGCCCGAGAAGCCGGGCGACGGCACCCTCGGCTGGCTCGACAGCCAGGGCGGCCCGAGCCTCGACGGGTCGGTGTACGGCAGCTACGGCTACGCCGGCCTGCGCTGGTACACCTACGACCTTGGTGTCGGCGGCGATCTGCGTGACCCGTGGGCCGTGGTCGACACCGGCTTCGGCAACTGGATGTTCACCGTGGCGAAGTTCATGGTCGCGAGCGCGAACTCGCTGCACCAGGCCAACCGGCCGGACTCGCTGACCGGCCTGGACCCCGTCCTGACCAAGGGCACCTCAACGGTGCACGACGCGTTGTTCCAGCCGTTCCTGCCGATCGCCCTGCTGCTGCTGGCGGTGCTGCTGCTGTGGCGCACGCACCGCTCGGACCTGCCGGCCAGCATCCGGGCGGTCGGCTGGGCGATCCTGGTGATGACGATCGCGATCGGGCTGTTCCAGTACCCCGTCCGCGCGGTCAACGCCGTCGACCAGGCCGAGTCGGGGACCATCGCGCAGATCGACAACGGCTTCGCCCAGTCGTCGGGGTTGGCCGGGAACGCGACGCTCGCCCAGAGTGAGACGCTGGTGGACACCGTGCTCTACCGGCAGTGGCTGCGCGGGGAGTTCGGCAACCCGGACTCGGTCGTGGCCAAGAAGTACGGGCGGGACCTGCTCGACGCGCAGGCATACACCCGCAACGAGCGGCTGCTGCTGGACAACCGCCCCGACTCGGCCACCGCGCTGGCGCTGCTGAAGAACGGGAAGTACGTCGACACCGCCGGGCGGGTCAAGGCCGAAGACCCGACGGCGTACGAGTACCTCAGCGGCCACGGGCACAGCCGGATGGGTGCCGGGTTCGTCGCCGTCGCGGTGGCCGCGCCGACGGCCGGGTTCCGCGCCGTGGCCGACCTCCTGGTCTTCGCCGCCCGGATCATCCTGCGGCTGCTGGTCATCTTCTTCCCCGCGCTGGCGGTGGCCGGGATCCTGGTGCCGGGACCGGTGCGCACCGCCTTCGTGGCCGGTGCCGCGGCCCTGGTCAACAGCGTCGTGTTCTCCCTCGGCGCGGGTCTCAACGCGCTCGCCGCGAACATCCTGCTCGGGCCGGACGTGCGTCTGCCCACCTGGCTGGCGGTGGTCTTCCTCGGCATCATCTCGCTGATCATGTGGCGGGCGTTCAAACCCTTCCGGCACCTGACCGTGATGGTCAACCCGAACCACAACTTCGCCGCCGGCGCGCTGTCCTTCGGCGCCGCGGGCGGGATGTTCCGCCGGTTCGCCTCGGCCGCCGCCGGCGCCTACGTGGGCACCCGCGCCGCCCGCGACGACGACGAGCCGGACCCGGTGACCCGCAGGTTCCGGCCAGAGACCCATTCGGTCCCCGATCCCGGCGGTACCGAGCAGACCGTCCGGGTGACGTCGGTCCGGATGGACACCGACGATGTGGGCCTCCCCGGTGTCGGTGCCAGCTCGCCGCTGGCGTTGCCGGCGCCCCGCTCCGGCTCCCGGACGGTCGGCGCGCCCCGGGGCCTCACCGGCGGACGCACCGAGGATCTGCGGGTCTTCCTCTCCCCGTCGCACGGCGGCGACCACGGCACCGACGGTCGGGCGGCGGTGCACGTGACCGAGACCCTCAGCGGCGAGGATCGGCTCCGCCCGGCTGGCGAGGACGCGGCCTTCCGGGACGTGTTCCGCCCCGGTCACCGGCCCGAACACGCCGGCCGCACGGAGTCGCTGCGGGCCACCGACGCCGAGGTGGTCGACGGCCGAGAGGTGTACGTGATCTACCGGCCAGGCGGAGGGATGGAGGCTCGTGATGTCCGTTGACGGGTTCGGTCGGATCTGGCGCTGGCCGCTGTACACACCGCGCCGGTTCTTCTCGGTGCTGCTCTCCCTCCTGATCCTGATCGCCCTCTCCAACATGATCTTCGGAAAGCACGGCGGGGTCCGGCCGCCCGGCGCGGCGGCCGCAGCCGGACCGGCCGCCACCACGGCACCGACCGTCCCACCCGGGAGCGTGCCCGGTGACACGCCGACCATCCCGGTCGTGGAGCCGCCGCTCACCGTGTCACCGCTGGTGTCCCCGCAACCGGCCGGGCAGGACGCCGCGCGGCAGGTCGCCGACACCGCGACCGCGTTCACCCGCGCCTGGGCCGACCACACCCGGCCGGTGGCCCAGTGGCTGGCGCAGGTGACCTCTTTCGCCGACCCGGAGTTCGCCGCGCAGCTGCAGACCACCGACCCGGCCAACGTCCCGGCCAACGCGGTGACGGGCGCCGCACAGCCGGTCGTCGTCAACTACGCCAGCGCCTCGGTCGAGGTGCCGACCGACGCGGGCGTGGTCGTCGTGGTCCTCGTCAACGACGGCCGCAGGTGGCTGGTCACCGACATCAGGCCGAAGCGGTGAGCGCGCCCCCGCTGAGCCTCGACCGGCCAGCCGGCGGCGACCTGCTGGCCCGCCGGAGCCGAGGCCGGCGCCGGTTGCTCCTGCTGCTGGTCGCCGCGCCAGCCATCGCGGTGGTGATCGTGGTCACCCTGCTCGCCGGCCTGATCGGCGCCGGCGTGACCGGCCCCGCCATCGGGTTCGGCTCGCTGGCATTCGATCCGAACTCCACCGCACCGATCACGGTCAACGACCCGCGGCTGGCCGACCTCAACCAGGAGCAGCTGCACAACGCGGTGAAAATCATCGCCACCGGGATGCAGCTGGCGACCCCACCCCGGGCCTGGATCGTCGCGCTGGCCACGGCCAGCCAGGAGTCCAGCCTGGTCAACGTCGACCATGGCGACCGGGACTCGCTCGGTCTGTTCCAGCAACGCCCCAGCCAGGGCTGGGGCACGCCGGTACAGATCATGGACCCGGCCTACGCGACCCAGCAGTTCCTGCAGCGGCTGCTCCAGGTCCCGCACTGGCAGAACCTGCCGCTGACCGTCGCCGCCCAGACCGTGCAGCGCTCGGCGTTCCCGAACGCCTACGCCCGATGGGAGCGGCGCGCCGCCGCCCTGGTCGAGGATCTGGTGCAGTCGCTGCCCGCGACCGGCCCCATCAACAGCACGCTCGTCCGCACCACGATCACCTTCGCCCGCCAGCAGCTGGGCAAGCCGTACCTGTGGGGGGCCACCGGGCCGGACTCCTTCGACTGCTCGGGGCTGACGCTTCGAGCCTGGCAGGCCGCCGGCGTGCTGCTGCCCCGGACCTCACGCGAGCAGTGGAACGCCGGACAGTACCTGCCGGTCAGCCGCGCCCAAGCCGGTGACCTGCTGTTCTGGGCCTACGACACCGGCGATCCGGGCACGATCCACCATGTCGCCATCTACCTGGGCAACGGCACCATCGTCGAGGCCCAGCAGGCCGGCGTGCCGGTACAGATCCGACCGTTCTCCTTCGCCGAAGGTGGGTTGATGCGGTACGCCGTGCGGGTGTCCCCGACGCACTGAACCGGATCACCGCCGCCGTTGGCCACCACGGCGGCCGGCGGGAGGCTCGCCGGCCGCCAGGTAGCGTGATGCCATGCAGTCCTGGCCTCGCCCGAATGTTCCGCGGTTGCCCGGAACCGGTCAGCCCTTGCGGCTGCATGACACCGCCACGGGCGAGATCCGGCCGACCGCCCCCGGCGCCACCGCGCGGATGTACGTCTGCGGCATCACGCCCTACGACGCCACCCACCTCGGGCACGCCGCGACCTACCTGGCCTTCGACCTGATCCACCGGCTCTGGCTGGACGCCGGGCACGACGTGCACTACGTGCAGAACGTCACCGACGTCGACGACCCGCTGCTGGAGCGTGCCGCGCAGACCGGCGAGGAGTGGTCCGTGCTGGCGGCACGGGAGATCGAGCTGTTCCGGACCGACATGACCGCGCTGCGGATCCTGCCACCCCGGGAGTACGTCGGCGCGGTCGAGACCGTCGGCGAGGTCGCGGACGGTGTCAGCCGGCTGCTGGCGTCCGGCGCCGCCTACCTGGTCGACGACGACCTGTACTTCTCCCTCGAGGCGGCGCCCCGGTTTGGCTACCAGTCCGGGCTGGACACCGCCTCGATGCTGACGCTGGCCGCCCAGCGGGGCGGCGACCCGGAGCGGGCCGGGAAGAAGGACCCGCTGGACCCGCTGCTCTGGCGCGCCGCCCGACCGGGGGAGCCAGCCTGGGACTCCGAGCTCGGTCCCGGCCGGCCGGGCTGGCACATCGAGTGCGCGGTGATCGCGCTCAACCGCCTCGGTGATGTCATCGACCTCCAGGGTGGCGGGGCCGACCTGGCCTTCCCGCACCACGAGATGTCCGCCGCGCACGCGGAGTGTCTCACCGGGACGTGGCCGTTCGCGCGGCACTACGTGCACGCCGGAATGGTGTGCCTGGACGGCGAGAAGATGTCCAAGAGCCGGGGCAACCTGGTGCTCGTCTCGCGACTGCGGGAGTCCGGCGTCGACCCGGCGGCCATCCGGCTGGCGTTGCTGGCCGAGCACTACCGGGCCGACCGGAGCTGGACCTCGGAGCGTCTGGCGCAGGCCCAGGACCGGCTGACCCGATGGCGAGCCGCGGTGGACCGGCCCGCCGGACCGGGCGCCGCACCACTGCTGGCCGAGGTGCGCGCCCTGCTTGCCGATGACCTGGCCACGCCGGCCGCGCTGGCGGCGGTGGACCGCTGGGCGGCTGAGGCGACGACCTACGGCGGTTCCGCCGCGGCCGCGCCGGGCCTGGTCCGGGAGCTGGTGGACGCCCTGCTCGGCGTCGCCCTGTAGTACGGAAGGGTGTAGCTCGTGCCGGCGGCGGTGACGCGGTTGCCGGTCACCTGCATGAGCGGGTTCAGGTCACGCCCCACCCCACACGTAGGCCGCGAGGTGCTCGCCGGTAAGGGTGGAGCGGGCGGCGACGAGGTCGGCGGGTGTGCCCTCGAAGACGATCCGGCCGCCGTCGTGGCCGGCGCCGGGTCCGAGGTCGATGATCCAGTCGGCGTGCGCCATGACCGCCTGGTGGTGCTCGATGACGATGACCGACCTGCCGGAGTCGACGAGCCGGTCGAGCAGGCCGAGCAGCTGCTCGACGTCGGCGAGGTGCAGGCCGGCGGTCGGCTCGTCGAGGGCGTAGACGCGGCCGCGTCCGGCGACGGCTTGCCTAGCCGGACCATGCGGGCCACCGTCGGCCAGGTGGGTGGCCAGCTTGAGCCGCTGCCGCTCGCCGCCGGACAGCGTGGTGAGCGGCTGGCCGAGGCTGAGGTAGCCGAGCCCGACGTCGGCGAGCCGGTCGAGGATGGCGTGCGCGGCCGGCGTGCGCGCCTCGCCGGCGCCAAAGAACTCCTCGGCCTCGGTCACCGACATCGCGAGCACCTCGCTGATGTCGCGGCCGCCGAGGTGGTACTCCAGCACCGATGCCTGGAACCGTTTCCCCTCGCACTCCTCGCAGGTGGTGGCGACGCCGGCCATCATCGCCAGGTCGGTGTAGATGACGCCGGCGCCGTTGCAGCTGGGGCAGGCGCCCTCGGAGTTCGCGCTGAACAGCGCCGGCTTCACGCCGTTGGCCTTCGCGAACGCCGTGCGGATCGGGTCGAGCAGTCCGGTGTACGTCGCCGGGTTGCTCCGTCGCGAGCCGCGGATCGCGCCCTGGTCGGTCGACACCACACCCGCGCCGGCGGGGATCGACCCGTGCACGAGCGAGCTCTTGCCGGAGCCGGCGACCCCGGTGATGACGACAAGCACCCCGAGCGGGATGTCGACGTCGACGTCGCGCAGGTTGTGCGCCGTCGCGCCGCGGATCGCAAGCCGGCCGGTGGGCGTCCGCACCGTCTCCTTGAGGACGGCCCGGTCGTTGAGATGGCGGCCGGTGAGGGTGCCGCTGGCCCGCAGCCCCTCGACGGTGCCCTCGAAACAGACGGCGCCGCCCGCCGTACCGGCACCGGGGCCGAGGTCGACGACGTGGTCGGCGATCGCGATCGTCGCCGGCTTGTGCTCCACCACGAGCACCGTGTTGCCCTTGTCCCGCAGCCGCAGCAGAAGGTCGTTCATCCGCGCGATGTCATGGGGGTGCAGGCCAATGGTGGGCTCGTCGAAGACGTAGGTGACGTCGGTGAGCGAGGAGCCGAGGTGGCGGATCATCTTGACGCGCTGCGCCTCGCCGCCCGACAGCGTGCCCGACGGCCGGTCGAGCGAGAGGTAGCCCAGCCCGATCTCCACGAACGAGTCGAGGATCTGCGCCAGCGTGGCGAGCAGCGGCGCCACCGACGGCAGGTCGAGGCCGCGGACCCATCCGGCCAGGTCGCTGATCTGCATCGCGCAGGCGTCGGCGATGTTGATCCCCTCGATCTTCGACGACCGAGCCCCCTCGCTGAGGCGGGTGCCGCCGCAGTCGGGGCAGGTGGTGAACGTCACCGCCCGCTCTACGAAGGCGCGGATGTGCGGCTGCAGCGCGTCGACGTCCTTGGACAGCATCGACTTCTGGATCTTCGGGATCAGTCCTTCGTAGGTGAGGTTGATGCCGTCGACCTTGATCTTGGTCGGCTCCTTGTAGAGCAGGTCGCGGAGCTCCTTCTTGGTGAACTTCTTGATCGGCTTGTCCGGGTCGAAGTAGCCGCAGCCGGTGAAGATCCGGCCGTACCAGCCGTCCATGCTGAAGCCCGGGATCGTGAGGGCGCCATGATTGAGAGACAAGCTGTCGTCGTACAGCTGGGTGAGGTCGATGTCGTTGACCGCGCCCCGGCCCTCGCAGCGCGGACACATGCCGCCGAGAATGCTGAAGCTTCGCCTCTCCTTCGTCGTGCGGTCGCCGCGCTCGATCGTGACCGCGCCGGCGCCACTGATGGAGGCGACATTGAAGGAGAACGCCTGGGGCGAGCCGATGTGCGGCTGCCCCAGCCGGCTGAAGAGGATGCGCAGCATCGCGTTGGCGTCGGTGGCGGTGCCGACCGTGGAGCGGGCGTCGGCCCCCATCCGCTGCTGGTCAACGATGATCGCCGTGGTGAGCCCATCCAGCAGGTCGACCTCGGGCCGCGCCAGCGTCGGCAAGAAGCCCTGCACGAAGGCGCTGTAGGTCGCGTTGATCAGCCGCTGCGACTCCGCGGCGATCGTGTCGAACACCAGCGAGCTCTTGCCCGAGCCGGAGACGCCGGTGAACACCGTCAGCCGGCGCTTCGGGAGCTCGATGCTGACGTCCTTGAGGTTGTTCACGCGCGCGCCGTGCACGCGGATCAGGTCGTGGCTGTCGGCAACGTGCAGCGCAGGCGACTGCGTGTCCGTCCTCGTGGCCCTGCTCATCGTGTCTCCCTCCGTTGGGCGGGGCCGCCTTCACGGTCCCCGTCGGCGTCGCCTGGCTCGATCTGGCCAGCGTCGGTCTGCGGCGGCACGCCGAGCAGGGCGGCGTACACCGCCTTGGCCGTCGCCAGGTCGGACGGCTCAACGCAGCTCGTTGATGCGGATCAGGTTCCCCGCGGGATCGCGGAAGGCGCAGTCGCGGACCCCGTACGGCTGCTCGGTCGGCTCCTGGACGACGTCGGCGCCGCTGGCCTCCAGCCGCGTGAAGACGCCGTCGAGGTCGGCGGTGGCCAGGGTGACGCGGGCGTAGGTGCCCTTGGCCATCATCTCGACGATGGTGCGGCGCTCGCCGTCGGTGATGCCGGGGTCGGCGGCCGGCGGCTCCAGGACGATGGACGTGCCGGGCTGGTCGGCGGGGCCGACCGTGATCCAGCGCATCCCGCCGTATCCGACGTCGTTGCGGACCTCGAAGCCGAGGGTGTCGCGGTAGAAGGCCAGGGAGGCGTCCGGGTCGTTGTGCGGGAGGAAGGTCCAGTGAATGGTGATGTCCATGGCGGTCAGGCTAGTTGCGGCTCTGTGACCCGCGCTTCTCGATTCCTGATCGGTCTGGTCACCTGTTTCGCGACGCACGACGGCATCCCCGCCGTCGCGAGCGCCGCGTGACGCCGGTAGGTGCTGGGCGGCATACCAACCAACTCGGTGAAGCGAGTGCTGAAGGTGCCCAGCGACGCGCAGCCGACCGCGAGACAGACCTCGGTGACGCTGAGGTCGCCACGACGCAGCAGCGCCATCGCCCGCTCGATACGCCGCGTCATCAGGTAGGCGTACGGCGACTCGCCGTAGGCGAGCCGGAACTCGCGGCTGAGATGCCCGGCCGACATGTGCGCGCCGCGGGCGAGCGCCTCCACGTCCAGCGGCTGCGCGTACTCCCGGTCGATCCGGTCGCGGACGCGGCGCAGCCGCGCGAGGTCGCGCAGGTGCTGCGCCGCGGCGGGTCTGCTTGTCACCTGCGAGATCGTGCCACGTCGCGCCGGAGGTGCCCAGCGCCGCTGGAGCCAGCCACGCGACCAGTTCGTCTTCATCACCGGGCCGTCGCTGGCTTCGGCATGTCTTCGCGCCGAGGGAACCTCGCCTCCTGCTGGCGGAGGTGCGCGCCCTTCCCGGCGTCGCCATGTGGGTGTCGACGCCACGTTCCCGACGGGCCGAGGCGTCGGACCGGACGCGCCGAGCCCGTCGCGTTGTCCGGCGTGACGAAGCCCGAGTAGCAGGCACCGAGCTTCCACACGCCCTCCGCCTGGTCACCCCTCGGCACCCCCCGGCGGCGGGTGTCGACGCCACGTTCCCCAACGGACCGTTCACCACACCGCAGCCGCCGGCGCGATGATCACCGCGGCGCGTGGTATGGAAGGGTGTAGCTCGTGCCGGCGGTGGTGAAGCGGTTGCCGGTCACCTGCATGAGCGGGTTCAGGTCACGCTGGGGCGAGGCGTCGGAGTCGAACGCCTGCTTGTCGAAGGCCGCGGTCTCGACCTGGCCAACAGCGAGCGCATGGTCGCCGCCGAGGTCGAGGCGCGCGACGATGCGGCAGGACAGCCACCCCAGACCGGTGACCAGCACCGGGCCATGCTCGCTCGCCGCGTGGTCGAACTTCAGGCCGGATGCGACGAGCTTCGTCGCGTTGTCCGGCGTGACGAATCCCGAGTAGCGGGCACCGAGCCTCCACACGCCTTCGGCTTGGTCGCTGGTCGGAACTGACAACGTGAATCCGCCACCGTGCTGCAGGTTGGTGTGTGTCGTCCAGCGTTTCATGACCGCGATCAGCACCTGCTGTGGGTCGGTGGAGACCGACGTGGCGTTCGAGACCGGGATGACGTCAGGCTCGCCCGATGGACTGCGGGTCCCGATCAGGTAGGCGACCCTGGGCGCGAGCAGTCGGTGCGCCTTCCGCAGCGGGCCTTCCAGGATGGACATCACGCGCCCCATCCGTGCCGGGCCGTCGCCGCCCCCGTCACGAGGGTGATTCCCGCTGGCCCCAGCCGGGAGTCTGGACGAGGGCCGTCAGCGGGCCGCCCGCGTCGTGGATCACGATCCGCAGTTCGTCGGCCATCGGCTCCAGCAACGCCCAGTCGAGTGGGCCGCGGACGAAGAACGCTTCCGCCTGCGTCCGGACCGCCAACGCCCGCAACCGAGCGACCACCGCACCGACGGGTGGGCCGCCGTCCGCGCCGTTGACGTCGACCTCGACGGTGTCCAGGAGGAAGTACCCGATCCGGGCAGCAGCCACCGCCACCGCCACCCGTTCCTCACTGCGAACCGTGGGGTCCATCCGCCGCGCGACCGCCAGCACACCGATCCCGAACGGATGGCCCCGCCACGCAACCGGCTCGCCAGGCGCCGCCGCCTCACCCGGAACGTCCATCACGACCACCGCTGCCCGGCATCGACCAACCCCACACCAGCGGCCGACCGGCGCGCACCAGCACACGGCCACACCGACCCGCACACCCCCACAGAGCGCACCCACCGGATCATGATCGTGACCCGCGATCGGCATTCCAACCACGGCTTTCTGCGCCACTCACGTCAGCTAGCATCCCCACCGTCACCATCTCCCCACTCAGCGCGGCAACCCCGTCGGATTGGGGGGCAGGGCCGTCAGCGGGCTCGCTCCCTTGGCAGCAGGCCCTGCTGCATCAGGTGCCCGAGCCCGGCGCAATGCCCGGGACTTAAGAGCTTTCGGGTGGTGCATGGGGCTGAAGGTTTTGGTTACGGTGTGTGATTCCGGGTTGGGGCATGCCTGGGACCGGGCTGTCGTGCCCGGATGACGGCCGGTTCCGGGGCCGGCTGGGAATAG
>JACQDL010000011.1 GCA_016201065.1 Actinomycetota bacterium
CCCTCAGGCGAGGGCAGGTGATCCGACGGAAGCACGAGAAGGCCCAGTGGCTCAGTTCAAACGAGAACGGCGGCGCAGCCGCCACGAGTACATCGGCTCAACCGCGCAAGCCTGACGGCTCCCAAGCACGCTCATATGCAAGCAACTCCAGGCTCTTGGCGCGCAACCCCCGCATCGGGGTGCCCTCACCGTCGAGGACGGTGGGGGTCCCCAGTACCCGCACGGGGGCGACGCCGGATCCCGGTCCGGGCGGCGGGTTGTTTGTGGTGGTGTGTGCCCGCGGTGCGGTTGTGGGTTCCTCGGGTGGCGCCGTGGGTTCGTCGGGTGATGCGGTGGTCTCCGGCGGTGCTGAGCGGGTCGCCTCGCTGCTGTCGGTTGCCGGTGGGGGTGGGTTCTGGCTGGCCGGCGTGGTGGGTGCCGGTGGGTTGGGGGTGGTGGGGGTCGCTGTGGTGTCGCCGTGGGCTTCGCGGAGCATCGCGAGCAGGCTGGTGGTGGCGGTGGTGTCCAGCACCGCCACCCGCCCAGCCCCGTCGCCGCTGATGCCACCGTCGTTGGTGAGGGTGAGGGTGGTGCCGCGCTCCCATTCACCGATCAGGGTGGCGGTGATCTCCACGGCTTTCCCGAGCCGGATCGCGGTCGCCAACCGGTTCCACCATGCCTGTTCAGGGACGTCGGCGAGCAGCAGCAGTTGTGGTAGTGGTTCGGCCAGGACCTGGGTGACGCGCAGGGTGGGTACGTCGGCGGCGTCGTGGTCGGCCAATACCCGGCTGCGGCGGATGATCTCCTCCTCCAGGAGGGTCAGGGCGTCGGTGGCGGTGGGTGTGACCCGCAGCCGCTGCATGTGCCCCACCTCGACCGCGTCCACCCCGAGCAGGCTCGCCAGGGTCGCGGCGGGCACGATCACCTGGCCCTGGGCGTCGGGGTCGTTGGGGTCACCGGAGGCGAGGGCCGCGGCCAGAACCCCCCGGGCGGCGGCCAGGGCACCGGGTCCGATCAGGCCCACGCCCGCGGGGAGGGCAACCAGGTTCAGGCCGGCCAGTTCGGTGCCGGTGGGACCCACCGGGGGCAGCGTCGGTTTCACCTCGGCCGCCGCATAGTCGCGGACCGTCGGTCCGGGTTGCGGGGTGGGGTCCAGCAGGTCGGGTCGGTGCCTGCGGAGGGTGTGCCGGATGTGGGTCAGTGCCCCCAGTGGGGATGTCAGGTCGGGGTCGTCCAGCTGTGGGGTGGTGATCGGGGTGGGGGTGTAGTGGTGCCGGCGGCGGCGCCACACCATCGTCGCCGCGGCGAGCAGCGCCGCACCCAGACCGGCGCCGATGAACCCCCCGGTGATCTGGATCCACTCCGGTGCGCCCACGGCTGGGGACTCACCCGCCGCCGCCGGCGTCGTTGTCGGCACCGTCGTCGTCGATGGTGGTGCGGAGGTGGTGGCCGTCGAGGGGCTGGGGGTCGCCGTTGGGGTCGGTGTGGCTGGTGCGGTGGTCACCGGGGTGGGGTCCGGGGCCGGTTGCGGCGTTGGGGTGGTTGGTGGGGTGGCTTCGGTCGGGGCTGGTGGGCTGGTGTGCTCCGGTGGCGGGTCGCTTCGGGGAGCGCCGTGCGGGGCTGGTGGGGTGGTCGCGCCGTCGGGCAGGGTGAGGACCCACCCCGGGTAGATCAGGTCCGGGTCGTGCAGGGTTGTCCGTCCGGATACCTGGGGCCAGTACTTGCCCTTGTTGAGTTGCCAGATCTCCTGCCACCGTTCGGCGTCGCCGAGGAAGTCTTTCGCGATGTGCCACAGCGACTCACCCGCGGCCACGGTGTGTTGGTGGGGGTGGCCGTCGATGAGGAGGGTCACCGAGCCGACCGGGCGGACTGTTGTGGGCTGCCTGGCACCGTCGGTGGTGTGGATGCGTGTCGGGGTCGTGGTCGTTTCGGCGGCCGTCACGGCGGGTGTCATTGCTGTGGTGGCGAAGGTGGTGGTGTGGATGGGTGGTGGGTGTGTCCCAGGGGTCAGCGCCGGGACGGGTGCCGGGATCGTCGCGGCGATGGTGGCGGTGAGGCCGGCGACCAGGGCGGCGGCGAGGTGTTGGGTGGGGGTCAGCAGCCGGTAGCGGTGGGCGCTCACCCCACGCAGGGACGCGGTGAGTTCCACCACGACCGAGACGGTGAACAGCAACCACAGCACCCACAGCAGGAGTGACAGTCCGGCCAGGAGGGTGGTGTCGGTGAACCAGTCGCGGCTGGTCAGTGCGGCCCGCGCCTGCCCGACCGACGGCAGGTGGTCGGGCAGCGGCCAGCCGAGATAGTGCAGTTGCCCGGTGGGGATGCCCACCACGGCCGCGAGCAGGCCGAGACCGCAGGCCAGGCGGGTCGCCATCCGGATGGCGAACGTCCACATACGCCGTACCTCCTGCCAGGGGGTCGGTCAGCTGGTGACTGGTGTCGCGGTCGCGGTGGCGTGCACGGTGAGGGTGGCAAGGCCCAGGATCGGGGTGAGGATCCCGGGGCGGGTGAGGGTCACGGTGACGGTGACCTGGGTGGGGGTCGCGGTGACGGTGCCGGTCTCACCGACCTGGGTCAGGTAGGTGGTCGCGGTGGTGCGGGCGGCGGCCGGGTCCAGGCGCACCACGCCGTCGGTGCGCAACGCGGTCAGGTCCAGTGCGTTCGCGCCGGCCCGGGCGGCCTGCTGGGCGATGTCGGTGGCGTGGCCGCGGGCGCTCATCGCGTTGCCGCCCTCGATCATCGTGCCGGCCAGGACGAGGACGACGACGATGAGGAACAGACCGAACACGGTCGCGGAGCCCCGCTCCTGCTGGGTCCGGAGGCGGGCACGACACCACCAGGTTGCACGGGTGTGGGTGCTGGTCTCCCCCAGGCCGGGTGGGGGCGACGGCGGGGGGTGGTGGTCGGGACCGGGGTGTGGTCTCACTCCCGCACCCCGGTGCGTGTGGGGTTCCCGGGCACCCAATTCGGGTGGCCCATGGGGGTCCCCGGTGTGGGCCACACCGGGGCCTGCGCCAGCGGACGGTAGGTGTCGATCGGGGCGGTGGAGGTCGAGGTGGCGGTGACCTGGCCGGCGAACCCACCCATCCGCCTCAGGGAGATGGTGCAGCCGACGGTGACGGTCACGGCGCCGCCGCGGTGCCAGCGGCTGGTGTCGGTGGTGACGGTCAGCCTGGTGCAGGTGATGGCCCGGGCGGTGAGGTTGGATTCGGCGGCCTGCTGGGCGGCGGTGATGGCGGAGGTCGGGTCGTGTTGCAGGGACGCGGCCCGGGCGGCGCTGGCTGAGGCGGTGTTCAGGTCCAGTCGGGTGACCGCGAGGCGGAAGGCCACCGCGACGAGGATGATGCTGATCAGCATCGCCGGCAGCACGAAACCGGCCAGTTCCACCGACACCGACCCACCCTGGCCACGCGGCCGGTTCGGTCGCGTGGTGTCGTCGGGTGGTGTGGGCATCATTCAGCTGGTCCTCTCCACCGGTGCGTGGACGGTGACGCTCACCGGTGGGGCGATGCCGGGCAGGACGGAGGTCGCGGTCCCGCTCACGGTGACGGTGACGGTGGTTGTGGTGCGGGTGAGGGTGAGGTGTGGGTGGTGCAACGCGCCGCCGACGGCGGAGGCCAGCATCGTCTGGGCGTCGGCCCGCCCGGCGGTGGTGCTGCCGCCACGAAGGCGGGTCACCTGGGCTGCGTGGTCGGCGGTGTAGTGGGCGCCCAGCGCCGCCATCCCCCACATGATCACCTGTACGCCCAGCAGCAGCGTCAACAGCATCAGGGTGGTGTAGCCGGCGATCTCCACGGTCACCGCGCCCCGGTCGCCGGCACCCCCCACCGGTCCCCGCCGCCCTGGTCCCCGCCGCCGTGGTCGCTGCCACCCTGGTCGCCGCCGTGGTGGTCCGGGCCGCGGTGCTGCGGGCCGGTGTGGTGGGTGGGTTCGTCGCGTCATGGCGGGGTGTTAGTTGAAGCCGATGCTGTAGCTCAAGCTGTGGAAGAACGCCTGCAGGTCGTTGCGGAAGATCAACCCGACCGCGCCGACGATGACGATGAACACCGCGACCCACAGCATGATGTCGACCGTTTGTGCGCCCCGGTCGCCGCCGCGGTGCAGCACCAGGATGGTGTGGGTCCGCAACCGGTTGATGGTGTCGATCATGATGTTCCCCCTCCTAGTGGTTCAGGCCGGCGCTGATCGCGCCCATCGCCGCGTACAGCAGGAAGATCAGGTACCCGAAACCGAACAGCATGATCGGCAACGCCATTTGGGCGCTTCGGGCGTGGGAGGCGCGTTCCATCTCGGCGACACCGCGGGTGCGCATGGTGTGTGCCAGGCCGGCCATCGTCTCGGCGACCGGGGCACCGCTGGTGGCCTGTTCGATCGCGGTGGCCAGTTCGGTGAGTTCGTCGACCCCGATCTGGGTGTCCAACTCGCGTAGCGCGGTCCAGGTGTGGAGGCGTTGCCGGCCGCGGGTCTGCGCGGCGGCGGCCAGTTCGCGACGCAACCGTCCCGCTGCCGGTCCGGTCAATTCCTCCATGGTGTCGTCCAGGGCCTGCTCGATGCCGGCGCCACCGGTGAGGCTGCCCCCCATCAGGTCCAGCAGGGTCGAGAGGGTTTCCCGCATCTGCTCGCGGTGCGCCACGGCGGCGGCCCGTAGTCGGGTGTGGGTGACCCGCACGGTCAGGGCGGCGCCGAGCAGCGCCAACCACAGGGGTAGTGGGCCACCCACGCCCCACAGCACCGGAAGCGCACCGAAGGTGAGCATGCCGGCGACCGCCAGCACCGTGTGTTGGGCGAGGTACTCCGCCGGGTCCCGGTCGCAGATCGCCAGGTCCTGGCGGGTGTGGGCCCGCGGCAAACCCAGTCGTGTCCACGGGGCGGCCACCGCCAGGTCCAGGCGCCGCCGGCTGGTCACAGGTGGTGTGGGTGGGCCGGACAGGCGGTCCAGGACCTCCACCAGTGCCGGGCGGGGTGGGGTGATCCCGGAGACCGCCAGCGCGATTCCTCCGCCGGTGAGGCCACCGGCGAGAACCAGCCACGTCACGGGTGTGGTCATGGTGGGTCCGTATTGGGGGTGCCGGTGAGGACCCGTGGGGGTTCGGGGATGCGGGTCAACCTTTGCAGCCACACCGCGGCGAGGATCCAGATCCCGCCGATGAGCAGCAGCACGACCTGTCCGGCGGTGGTGCCGTACACCGCGAGCAGGGGGCGGTTGAACAGATACAGGCCGACCCCGACACCCACCACGATGAGGATCACCAGGCGGGCGGAGGTTTTCGCCTCGGTGCGGGCGGTCTCGACCCGTTGCATCGCCGCGACCCGTTCCCGGACCGCGTGCGCCAACCACCCCAGTTGGGCGGCGAGGTTACCGGTGTGGCTGGTGGTGGCCTTCCGCAACGCGGTGGCGACCAGGTCGGCGGCGTGGTGGTCGACGTCGGTCTGGAAGCCCCGCAACGCCACCGGGAGCCGCACTCCCGCGCTCAACGCCGCCGCCAACCCGACGGTGTGGGTGTGCACGGGTGGTTTCGCCAGCTCCGCGGTGTCCTTGATCGCCTGCTCGATGCCGGCGTAGGACCGCAACGATCCCCGCAGCGCCTCGGTCCAGGAGGCGATCGCCTCCAGGGTCGCCAACGATTCCGCCTCCGCCCGGCCACCCCCCAACAGGGTGGGGGCGGCGGCGGTGAACGCCCCGGCCAGTAGCGCGGCGACCGGCCACCGGGTCACCACGGCCACCACCACCCCAACGGTCACGGCGGCGGCCAGGCGGTACCCGGCGCGGCGGGTCACCACCCGCCGCCACACCACCATGTGCGCTTCGGGGCGGTCGACGCGGCGCGCCCCGGTGACCACCAGCCAAACCCCGACACCGGTGAGCAGCCCACACAGCAGGTCCACGCCGAGCACGCCTCACCGCCCCCCACCCAGTAGGGCCGGGTTCAGGCCGGTGTCCAGGAGTTTGTCGACGGTGTCGTCGCTGAACCGGGCCGCGGCCACCGCCCGCCGGTCCGGTCCTGGCCGGTACACCTCGTTGGAGCGCACTTGGGTGGCGTCGGCGTCGACGACTTCCCGGATGCCGGTGACCACCCGGGCGCCGTCACTGGTTTTGCCGAGTTGGACGACGATGTGTACCCCACCGCCGATGAGTTGGTAGGTGACGTCGAACGGCAACTGCTCTTTGGCCTGGCGGGCGTAGCCGGCGATTTTCTTGAACGCCTCCCGGGTGCTGGAGGCGTGGATGGTGGTCATCGACCCGTCGGTGCCCTGGTTCAACGCGTTCAGCAGGGGGATCACCTCGGGTCCGCGGACCTCACCGACGACCACCCGGGACGGGTTCATCCGGGTCGCCCACCGCACCAGGGTGGTCATGTCGATGCCGCCCTCTCCCTCGATGTTCGCGTCGCGGGGTTGCAGCGGTACGACATCCGGGTGCGCCGGGTCGGTGTCCAGGCTCAACTCGTAGGGGTCCTCCACGGTGATGATGCGTTCCCGGGGTTCGATGGCCCGGCACAACGCCCGCACCATGGTGGTCTTGCCGGTGTCCATGCCACCGGAGACCACGATGTTCAACCGGGCGGCGACCATCGCGGCGAACAGCTGCGCCATCGCGGGTGTCATTGACCCCAGCTCGGCCAGTTCCGGGAGGGTGAGCTGCATGAACCGGTGGCGGCGGATCGACACGCACACCCGTTCGGAGACCGCCATCACCGCGAACAACCGGTGCCCACCCGGTAGCCGCAGGTTCAGCCGGGGCAACGCCGGGTCGAAACGGCGTTCCTGGGCCCCCAGGCTCGCGGCGACCTTCCGCAGCATGTCGGCCAGTTCCGTGTCAGAGGACGCGACCGCACCGACCCGCACCCGCCTGCCGGTGCCACCGGCGTAGGTGACGAACACGTTCTCCGCGCCATTGACGTCGATGTTCTCGATGTCCGGGTGGTCGATCCACGGTTGCAGGTCCCCCAACCCGGTGAACGCATCCAGCAGGGACCGGCGTAGCTGCTGTTCGGTGCCCTCACTCATCGGTGCCCGGCCCTGCGCCAAGGACGCCATGGTGTGTTCCCGCAGCACCTGCGTCACCAACTGATCCACCAGACCACCACGGTCGTCGGCCTCACCCCGGCGGGCCGCGGTCGCCAACCGCTGCGACACCTGGGTGTGCAACTGATCACGCAACACCCCCCACGCCGAAGCGGGCGCAGGTGCGGGCGCGTTCACCTGGCCACCTCCACCGGTGGGGGTGGACCCGCCACCAACCAGTCACTCCTCGCCTGGGCGGCACCCACGTCCGGGACAACCCCAGGCACCGGGGTGGTGGGGTGGTAGGTCAGGGCCAGGGTGCGGGCCGCGGTCAGCAACGGCCGCCGGGTCCACCCCCGCGCCGGGCGCCGCCGGCCGGTGAGGATCCCCGCCCCCACCACATCTGTGGGCACCACCGCCGCGACCGGCACCCCCAGATAGGTGGCGATCTCACCCGGTCGGTACGGGCCGCCGCCGATCAGCACCAACCGCAGCAGCCGGCACCGACCCGCCAATGCTGGTATCCGGGATCGCAGATGACGCAACTCCTCGGGCACCGGCCGGGCCACCACCAGTACCTCATCCGCGACATCCAGATACCCCACCATCGGGGAGTGGGGATCCAACCGGCCCACATCGACGAACACCGGCCGCCACGCCGCCCACTCCCGCAACACCACCGGACCCCGGGAGGCGAACTCGGCGACCGTGGCCGCCGCCGCATCCCCCGGCGGGGCGATCACCACATCCACCCCCACCGGGAGCCGCTGCACGAACCCGGCACCAACCCCCACCCCCGGTGGGGGCCCGAGGCTGGGTCGAGGCTCGAGGCTGGGTGGGGTGGTGCGTGCACTCAACACCAGACCAGCCAGGCCGGGTTCGTCGTGCAGGTCCCACCGGCTACCCAGGTCACCGCCCGCGCTGTCCAGTTCCACCACCACCGGCGCTGGGCCGGGATGGGGCCAGCGGGCGGCGACCGCGACCGCCCACGTCGTGGCGCCCGGGGACCCCTTCACCGACCCGAAAACGATCAACATCGGCAAGGCCCCCTATCCGCCCGGGTTCTGCAGCACCAACGCGACATCACCGCTGGCTGACGCGATCGGCACGGCCGAGGCGGCCGACACCTGCACCGTCACCACCGTCATCCCGCCGCTGTCCACTGGTTCGACCGCCCGCACCACCGCCTGCGCCTGCACCGGCGTCACCGGGCCGCCTGTGCCCTGCGGGACCACCAGCACCAGCACCGACGCCCCCAGGGTCAGGCCCGCCGGGACCCGACCGGCCTTCACCCCGACCGCGATCACCGCCTGCCCCGGCGGTGGATCACTCACCGCACCCACCTGCCCGACGCTCAGCAGCGACCCGGCGGTCAACGGCACCGCGGCGACCCGCCCCACGACCCCGGCCCGCTGCGAGACCGGGAACACCCGCAGCACCGGGTCGACGACGATGTGCGCCACCTGCAGATCCGCGTCGGTGATCTGGGCGCCGGCCGGCACCGCTCGCGCGACCGCGAGGACATCCACACCCGGGTCCGACCGCAGCCCCACGACACCGAACACCACAGCCCCCAGCACCGCCGCCAACGCACCACCAACCATCCGGGGCGCCGACCGACGCCGCCGCGTACCCGGGGACGGGGCGACACCCGGGCGCACCGACGCGGCGGTGCCATGACCGGTGGTCATCGCAGCCAACGAGCACCTCCCTCCCTACCGACCCTCACCTGCTGTCGCTCTAGTTCACGGCGTTGCTCTGCACCACCCGCACCGCCACCACACCGGTGGTGACCAGATCCGGGACACCGCCAGCGCTACCCCCGCCACGCCAGGACACCGCCCACGTCACCGACACCCGCACCGGGAACACCCCACCGGGTTGCCGCGCCGAGGAGGTGCGGTAGGTGTGTCCGCAGCTCGGGGACGCCGCCGACGGATCACCACCCACCCGCCACGGGGTTCCCGCGCCCGTGCACGTCACCGTCGCCCCGTCCCCGGTCACCCACACCGCCCGCACCGGTGTCGCGGTCGCCGTCACCGACAACCCCGGAACCGACGCGGTCGCCGCCACTGGACGCCACACCGACGGATCCAGCCACAACCACGTCGGCACGAACACCAACTGTGGGGCCGGTGGCGCCGGGTTCAACCGGATCACCGGCGTCGGCAACCGCAACCGCGACACCGCTTCCTGAGCCAACGCCGCCGGGCTCACCGGGGCCGCCGCGTCCGGCAACCACACCGGGATGCCACCCACCGGCACCCCCGCCGCACCGACAGCCGGAGCCGCGCAGGTCCGCACGTACCACGACCCAGGGCCGCTCGCCGTCGCCGGCGGCGCCCCGTTGTTGGTTGGCTGGTAGTAGCAGTTCGCCGAACCCAACCAGCCCCGACCGTCAATGGCGCACGGCGCCACCTCACCGGTGGTCAGATGACAGGCAACCGAGTGGCTGCTGCTCGCCGCTTGAGTAGCAGGTCCCCCAGGCGTCGCCGCACGCACCGTGCAACCCGGGATCGGACTCTGGTCGCAGAACACTGGCGTCGGCGTCACCGGAACGGTCCGGTCGGCGTGGGCTATCCCAGGCAGCATCGAGGCGGTACCCAGCCCACAAAACAAGACCGCCGTCCGTGCGACCGCTCTCAGCATGTTCCCACCGCCATCGGGGCGAGACTGATCACTTTCCAGGCACCCTTCACCTGCTTCACCGTGGCGATGACCCGACGCCGGCCGCCGGGACTATCGGTGAACGGAGCACCGGAAGGCGAGACACGAACACGGATCGCACCGCTGGTGTCCAGACAGTCGACGATCCCTGCCGTGTCGGGTGCCGCAGCCGGTAGGAGCGAAGCGACCGTCGGATGAGGCACCACCTCACCTCGCCCGACCAAGCCCTGCTTGCGATCGCTCTCCAACCCGGCCTCGAGGGATCTCAACGCGTCACCGTCCGCGAAGCGTGCCAACTCGGTGAACAGCGGATTCGTGGTACTACCTGCAGCGTCGTAGGCCCGCCACATCTCGCGGTACGCGGTCAAGGCCGCCGACCGGGCGGCGGAGTCTTTGTCCGGCGACACCGACGCGGACGACGGAGGAGCCGGTACTGAAGGTAGCGGGGCCGTGGTTGACGAACCTTGCGGACTCGAACCCGAGCACGCCGCAAGGTTCGCCGCCATGACGGCAACACCGACCGAACAACGCAAGAATCTGAACGACATGAACACCGCCCGCATCGTGGACATGCGCTGAGTATTTCTTCTACACCCATGACCCACGACTACCGCAACGTGGTTACCCGCTAGTAGGCGCGACGTGGTGGCTACCGCATGGCGTACAGGTCGCACCGAATCGAACGTGACACCGCCAGCCGGACCTGCGGGTTCCGGCGACAGCGATCAAGACTGTCCCAGCGGTCCAACCAAAACGATCAAGGGTTGTCCCATGCCGAGCGGGCGGAGGCGAGCGAATTCAGCGTGCGCGGATGCACCCGACCGTGCCTATGCTTCCTGGCTGGACGGCCAACACGTCCCGGGCGGGGGTTTCTGTGGAGTACCGGTTCTTTCACGAGGCGATAAACCTGTTCCGGCACAAACTCACGATGGAGATCATCACCGAACTCAACCAGCACGACCTCCGCTACACCGATCTCATGCAGGCCGTGACCCTCCGGCTCGACGGCCCACTGCACTCCAAATCGTTCATCGAGTCGCTGAAACGCTTACAGGACCATGGGCTGATCATTCACGTCGACGATGGTGACGTCTCCCGCTACATTCTCGCTCCTGCGGGTCGCGACCTGGTGCCACTGCTCCTCACTTTCGAACGACAGCTCCACGCTTGGGGCGCGACCCACGTGGATCAGCTTCCTTGGTCCTTCCAGTCAGCCCACGGTGGCTGAAAAGCCGACCGGTCACGGCCTGCCGTGGGTACTACCGGCGGGTACCGCGATTGCGGCATCGGTGCCCTGCGGACACCGGGCCGACAGTGATGACCCCGCCGGCGACCCAGTTGGGGTTCGTCATGGTGACGGTTCGCGCCACATCGGCCACATCACCGGAGTGGTCACTCCGGGTAGCCGGATCGGGGTTCCGGTCGGCTGGTAGCCGTGGTGGCGGTAGTAGTCGGGGAGGTCATGGGTGGCGGCCTCCAGAAACGCGGGTATCCCGTCCCGGTCCAACACCTGATGGTGCGTGTGCAGCAGCGCGGCGCCGATCCCGGTGCCCTGCACGTGGGGCGCCACCGCGAGGATCGCGAGGTGCTGGTGGGCGACCCCGACCGGGTGGTGAGTGTGGAGAGTCTGCTCGAAGGTGTGGAACCGGTCGGCATAGTCGGCACCGAGGGCGGGGACCAGGTCTTCCACGGTGGGTTCGGGGTCGGCCTCGGTGCCGTGCGGGAGCCAGAGGGCGGCGGCGTCCCGGTAGGCGGTGGTGTGCACGACACCGTGGGTGAGGGCGTGGCGGAGCAGGTACGCGAAGTAGTGGTGCAGAACCGGGAGCCGTTCGGTGAGGTCACCCACCAGCCACACGGTGGGTGGCAGATGCAGGAACGCCTCGGTGATCACCTTCGCCAAGGGAGGAACGTCCTGGTGGGTGGCGATCTCGATGGTGGGGATCATCACCGGCCACCCGCCGACGTCGGGGTGGCCGTTGTGGTGGGTGGGGTGCCGAGGTTGTTGTAGGCGTCGGGTTGCCGCTTGCGGAGCCGGCTGGCGAGCGTGACACCGAGGGCGGCGAGCAGGAGGTAGCCGGCGGGCAGCATCCACCCGATCAGCGCATCGGGGTCGACGCCGAGCAGGGACGCGAATCCGGTGAGGGCCAGCCGGCTCATGACGACCAGGGTCACTGTCACGGCGGCCGGTAGCGCGGCGCGGTGCAGTGCGTGGGTGCGGGTGTGGTGGGTGGTGACGGCGAGGCTGACCCCGGTGAGCAGCAGCAGCACCCCCAGTCCGCCGGTGGAACCGAGGACGAAGAACAGGTGCACGACGGGGTCGGTGCCGCTGATCGCGTAACCGGTGATCACCACCAGCGCGAGGGTGCTGTGGGTCAGAGACGCGGTCCAGGGGGCGGCACCCCGCCGCCCGGTGGTGGCGAGGCTGTTGGGCAGGAGGTGGTCGCGGGCGAGGGTGAAGGTGATGCGGTTGACGGCGTTGTGGAACGCCAGTGCCGCGGCGAACAGGCTGGTGACGAACAGGGCCTGCCCGACGCGGGTGAGCAGCCCACCGGGTAGCCCCAGCAGCATCCCTGGTCCTTGTTCGGTGGCGGTGGTGGTGAGGTGGGTGGGGCCGTAGTGGGTGGCCATCGCCCAGGAGATCAACACGTACACGCATCCCATGACCGCCAGCGCCGTGTAGGTGGCCGCCGGCACCGTTCGCCCGGGGTTGCGGGTTTCTTCCCCCAGCACGGGTGCGCCCTCGAATCCGACGTAGCCGAGGACCGCGATCACCAGGGCGGCCCCGATGCCGGGTGCCACCAGGTGGGTGGGGTTGAGGGTGCTGGTGTCGATCACCCCACCGGCGGGGTGCGTCAACCCGATCAGCGACAAGGTGAGCAGCAGCAGGATCTCGGCTGCGGACAGGACGGCGAGGACCCGCCCGGACAGGCCCACGTCCCGTACTCCGAGGATCCCGACCAGCGCCCACCAGCCCAGTGCGCACACCCACCATGGGACCGTGCGTCCGGTCAGGTCGGTGACGAGGGTGGCGGTGGCGGGGCCGAGCATCCCGTACGCGCCGATGTGCAGGCATTGGTAGGTGCCCCACGCGACCAGGCCGGTGCCGGCGCCGGCGGGTTTGCCCAGGCCGTGGGCGATGAGTGGGTAGATCCCGCCGGCGTGGGTGATCTGGCGCGCCAACCCGAGGTAACCGACGCTGAACAGGGCGAGCACGACCGCGACGGTCGCGAAGACGATTGGGGCGTCGGTGATGCCGGTGACCGCCCAGAAGGTGGGCAGTACTCCCGCGGCGACGGTCAGTGGGGCGACCTGGGCGAGGACGAACGCGGTGACTGACCACACCCCCAACCGGTCGCGGGCCAGCGTGGCGGCGACGCTTCGACCATGCCCGGGGCCCTGCTGGCCGGGGGTGCGGTGGGGTGGGAGGGTGCTGCGGGTTTCACCGAACACGGGGTCACTCCAAGAAACGGGCGGACAGGCAAAAACAGGACTGGGGTTGTCCCGGGGGCATGGGGCCGGTCACCACGGCAGGTGGTGGGGGGTGGTCGCCCCCAGCCCGGAGCGGGGGGTGGGGCTGGGGGCGACCGGTCAGGTGCGGGTCAGGGCAGTGGTTTGCACCGCGTGGTGGACCTCCTGCACCAGGACACCCACCCCGGGGTGCCGGTCGCGCAGATCGGTCACCGCTGCGGTGAGGTGGTTGTGGGCGGAGGGTGTGGCGTAGCGCAGCAGTGGCCCGGTCAACCCGGTGGCCTGCGCGACGGCGAGCAGCACCACGTCGGGTGCGGTGAGGGGCTGGTGGGTTTCCAACCGTTGGGTCAACCGGGCGGCCGGCCACCCGGCGGTGTTCACCGCCCCACCAGCCAGCCGGGGGCGACGCCACACCCCACCGGGGTGCAACACCCCACGGTTGACCAGGTACGCCACCACCCGACCGGTCAGTTCCGGGCCGAGCACCCGCACCCAGGTCCCGGCCGGGTATGGGGGTGTTTCGGCGGCGACCCACCCACACGCCCACCGCACCAGCGGTCCATCCCCACCCACCCACCCCGGCCGGGCGGGGCCAACGCTGGTGGGTTGTGTGCCCTGACCGCCGATGCGGGGTGCCGGGACCATCGCGGCGCGGGCACCCACAGTGAGCACCATGCCGTCAATCCGCAGGTGGTCGCCCAGGATCGCGGCGGCCAGCAGCACCCCCGCCAACCCGACCCCCACCGTCTTGGGATGCAACAGGGTGCGGTCGCGCTCGTGGGCCAACAGCCAGAACTCCGCCACCACACCCAGGGCGGGTGGGCCACCCCTGGTGGAGGTCACCGCCGCCTCCCGGCCGGCCGGGAGCGTCCCGACGTTGATGGTGTGGTGGACCCACCGGGGCGTGGCAGGCCCACCACACTGTCACCCGCGACCCGGAGCCCCTTGGCGTCCGGACCCGGGGAGTCACTCTGCATATCCGCCACCGGACCTGCCGGCTGGGGGTAGCGCGCCTGGGGTGGGCAGGTCAGCGGTTGCCGGCACACCGGGCAGTCACACCACGACAACCCCACCAGCCCCGGCGGGATACCCAACCCGCAGGTGACACGGACCAGGACCGCATACGACCCGATCCGACGCCGCCCACGACTGATCTCCTCGACCTCCGGCGACGTCTGCCCGGTCAGGTCCGCAATCATCTGCCGGCTGTAGCCCCACCGCCGCAGCGCCCGATACACCGCACCAAAATCGTGCCCGGCCAACGCCACCCGCATCTCCGGCTCCTCCCACACCGACACGGGAGGACACCGGGGTGCGGTGCTACGGATACGCCGCTGGTCAGGCACCGGTCACCACCCACACCAATGGCGTGCGCGGACGCCACCTGACGGGAAGGACGGTCACTGGATCCCACCCTCAGCGGGAAGCAGCACAGCGCGGACCTCGCGCGGCGTCATGTGCAAGCCGTACGCGATGACGAACACCGACTCACCGGTTGTGTGGCGGGCCACGATCCGTTCGGCGACCTCCGGCGCGATCACCACCCGACCCGGCGGAACCCGGTCCGGTGCCCGCCCGTGCTGGACCTGGGGTGGTGTCAAGTCCTCACCCACGCTGTCTCCTCACGTACCTGCGACCTCGTCCGCATGCCGGACGTCGGCGTGATCGTGGGGCGACCGCGTGTTCTGGGTTCGCCTCACGGTGCGTGTACTGGCCGGAAGTGTTGTTCGTGGACCAACGCCGCCGACATGGCGGGAAGGAGCCGTTGAACGGACCTATGGAGGCCATTTCGACAAGGATCTCGGCCACCTCGCTGCCTCCGCTCGCTGAGTCGATGGGCGGTACCCGGCGGTGGTGCCGCATGTGGGGAAGATCAATCCAGTTGTTGCCCGGTCCACGGCGGGTTGCCCCGAGTCGTGCGGTGTTGCGTGTTGCGTGACTACTGTGCAGCGGGGAGGCTGACCCACAGCAGGGCGCACAGGGGGGCGCATTTGTGCGTGGCCACGCCCACGTGCGCCTACCCCGACGAATAGGTGCCCGATGACAACCAGCCGGCCCGGCGGCAACGACAGGCTCCGCCAGGCGATGCACGCGGCAGGCCTGTCGAACAAAGCCCTCGCACGGGCGGTACGACAGCTCGCCGCCCGGCACGGGGACCATCTGGCCACCGATCACACCACCGTCGCCCGCTGGTTGACCGGCACCAACCCACGCGAAAGCACCCTGGACTACATCCTTGAGGCCATCTCTGCGAGGCTGGGCACACCGCTGGACGCCGAGGACCTCGGCTTCCTCGTAGCCGAACGCGTCGCGGCCGACCTAGGGCTGCGGTACCTGCCGTCGCTGCACGATTCGATCGGTGTGCTCGCGGAGCTCACCCGCCTGGACGCCACACAGCACCCCACCATCAGTGCCAGCACCTACTCAGCCGACGCGGTGCACGCCCTCTGCCTGGACTGGCTGTTCGGCGAGTCCACGAACGATCTCAACGAGAACCACAAGCCGGTTCGGGCTACGGACGTTGACGAACTGCGGATGATGACCGCGACGTTCGACCACCTCGACCGTCGGGGCGCCGGCGAAGAACACCGACAACTGGCGGTGCGCTACCTGCACGACATCGTGGTACCGAAACTGGGAAGGGCTGCCACCGACCCGGCTGGTCGCGACTTCCTCCAGGCGACCGCGATCCTGTGCGAACTCATCGGCTGGATGGCCTTCGACACCCTCCACCACGCGACCGCGCAACGCTACTTCTCACAAGCCATCAGGTTCGCCGAGGCCGCCGGCGATCAGGGCTACGCGGCGTTCGCGGTGGCGAGCATGGCCGACCAGGCCCTTTTCGTCGGCCAACCCACGCAGGCACTACGCCTCGCGCAGGTCGCTGGCGACCGAAGCGGACGCACCGGCCACCCAGTCACCACGACCGAGGCGCATGTGCTCCGGGCCCGCGCGTACGCCACGCTCGGCGAGGTCAAGTCCTGTTCAAGGGCGCTCACCCGTGCCGAGCGCACCTTCAACCAACTCGACGGCACCGACCACCCGACTTGGGCAGCCCACTGGACCGAGTACGTCCTGTCCAGCCACGCGGGCACCTGCTGGACCGATCTCGGGCAGGTCGACGAAGCCAGCCGGCAGATCGGGTTCGCGTGGCGGGCCGCTCAGCACCAACCCCGCCGCCTCGTCTACAACACGGTCCAACTCGGTCGTATCGCGTTACTGCGTCACGACGTGGAGGAAGCCTGTCACTACCTCGGCCTCGCCGAGGAGAACAACAACGACCTCCTGTCCGAACGGTCCGCCTGGCACGTCACCCGGCTGCGCGACACGCTCACCACCGACCACGGCGGTCACACCGCGGTGCGGCAACTCAGGGCCACGACCCCGCAGCCGTGAACAGGTGAGCCACCCGGGCACGCGGTGCGCCGTAGTACCGTGACCTGGTGAGCTTGGCCGAGGACCTGCTGGCCGACGGCGAGCCGGAGAAGGAACACCACGCAGGGATCGCCACCCGGCAACCCCGCAAGCGGGTCGCTGGCGGTGCCCTCATCCACGACGGCTCCGGTCGGTTGCTGTTCGTGATCCCCAATTACAAGCCCGGCCTGGAGATCCCTGGTGGCATGGCCGAGGAGAACGAGTCACCAGCCGCCGCGTGCCGCAGAGAAATCCGTGAAGAACTCGGGCTTGAACTCGACATCGGCGAACTCCTCGTCGTCGACTGGCTCCCCGCCCACGGCGTCTGGCCCGACGGGCTCATGTTCCTCTTCAACGGCGGCGTGATCGACAGTGTTGCCGCCCCAGGTATCGCCGCGAGGGATCCCGAGCTCGACGGGACCGTCTTCATGCACCTCGCCGACGCGGCCCCCCGTCTGCGACCCTCCATGATGCGTCGCCTCACCACCGCACTCGACGCCCTCCGTGACGGACGTCCCCGCTACGCCGAATTCGGGCGGAGCGGCCTGACCCAGCCAACCGAGTGACGCTCCAAGATCATCGCCGCCAGGTGCCACAGCCACCGGGACGCATCTGCCGGTAGGTCGGCCACCGACGCCCGGGGCGGTCGTGCCGCATGCCGGGCCACGATGCGCGCGGGTCGCCACAGATGCGTCCGTCCGACCGCCAGGTCAGGCGCCGGCATCAGGCCGTGCCCTTGGTAGCCGCACCAGCCGAGACCGAGACGCCGCAAGGGTGCGAGCAGTAATTCGGTGGGGTGGAAGTCCTCACGGACTCGCGCACGGATCGGACAAATTGCCGTACGGTGCCGCGACCCTCGCGCCGATGCGTTGACCTTTTCAATGACACGCACCGGACATTGACCGGTCGTGTGCCGGACGTTGGAGGAGTCCGTCCCGGTTCCGTGGAAGCCGGTGACCGTGTGGTCCGGTTCGGTGGTCGTACCGTTCTCGCGCCCACGGGACCGGACCAACCCATGAGGAGGGGTGAATGAGCGGACCGGTGTCGTATACCACCCGTTTGGCCACCCTTCTCGCCGGTCGACATCAGACCCGTGAAGAGGTCCTGGCGGATTTCCACGAGTGCGCCCGGCAACTCGCCGGGGCGGCGACCCTGTCGCTGCGGCAGTTGGATCGGTGGCTGGCCGGGAGGATGACCGGCCTGCCCCGACCCACCGCCTGCCGGGTGGCCGAGGCCATGTGGGGCGAGCCGATTCAACACCTGCTCGCGCCCCCGGAGCCCGAACCGTCGATCCACCCGGCCCCCCGGGTGTTGGACCGTTCGCGGAGCGGCCTGCCCTCCGGGCTGCTGCCGTTGACCCCGAGCTGGTGCCGCGCTGGCACAAGCTCGGGGTGTTCGCCGTGTCGGAGAACCTGTTCGGGCCGCAGCACCCGACCAGCACCGTCATGCGGGAGCTGGCCGTCATCCGCATTGAGTCGACCGCGATGTGCAGGAACTCGTCATGACGTGGAGTGTCGGTTGCGCCGTGCGCGGACGTCTTGGATGAGTTTGGCGTCGGTTTGACAGGTGCAGTTGTGTCTTGCGTTTCTTTTCTGGACCATGCCTGGCTGCGGTCCGTACAGGGTATCGTATTCGATGTCTCGGGAGATTGATTCTGGATGGGTGTTGTGTCGGATCAGGGCGCCGACAACGAGGGCTGCAGCTTGTTGCGCGGCGAAGACGATCGATGGCCGGAACTGCCCGGGATCTGGTCGAGCGGTGAGATCAAGAGCGCGAGCCAAGCCGCACACGGGTCGCCCTAGGTGGGCAGAGAGCAACCGCCGGCTGTTGGGCGACAGTTCACGGAGGTCATCCTTGGTGAGGGGTAGGTCGCCTCGGGCAATCCGGTCGAGGCGAAGTCCGGTAGCCTGGGCGAGGAGTTGTTCCGCCGATTGTCCTTTGCTGGATGGCTGTTGCGGGTAGTAGCAGCGCAGGCATGGCCCTGCAAAGGTTGCCTCGGAAAGGCCCACGGTGGTGCCAACGTTTCCGCCGGTGCTGCCGTCCAGAACCAAGTTGGCGTGCAGTCGGGCGATCTCGTGTCGCGCGTGGATGCTGTCGACCGCCCCGAGGACGGTCCGAGGTGGGGGCTCGTTGCCATTGTCGACTAGATTGAGGTATTCCAGAGCTCTGATCGGGTGGCGCCGGACGTCTATCCCCGGTAGGTGCTGGACGAGAATGTCCACTTTCGGAAGTCGCTTGGCTGCGGCGGCGAGGTCGCCGAGACTGTAGGTCGCGACATTCGGTTCCTCGAAGGATTCGGGATCCACGACAGCGAGGGTCCCAGTCGCAGATAGTTCGCGAAGGATCAACGCGACGGCGGTGCCGATGGCGCCAGCTCCGATAAGAACATGATGATCGAGAATCGATATTTCCGCGGCGACTCCCGGTTCGGCGAGAGTGACGGGGCATAGGTCGATGCGGTCCCGTTTGACGTGCCGGTTGGGCGCGAGGTCGATGATCTCCTTGAATACCTCCGCGGCGAGGACGGCGGCGGTGTAGACCGACCCCAGTCCGGTGCCGCGGTGAACGGTTGGGAAGGGGTGGCCGGCCCGGCGCAGTCGCACACCGTGGCCGTCGGGAACACCGCTGATGCCAGCGCCTAAGGGCGTGGTCCCGACGTGGACGTGTAGGTCGGTGCCGGTACTGCGCCCGAACTGGAGTGGGCGGTCAGGGTCGATGCCGGCGGCAAGTGCGGCAAGGTCGTCCAAGACCGCTCCACGAAGGTTGGAAGCGCGCGGATCGAGGCGCACGGTGATCGGGAGCCGGCGAAGGTTGCCTATCAGGACCTGCAGACATGACAGCTGTCCTGGATCCGCAGTAACACAGACGGTCGTGGATTTCAATCGCTCCTGTACATTGGAGGGCCGGTAGGTGCCTTGTGTGGCCAGCCGTAGCGGGCGACTGTAGTCAGTGGGCACGTACACCGCCCGCGTCAACGGTCAGGACGGCGACCGGACCGTCTATCAGAGTTGCCGATGGTGACGGGGCCCAGTCGGATCCGGTGAACGCCCACCATCCCCAGGAGGCCGGGTCGCCTGGCGGGCTTGCGAAGTCCGGGACGACCGCGGCGAGGAATCCACGCATTCGGATGCATCCTCGCCGGTCGGTCTCAGACAAGAACGCGGTCCGGGCGTGTGAGTGGAGGTGGGCGCGGACTTGGAGCTGGTGTTCCTCGGCGTAGGTGAACAGTCGGTCCAATACGGGCATGGCGAGGTGGAACTGGTCACGGCGCCTAGTGATTCCGGCGGTGCCGGCGAGTGCGACGGCGGTGACCTGCAGACCGCCGGGAGCGGTCATGAGCAGTGCCCCGGTCTCCAGTCCTAGCTCGCCGTAGCAGCGGATGTGCTCGGCGATGGCCGCTGTCGCCCCGCGCGGCAGGTCGAGGCGGCTCATGCTGCGCGTCGTCCTCCGGCCCGGTGGATGTCAGCGTGGAGGTTCTCCACCACGAAGAGGAAGGGGTTGCCAGTAGTTCGCCATACGTGTGGGCCGGACCGCCACTCGGGGTGCAGCCCTTGACCTTCGGCGGTGAACGGCTTGCACACATCGGTGGGCGCCCGATAACCCGGCGCCGACGGCCACGCCGAGGTATCGGTGGTAGCACCGCCCGCCTCGACTGCGAATAGAACCGAGGGTGGCAGGTCGGGATAGAGGTTCCAGGCGATCCGGGCAACGAACGACGCGTGGCCATCGGGTCCGGCGATCATCACCCAGTACAACCCGTCGGGGTCGCTGTCTCTGAGCACCAACCGTCCGCCGGCCCCGGCCAGGAAGTCCGCGACCTGGGTGGCATCCCGGTTCAGGCGCAGCTGGCTCTCCAGATCCATGCCTACGTCACCTGGATCCAGAGATGGTCTCGGTCCGCAGCGCCAGTTTCACTTGGTGGCCGTGGCCGTGACCACCTCTCAGGTCATCCAGAAATGTCCCGGCATCGACCTCGCTGCCGTCATGGAGCAGGTAGTACCGGGTCGTACCGTCGGCCGCAATCCCGAAGGCGGCCAGGGCGTCCGACAACACCTGTCCAACGGTCGTGGCCTTCGGGTACTCGTGCTCGTAGGGCCTGGCGGCTGCGGCGAAGGTGACGACCACCTCGACGTGGTGCTCTTCGTGGGCCTGCAGGGACATATGACTCCTTCCGAGGGGCCGACAGCGTCGGCACTACTGCATCAGCGAAGTTGCAACGACACTTTGGCACGACGATCTGTTGCACGCAAGCGGCGCCGCACGTACTGTGCGTTCATGCCGGTGGAGGGCACCGACGGGACGTCAGCAGACGACCGCGATGACTGGGTCGGGGAGGTGGAGCGCCTCGACATCGGTGCGCTCGGGCAGATGCTGCGTGAGCGCCGGGCGGGGCTTTCTATCCGGCAGGCCGCTCGGGACGCCGGGGTGAGCTTCAGCACCTTCGCCCGGGTCGAAGGCGGCGCGCAGCCAGATCTGGCGACGTTCGCGAGACTGTGCGCCTGGCTGGGGGTGTCCCCGGCGAGGTTCTTCACCCCAGTCGTGGAGCGTGAGACATCTCCATTGGAGGACGCCATCACGCACCTGACGGGCGACCCCCGGTTGTCTGCGGTTACGGCGGGCAGGATCGCAGGAGTGTTGCGGGACATGTACGAGGCGCTCGCCCGTGACGCCGCACCACAGCCGATCATCGCCTGTCACCTCCGGGCTGCACCCCTCCTCCGCCCCGGGGTCGCCCCGCGCTTGGCTGCTCTCCTCACAGATCTGCATGACGAACTCCAGCGGCAGGTCGAGGCGCGGTAGCTGTGACCCTCCCCCGAGGCTTCAAGGCCACTGCTGAGCGTGAAGCGACTCGTATCCGCCACGAAATGGGCGTATCAGAGGGTGACCCGGTCAATATCCTGTCCGTTGCGGAGCACGTCCAGGCCATAGTGGTGGGCGCCGACCGGCTGGTCGCCATCGAACGACTCGAAGAACTAGAGCGTCTTCAGGCATACGCTTTCTCGGCCGCAACATTCGACGTCAAGGGCAAGTCATACATCGTCACCAATCCGCTCAGGTCTCGAGGGCGCCTAGCCAGCGACGTCGCCCACGAGATCGCGCACCTGCTCCTGCAACACGACCTCACTGAGATCCGCGAGATCGAGGGCGTCCCATTTCGTACGTGCCGGCCAGATGAGGAAGAGCAGGCCACAGTGTTCGGCGGAACCCTCTTGTTGCCACGTCCCTTGCTCCTCAATGCCGCCAGGCGCGGCCTGGGTCCCGAACAGATCGCCGTCGCCTATGGTGTCACCACCGAAATGGCCCGATTTCGGTATACCACCACCGGCGTAGCCAAACAGGTTCTCCGCCGACCGCGGTAATTACCCCACATGCTGCAAGCACGGGATCGGCAAGTTGGCGTTTTAGGGCGCGAAGATGCTTGTTATGGTCGCATGTCTTGTTTGACGTAGGGACGGCTTGCTGGTAGCGGTTTCTCTGATTCATGGGGATGGCCTCTAGCCCGGCATGATCACGGGTACCGAATCCTGATCTGACCGGAACAAGAGGCCATCCATGTCAGTGTCGCACGCCCGCGAGTCCGCCATGACCAACACCGACGGGGAGGCACCTGGCCTGCTGGATGTGCTCGCGCAGGTCCGGGACCCGCGTAAGAGGCGCGGGCGCAGGTTCGGCCTGGTGTTCCTGCTCGCGGTGGCGGTGGCGTGCGTGCTGGCCGGGGCGAAGAGCTTCCGGGAGATCGGCGACCATGCCGCCGACCTGCCGCAGGACGTACTGGCCCGGCTCGATGGGAGGCCGCATCCGCTGCTGCGGCGGATCACCGTGCCCAGCGAGACACGGATCCGCACCCTGGTCCACGCCATCGGCGCCGATGCCCTCGATGACCTGGTCGGGGGCTGGCTGCGGGCCCTGGTGGAGGCCGGCCGGTTGGACGGGCTGCTGAGGGCGATCGCGATCGACGGGAAGTGGCTGCGTGGTGTCGCCGACGGGCAGGTGAAGCTGTTCGCCGCGATGCTGCACGAGGAGAAGGTGATCATCGCCCAGCACCGCATCCCGGACGAGACGACCGAGACCACCCAGGTCAAGGAGTTGCTGGACGCCGTGGACCTGGACAACGCGGTGGTCACCGCCGACGCGGCCCACACCCAGCGCGAGACCGCCCAGTACATCGCGGGCAGCAAGGACGACGGGAACCGCGGTTGGCGACTACTTCCTGTTCCTCAAGGGAAACCAGCCGACCCTGCAGGCCGCGGTCTTCGACGCCATCCAACACGGCGGCCCCCGCGACCCGGACCACACGGAACTGGACCACGGCCATGGTCGGATCATCCGCCGCTCCATCTGGGTCACCGACGCCGGGGACCTGGACTTCCCGCACGTGTCCCAGGTGGCGCGGATCCGCCGCGACCGCTACGACCTCGACGGCACCCTGATCAGCAAGGAAATCGTGCACGCCGTCACCAGCCTGAAAGAAGACCGCGCCACGGCCGTGGACCTCGCAAGGATCGCCCGCGGCCAGTGGGGCATCGAATCGGCGCACTGGCTACGCGACACCACCTACGCCGAAGACGCCAATACCGGATATGCCGGGAATGGTCCGCAGGTCATGGCCACCTTCAGGAACATCGCGGTCAGCCTGCTCCACATCGCCGGCGTCACCGAGATCACCCGCACCCTCCAGGCCATCGGACGCGACCGAACCCGCCTACTCAACTACCTACCGATATGAGACCAGTATCACAAACGACTTTACCGATCCCGTGATGCTGCAAGCACCTCAACCTCACCGGCCCAACCGTCGCGACCTGTAGTGCCGGCACCGTCGCCGACCAAGCAGCGCAGTTGCCAGTCGGCACCGACGCCCCGCCGGCGTGTCGCATCCTCACCGCTGGTCGTGTCGGAGCTCCCGACCTCATACTTGCCGGAGTCGTTCGATCTGCCGTTCGAGGTTGATCAGATGGGTGGAGTGCGGGCCGTAGGTGATGCGGAACGCGGGCCTGAGTTCCTCCAGTACGGCGCGGGCCTCGGCGGTGCGTTGCTCCGTCGCCAGCATCTGCGCGATGACGAACCTGCTCTCAAGCACCCGTTCGGCGTTGTCCGGGTCATCGGCCTCAACGTTGCTGGTGAAGTAACGAAGATGGGCGAGCGCGGGCGCGGGTGCCCCGATTTCGGCGTAGGCGTGCCCCGCGTGGTAGGCGCACTCCAGCACCCTCGGGTGCGACGCCACCAGACCCCCAGCACGGTACCGTTTACCAGCCCCGGCTAGGAGGGCGGCAGCGCGCCGGTACTCGCCGACGTAGAACAGGGCCAGCCCGAGCAGTTGCTGGAGTTCCAGTTCGAAGAACGGGTTGGCTGAGGAGCGTCGCAGTCCCGCTTCGAGCAGTCGCACCGCGCCGGTGTTGTCGCCACTGTCCAGCAGTGCGGCGACCGAAACGCGGATCTGCTCGAACTCGGCATCGGTCAACGGTGCGCCACCGCCAGCGGGTTGGCGCGGTGGAGGTGGGGCGAGCAATGGAGTTCGGAACGGCCGGGTCGGGTCCCGGTTCGCACCACCCACACCCGCCCCTGGGGTGTGGGTGAAGGTCACCAGCGTGCGGTAGACCTGCTCCGCCGACGGGCGGCTGTCGGGGTCCTTGGCGAGCATCGTGTGGAGGAGCTGCTCCACCGGTTCGGGAATGTCCGCCCGGGTGGCGCGCGCCGACGGGGCCGGGGACTGGATGTGGTGGGCGCGCAGCGAGGCGTTCGGTGTGTCCAGGAACGGTGGGTCACCAGTGAGCAACTCGAACATCAGGCAGCCGAGGGAGTAGATGTCTGAGGCGGCGGTGACGGCCCGCCCCAGGTGTTGCTCGGGCGACATGTAGGTCGGGGTGCCCACGGTGCGGTCCACTTGGGTCAGCCGCGGTAGCGCGCCCGCGCCGCGCAGGATCGCGATGCCGAAGTCGAGGACCTTCACCACGCCGCCGTCGATGACCATGATGTTGGCGGGTTTGATGTCGCGGTGGACGATGTCGACCCGGTGGACGTCTGCCAGCACGGCGGCGATCTGGGCGCCGATCGCGGCGGCCCAGGAGATCGGGGGCGGTGCGGCCTCGTAGTCGGTCCGGTCGAGGAGCCCTTCGAGGGTGGAGCCTCGCAGCAGTTGCATGACCAGCCAGATCCGGGTGGAGCCGTCGGGTTGCTCGTCAATGCCGGTGTCGTAGACCGCCGGGGTACCGGGGTGTTCCAACTGTGCCGCGGTTCGGATCTCCCGGAGGAAGCGGGCACGGTCGCGTTGTTGCGCGTCGAGTAGTTCCTGGGCCTCGGGTCCATCCCCGGTGCGGGCGTGGGTGGGTTGGCGGAGCATCTTGATGGCGATGGCTCGGTCGAGGCGCTCGTCGTGGCCGTGGTAGACCTCGCTCATCCCGCCGCGGCCGAGCAGCGCGTCGACACGGTAGCGGCCGCTGAGCAGGTGTTCCGGCTCGACCTCTGGCGTCATGGGGTGCCTGTCTGTCTGGTCATCTCCTCGCGGAGCTTGGCCAACGCTTCATCGCGCGCCGGTTCGGTGATGATGCGGTAGGCGCGACGGCGGGCGGCCTCCTTGACGGTCGCCCGGAACTCTGGGTTGTCGAAGTAGTTCTTGGTGAAGGTGGTGTTGCGGTCGGCGTTCTCGGCGACGAGGTCGTCCAGGCGATCGTCTGCGACCTGCCCGAATCGGTCTTCGTCGTTCATCAACGCGATCTGCTGCATGCCGGTGTCTTGGACCAGGCCGGTGATCTGCTGGTAGATGAGGATCTCATCGGAGGTGCCCAGGCCGAGGCCGAACCGGTCGTTGAGTTCGGCGATCACCTCCGCCAGGGGCGCCATCTCGGGTTCGTGGCGGCCACCGCCGTCGGCGGCGTGGCCCCGCACGTCACGGTCACCGACGGCGGTCAGAGACACATCGTGCTTGCCGGTGAACTCCAACCGGAAGTGGGTCAGGTCGGCGTCGCCGACGTCGACCGCGGTCGAGGGGCGCCCCGGCAGGCGGACCAGCAGGATCCGGCCGTACTGGTAGAGCCGCTCCAGGTCGGGATCACCCCAGTCGATGATCTGTGCGAGCAGGCTGTAGGCACGCAGATAGGTCTGCAGGGCGCTGCGGAAGCCCTCACGCTCGTCATCGGTGTCCAGTGCCCGGAACCGGTCGACCGCGGGGGTGAGGTACTGGTGCAGCCGGGCGTGGAGCTTCTTCTCCGCCGTGGCCGGCAGCCGGTCGGGTCCCGCTTCACCGAGGACCCGCAGGAACGCCTGCATTTCCGAGGCCGCCAGCAGCCCGTACTCCATGACTTCGCGTTGCTTGTCGTAGAGCAGGTTGGGGTCGGCGGGCTCGGTGATCGTCGTTTCGAACCAGTCCTTGAACGCCTCCTGGATGGTGGCGGCGTCGTTGACGAAGTCCAGGATCCGTACGTCGTCCTGGGCTTTCAACGGGTGGATCCGGTTGAGGCGCGACAGGGTCTGCACCGCGGCGACACCTGTCAGGGGCTTGTCGACGTACATGCCACACAGCAGCGGCTGGTCGAACCCGGTCTGGTACTTCTCCGCCACGACCAGCAACCGGTACTCCTCCTGGTCGCGGGCAGGAGCCTGCGGGTCGTCGGCCTTGGTGTAGGCGAACCGGTCGGGTAGTTGCGTCTCCCCGAACCCGTTCAGCTGCGCCTCGGTGTACTCCACCCCGGTGGACTCCTCCGTCAGCGACCCCGAGAACGCCACCAGCACCCCTAGGTGGTGGCCGCGTTCGTGGACGTGCCGGCGGATCGCCTGGTACAGGTCCAGGGCGTCCTGCCGGCTGCCGGTGACGACCATCGCCTTCGCCCGCCCACCCAGCCGGGGCTCGATGTCCTCCTGGAAGTCCTCGACGATCAGCTTGGCCTTCTGCGCGAGGGAGTTGGGGTGCCGTAGCGCCATGCGCACCAGCTTGGCTTTCGCCTTGGCCTCATCGACGTCGGGGTTGCTGATCGCCGAATCAAGCTGGTCGAGGGCGGCATTGCGCAGCCGCCACTTGGTGTCGTAGGTGAGGTAGTTGGCCAGCACGTCGAGGATGTAGCCCTCCTCGATCGCCTGGCGCATCGAGTACACGTGAAACGGCACGTACATGCCTGGTGTCGCATCATGCGGGTTAACCCGGTCCGGGTCCCAGGTGCCGAACAGCTTCAGGGTTGGTGACTTCGGGGTGGCGGTGAACGCGAAGTAGGACAGGTTCGGTTGCCGGCCCCGCACCCGGGTGAGGTAGGTGGCCTCGTCCTCCTCCTCATCCGCTCGGGCAGCGTTGACGCCGAGGGCCTGCTTGAGGCGGGTCGCGGCGTCCCCACCCTGGGAGGTGTGTGCCTCGTCGATGATCACGGCGTAGCGGCGACCACCCAAACCCGCGCCGGCGATCTTGTCCAGGATGTAGGGGTACTTCTGCAGCGTGCTGACTACGATCTTGGATGTGGCGTCCTCCAACGCGGCGGCGAGCTGGGTCGAGTCATCGTCGATCGTCTTGACCACACCGGGTTCGTGGTCGAACTGGAATATCGTCCGCTGCAACTGCCGGTCCAGCGCGGTCCGGTCGGTGATCACCACCGTCTTGTGGAACACCGGGTGATTGTCGTCGTCGAAGAGGCTCGACAACCGGTGGGCCAGCCAGGCGATCGTGTTGGACTTACCCGAACCTGCCGAGTGTTGGATCAGGTAGTTGCTGCCCGCGCCGTGCGTGCGGGCGTGCGCGACCATCTTCTGCACGGCGTCCCACTGGTGGTATCGGGGGAAGATCCGGGGCGTGGTGTGCGGGCTGACCCATACCCCCTTCTTCTCCGCTTCCTGGACGTGCACGAACCGTTGTAGGATCTCCAACCAGTTGTCCCGCTGCCAGATCTGCTCCCACAGGTACCCCACCGCGTAGCTGCCGGGCTCCGCCGGCGGGTTCCCGGATCCCCCACTCACCCCGGGGCCGCGCGAACCAATGTTGAATGGCAGGAACTGCGTGTCCTCACCCGCAAGACGGGTCGCCACGTATGCACGGTCCGGGTCAGCCGCGAAGTGAACCACCGCACGCTTGGCGAACAACAGCTCGTTCGGATCTCGGGAACGGTACTGCGCGATCGCATGATTCACGTTTGTTCCAGTATTGGGATTCTTTAGCTCCGCGGTCGCCACCGGAATACCATTCACGAACAGGACAACATCAACCGACTTCTTGCGATCCCGGGTACTGAAGTGCACCTGCCGCGCCACGGTCAGGATGTTCGCGCCGTATTCACGCAACGCATCCGCAGCGAGTGTGTGACCGGGGCGGAAGTAGGCCAGATCAACCAGGATCCCCCGATCCTTCACACCGTAGCGGAGCACATCGAGCACACCACGAGCATCCACCTCGGACGCCACACGCTGCGCGAACCGTCCCCGCGCCTCGGCCGCACTCCCGTAGAGCTCGACCAGCCTGTCCCAGCTCTCTCGCTGGCTCCCCCCGATGAACCGGAACAGCTCAGTGATATCCAAACCCAGATCCGCCTGGTACGTACCCTGGGCCATCACCCAGCCGCGTGCAAGCAGCTCGTACTCTGCACGTCCCTCAAAGCCACGCTCCCAATGCGCACCGGGACTCATGCTACCCCTCGCCTCGCCGTAGTTGCGTCGAGCTGACCGGTCACGGCGGCAGTTATAACTGCCTGACGGCGTTCAGACAGAAGCTCTCGGAGACGGCCAACTTCATCGCGCAGCGGTCTCGTTACGCGAATCGCATTCCCGATTTCGCGCTGCTCCATCGGATGAACGCGGGGAACCGCTATGCTTCCGAAAGTAAGCAGTCAGGGGTAGGCGGTTTGGGTGGTTACGCTGCGAGAGCGGATGCGGTGGTGTTGCGGGGTGGCATCCAGGCGGTGTTGTTGAGGGCGTCGCGGATCGCGTCGAGGGGCCGGCAGCCGTGGTTGCGGGCGGTGATGAGGTAGGACCGGATGCGGCAGTGGCGTTGCAGGGTGGCCAGGGTGCGCCAGCAGCCGGAGACCTTCTGGGCGAGCTTGAAGCCACGGATCGCGGCTTCGGATCCGTTGTTCGTGGGGGGCACGTCGGTGCGGGTGGTGAACAACCACACCTGGTCGGTTTTGCGTTTCAGGCGTCTGGCGAGGACCAGACCGGGGTGGTTGCCCTTGGGCCAGGGCCGGGAGGTGTTGATCGAGATCCCGCAGGCCACGGCCTGGTCGAACTTCTCGCGGGCCCGGGTGATGGCGTCGGCATCCAGGGCGGTGCCGTTGCGGCGGGTGTGGTTGACGGCGTGGATCGCCACCCGTAGGGCGTCGGCGGCCTGGATGCTCCAGGCCTGGGTGAGTGGGTCGATGTCGGTGACGTCCTGTAGGTGGCGGAGCATGTGAGCAAGGCATTGCTGCACGCCCGCCAGGCCGGTGTCATAGGACAGGTACCCACCGAAGTCGTCACGAACCAGGGTCCCGGTGTAGTTGTCCAGTATCGGCGAACGCGGTGATCTCCTTCTTGGTGCGGGTCCCGGCCGCACCGAACCACACCAGGTCCGCCCCACCACCGGTGTAGCCGTGCAGGGTCCGCACGGTGAACACGTGCGGGTTGCTGATGTCCGCACCCGTCGTGGCGGCCTGGGTGGTGGCGCCGGAGGTGCTGATCGGGGCGGGTGTCTCATCGGTGCCCAGCACGTCGGCTTCGCACAGCGCCGCCTTCAACGCCTCCTCGAATCCGGCCCCGCTCAACGCGGCATCCAACCGGGCCAGGCAAGCCGAGACGTACCCGGTGGAGACCGGCACCCCCAACAGCGCCGACATCATCTCCGCAGCCCGCTCGACGCCGATCACGTCCTGGGACGCCAGCCATGTCGAGGCCGCCGCGACCTGCGGGCCATAGCAGGCCGGACCACCCCGCACCCCGACCGGCAGCTCCGCGGTCGTGGCACACCCACACGCACAGACCCGCCGCATGATCAGGTACTCGGTCACCGTCACCGCCAACACGGGCAGGTCGAACACCTGCACATTGGAGGCGACCGACCCGCGCGCACCGACCAAACTGCCACCACAACCGGAGCACACGGCAGGCTCCACCGCGTCGGTCCGGTCCGCCTCCGCCACCCGCGCCAGACCACGACCCCGATGCCCCGGCTGCCCACCCTGCTTCCGCTTGACCACACCCCGCCCGGGTGACCCCACCGCGTCCGACCCATCGGAGGAGTCGTCCCCGGACCCGGCGCTCCCACCGGGCTTGGCCCTCGCCCTCGACGCGGGCCCGTCCTGGCTCGGTGGCAGCGACGAGTTCGACGAATCCCGGCCCGCGGCCCGCCGCAACGCGACCAACTCCACCCGCATCGCCTCGATCAGCGCCGCCTGCTCAGCCAACTGCGCGCTCTGCACCGCGACCAGCGCCACCAACTCCTCATACGAGGCCGGCACGGGCGAATCAGACACGCCCCAGAGTCAAACATGATCAAACCCCAGCCAGCAACACCGACCCACCCCAGCTCACCCGGGGGCCTGACTGCTTACTTCCGAAACGCTCCCAATTTCGAAAGTCTATCGCCCGCTCACGAGCACTGCCACCGAAGAGACTTAGATACCCATCCAGAGCAAGGATACGAAGCAGTCGCCCATAGAATGCGGCATCGCCACTGTCTCGCGGAAGACACACGTGATAGACTGGACTGCAGATGCCGCTAGATTCCGAGTCGCCGATAGAGCCAGCGAATCCATCTAATCCATGTACCACTACATCCCCGACCTCGACCCCCTGAACATACGGATCAGACTTGGCCGATTCGGTGAATCCGTGCGTCCGCCGCTCGTCGCGCGCTACCACTTGACCGTCACGAAATTCTGACACAATCGAATCTTGGGTAGCTCGCCGCTGCAACTTCACAATTAGTCGCTTCAGCGGGACGAGATCAGACCCGTCAACGCTGGCAATCTTACTTCGACCGATCACCGTTCGCACACGCGCATCGACACGATCATTGTTTAGATCTACCAGTCGCCGATTGGCCTCTAGCAATCGGTCTATCGCGTCAACCTTGGCGTCAAGGAAGTCGACGATGCGCTGTTGCTCATCTAGTGGTGGGTGGAGCAGCGGGAGCAAACGAAGTGAGTCCCAAGGGACATCGAACTGAGACGGCGGCATGAACTTCGATATTCTCGTCAGTTCGGACAAATAAGGTCTCGAAAGAAGCAGATAATTCAGATATCGAGGAGACCAGCCAGAGTTCGGGCGACAGACGTAGTATGCGGGACTAACAATTCCGTCTCGGGGAGAAACGCCGAGACCTCCCTGCCAAGTCCGTAGCTTGTTGAACACTACATCGCCGACCCGGACATATTGATACTTGCCGAGGTCCTCGCCGAGGTTATTGTGGTTGTCCGACCGAGATTCCCTGGGAATCACTCCAGCATTCAGAAATACGGACAGTGGTTCAGCTTCTGGCTTGCCAGTTTCTTGTATCCTCCGAGTGGCCACGCAGAGTCGCATCCACCGCCAGCCATCGGGTAGATCAATTTCCTGCAGCACTCCTTGACTCACCCTGTCACCTTGCCCAGCAGTTTCTGGATCTGCGCCTCCAGGTCCCGCAGTTCGACGTCGATCTCCGCCAGCGGCCGGGGCGGCGTGTAGACGTAGAAGTGACGGGTGAAGGGGATCTCGTAGCCAACCTTGGTCTTCTCGCGGTCGATCCACGCATCTGGGACATGCGGAGTCACCTCCCGCTGGAAGTACTCCTCGATGTCCTCGTCGAGCGGAATGTTCTCATAGTCGCGCAGGTCTGGGTCGGGCAGCACCTGGCCCTTGGCCCTTTGCACCTCGCCTTCGGGATCAGAGACTGCCACGGCGCCCCAGATTCCTTTGAGGATCGACTGGGTCGAAGGCCAGAACACACCGGCCCTACGCCCGGCGGCGCGTAGGGCGTCGCTAGCTTCGGCCTTCGTCCACCACGTCGTGCCAAGGAGGGGACGTACTGCCCCGAGAAAGGCGTCTCGCTGCTCCCATTTCCCGAGCGGTTTCGCGTGTTCGAGGGCAGCGAGGGTGTCCTCGGTGATCTCGAAGCGCTGCTTGAGAGGACGCTCAACGGTGATCCGGTGGTAGCCGAAGTCGCGAGTACGGAACACCTTGACCCTCCCGTGGTCGGGGTGTTCGGGGTCGGCCGCGATGGCGAGCGCGTTGCCGTAGACGGTGGTGATGTGATCGATCTGGGCGTCGCTGATGAGTTTGCGCTTGTCGCCCAGTGATTTGCGCATCTTTTCCCACTGGTCCCGGGCATCGAGCAGGATCACCTTGTCGCGCAACACTGGGGATTTGCGGTTGGAGAGGATCCAGAAGTAGGTGGAGATGCCTGTGTTGTAGAACAGCTGGTCGGGCAGGGCGACGATGCCTTCCAGGAGATCGTTCTCAAGGATCCACTGTCTGATGCGTGACTCGCCTGAGCCAGCGGCCCCGGTGAACAGGGGTGATCCGTTGAAGACGATGGCGAGACGGCAGCCCTTGCCCTCGATCGGCTCCATCTTGGAGATCATGTGTTGGAGGAAGAGGAACGACCCGTCGTTGATCCGCGGCAATCCGGCCCCGAACCGACCCGCATGGCCCTGTTCCGCCTCGCGTTCGACAGTGTCCTTGACCTTCTTCCACTCCACCCCGAAAGGTGGATTGGCGAGCATGTAATCGAACGTCTTGCCCTGGTGCGCGGGCGCGCTGAAGGTGTTACCGAAGGCGATCGTGCCGCGGTGTTCGCTGATCAACATGTCTGCCTGACAGATCGCCCACGACTCCCCGTTAACCTCCTGTCCGAACAGGTACACCTCCGCCTTCGGGTTGATCTCCTTGATGCGGTCCTCGGCCGCGGTGAGTATCCCACCGGTCCCGCAGGCCGGGTCCAGGATGTTGATTACCTGCCCGTCTCCGGCCACCGTGTCCGAGTCCGGTGCGATGAGGAGGTTCACCATGAGCTTGATGACCTCGCGGGGGGTGAAGTGCTCACCGGCGGTCTCGTTGGAGTCCTCAGCGAACTTGCGGATCAGGTGCTCGAAGACATACCCCATGTCGTGGTTGGACAGCTTGTCCAGGTCCCGCATCGCGGCGAACCGCCCCACGACCTGATAGAGGAGTTTCGCCCCCATCAGGCGTGTGATCTGTTCATCCAGCTGGAACCGCTTCAGGATGTCCTGGACGTTCGGGGAGAAACCGTTGACGTAGTCGCGGAGGTTCTTCGCGGTTCGGGCCGCATCCGCCGCGATCGACTCGAAGTCCTGGCTGGAGACGTTGTAGAAGGGTAGCTTCGCCGCGCGGGTCAGGAGCGGATGCTTGTTCTCGATGCCGGCGCTGTGCTTGTTGCGTTCGTGGACCGCATCCCGGGTCGGCGCCATCACCGAGTCCAGGCGACGCAGCAGCGTGAACGGCAAGATGGCCTGACCGTACTCGTGGCGCTTGTAGTCACCACGCAGCAGGTCGGCAACGGCCCAGATCTCGCTGGCCATCCGAGTGTGGCTCGGACCGGAACTGGTCACGTCGTTCCCCTTAGCTTCTTATCGGTCTCAGTATCGATAGTCTCGCCCGGGCCCACCGCTGCCGGCATCAGGGCTCCGGTGGTCAAGCCGTATATAGTCTGGTCCAGGATCGCTCGGGTCACCCCAGCCAGACGGTCCGCCACCATCTCCAACTGCTCCAGCAGCCGGAAGGCGTCTCCGTAGCGACGCTGCTCGGCCAGGGTCAACCGTGGTATCCGGCAGCGTCGCACGTCGTCGCGGGTCAGCGCGCCGTGGGTGTTCGCCACCGGCGCCGCCAACGCGTCGGTCCGCACGAACCGTGCAACAAAATGCGGATCCAGGCGGTCGGTGTCGATTCCGATCACTTGGGCGATGCCCCGTTCGTCCTCCGGCGTCCCGCGGGCCACGACCGGTTCGCGCCCCATGGTGCGAAACAGCAGATCACCCGCCCGGGGAGTGGCATCCCGTGGCAGGATCGTGAGCGCCTTGGACCGTTCCAGCTCACCCAACGTCACCTCAGGAAATCGTGGTGGCACGCCCGGCGCCACTGGCCTCGGTAGTGCCTGTCCGAGCTTGGCGTGCAGCCTCGCCACCCGATGGGTGAACTGCCCGAGGTCGGCGACCGACTCACCGAACCGGGCCCGCAGGTACCGCGACGGCACCAGCGGCACCTCACCATCCAACAGCTCCGCCTGCGGCACCACCCGCGCCACCGGCGCGTGATCCCCGGCCCACAGCGCGTGCCAGGCCGCGTGCACCTGCGGCACGTCCGCAGCAGCACCGACCCCGGTCAGATCCACCATCCGCACACCCCGTGCGACACCGCCACGCTGTAGCACCCACAGGTGCACCGCACCCGCACCGGAGGGTGTCAAGCCCTCCGGCAATGCGATGACCGCACGTAGCACCCCAGCCCGCACCAACGCATCCCGCACGTGACGGCCGGAAGGACGCACCCCCGTCACCGCCGGCACCATCACCACAGCCATCCCACGCGGACGCAGGTGCCCCAGGCAGTGCTGCACCCACGCCAACTCCGGATCGGCCGGATCGGGCAGGCCGTACCGCCACCGTGGATCGGCGGCAAGGTCCGGCGCGGGCCACTGCCGCACCGATGGCGGCGGGATGCACACCACCGCGCGTGCGGTCGCGCGGGACGCGGCGAACCGGTCCGCCTGCAGCGCATCACCCACCCGAACATCCGCATCGAGGCCAGACAGCGATCGGCGCACCGCCTCGGCGTGGACCTCATCCGGGGCCTGCCCAGCAAGGCGCACATGGTCACCGAACCGCTCGGCTACCGCCGTGAGGACAATCGCGTCCCGGCACGCCGGATCCAACACGACTGGGGGGTCCACCTCGTCGCCGGGACGATCGGTATCACCCAGGCGGGGCAACAGGGACACCACCACGCGCGCTAGCAGCTCCGGCGGGGTCAACGCTGTCGGGCCACGATCGGGATTCCCTGGCGGCGATGCGTCACCGAGCTGCTGCGTCCCGGTGCTGGTACGGCCCTCCGCCGCAAGCTGCTCCGCCTTCCCCGTGTCCACGAGCCACTGCTGCACAGCGGCCCAGGAGAACAACGGGCTGTTGGGCCCACCCGCGACGGGCTGCGGGAATTCGGGATACCGCCTGCGCCAGTTCGCCACCGCCGCTCGGCCAACACCGACCCGCCGGGCGATCCATGCGGCGGTGACGGCGCCCGAGACCTCACTGTTCACACTTAGACCGTATCACGTCGTTAGTTGGTCTGTGAACATCTTACAAACGCTCACATGATGCTACGGTGTCTCCGTCGTTGCACGCGGTCCTCCCGCCATCCGGGCCGCGAAGCACGGCCCCATCAGGACCGGAGCTGATCCGGTTCGAGACCACGAAAGGAACCCACGCCATGCCAAACAGCAGCTCGCACCAGCGCCATCGGGTGCGCCACAAGCAGCGGCGCACGGCCGTCGCGCCCACCCGCCCGGTCACCCTGCACCGGCTGCTTGAGGGCAGCAGCTTCGACGACGCACTGGACTACCTCGAAGACCAAGCGCTGGAGGACCTCGATGCGAACGTGGACTTCGTGGAACTGCCCGGATCGCGTGCACTGTTCGTGCATGCCCAGGAGCCCGCCCGACCGGCGGAGTGGTGCGCCCAGGCGAGCATCACGACCGGGATCGACGTTCGCTATGCCACCCGCGGCGCCGGAGGTCTCCTGATCTTCCAGCTCGACGGCGACGTGTACGCCCTCGGCTACGGCAAGGGCCACCTCTGGCTCAGCGACGCGGTGAAGGACCCGCGTTTCGGCCTCCACTACGCCATCCGCAGCGTGGACGCCGACCAGATCCTCGACGTAGTGCGTCGACTACCCGGCGCACGAGGCCGCACCGACAGCACCCTCGTTCCCGGTGGCACCACAGTCTGGCAGCTTGGGATCGAGCGCCATGCCGAGATCGTCCGCCGGATCGGCGGCCTGGTCGAGAACAGCTCCTTGACCTTCGCGCGGGCCCGCGGGCGCTCGGTCAAGGTCGCCGGTGCCTGCGGGCTACATCTGCGCCTGGGCGTGAAGCCGGCGGACCTCGTATCGGACGTACGCGAGATCGCCGCCGTATGCCTCCGCCAGGTCCCACACCCCGACCTTGCATTCGTGGAGAACGTCACGCCCGTCACCAGCCAGGCCCTCATCGCGGACCTGAACACGCAGCTCGACACGCTCCTCGGCGAGGTCACCCCCGCTGTGGACCGGCTCACGGTCACAGTCCCCGATGCCGCCCTGCCACACCTGGCGGACGCCCACGGGTTCGCTGTGCGCATCGGCAGCGCCACCAGGAGGCTCACCGATCTACACCGCGAAGACGTACTCGACCGGACCCGGCTGCAGCCGCCTGGTCGGCGCATCGACGGCCTACGAGCAGGGTGGATCGGCCTGTTGGCTGAGGACACGGGCACCCGGTCCCTGGGCAGATCATCGGCGTTGAAGTGGATCGAAGCCACCGCGTCAGTGGGCCCGCGCCGGTTCTTCCTGCTGGAGGGCCAGTGGTACGAGTTCGGTGCCACCTATCTTGAGGAGGTCCGCGACTACATCGGCGGCCTGCTGAATCGCGGCGCCCCCACCCTCGACCTGCCCGCCTGGCGCCCCGATATGAAGGAGAAGGACTACAACCTTTACGTAGCCGACGTGCGGCGCAGCCAGTATCTCTGCCTCGACCGGCGCGGAGTTACCACTCGCCTACACCGCACACACGGCGTCGAAATCTGCGATCTACTCGGCCCGAACGACGAACTCATCCACGTCAAGCGCGCCAGCGGATCTCCGCCGCTCAGCCATCTCTTCGCGCAAGGCCAAGTCGCCGCCGAGACTCTGATCAACTCGCCCGAGGCCCGGCGTTCCTTCTCCAAGCTCGTGGGCACCGCTGGCCGGGGCCGCACGATCCCGGAAGACTTCACCCCCAAGAAGATCGTCTACGCCATCCTGCTCAAGAACGGCGAGGCCCTGACACCGGATACCCTGTTCCCGTTCTCACAGGTCGCTCTCCGCCAAGCCAGCATCTCCCTCCGGGGAAAGACCGAGGTGGAGATCATCCCGATCCACTTGGCGCAGCCCGGCCCATGATCCGCACTCACCAGTTCGCGAAGCCCGTTCAACCAGGCAGCACGAAGCACTCGTCGACGACCAATACGCCCCGCGATGCCTGCTCAACAGCCATTTCCCTTGTCGCGCTACCCCTGCCGGGGGCACTCACCTGCGCGCTGGGGCGAGCTGCCTGGCTGACCGCGAATCCTGGTCATCCAGTCCTCGATCTGAAGGCTCCCACCGGCGATCCATCCAGGATGGTCTAGGCGACCCGCCATCCTACGAGCGCGCGACGTGGCGTTCGCGGGCCACGGGAAGTCGCAGCTCAGGGCCGCGCACCACGGGTAGGGTGTTCTTATGCCGTAACCTCGTCTCCACCGATTGAACCGTCTGGCGATCCGTTGGTCTCCGGTGGTCGTGGGAGTTGGGGCGTCGCGCAGCGCGGCGCGCCATGCGACGATCAGCGGCGATGATGCCGCCTGACAACCACGTCCACTCCGAGTGGTCGTACGACGCCGCCGCCTGGGGGTCGATGGATCGGACCTGCGCTCGGGCGATCGAGCTGGGTCTGCCGTCCGTCGCGTTCACCGAGCATGTTGACTTCACCGCATGGGGGGCGGGTGACCGGCCCCGTACGCCGGCGCCGTCCATCGACGAGCGCGACTCGGTCCGCCCGCTCGACATCGTCGGCTATCACGAATCAGTGCGGCACTGCCGCGACCGATATCCAGATTTGCGAATCCTGTCCGGTATCGAGGCCGGTGAGCCGCACCTCTTCGCGGGCAGCGTCGCGGCGGTGCTCGGTGCCGGGCCATTCGACCGGGTCCTCGGTTCGTTGCACTCGGTCCACCACGAGGGACTGCTGATCGATCCTCCGCCGCTGTTTCGGGTCCTCGCCCCCGAGGTCGGGATGCGCCGCTACCTCACCGAGATGATCGACATGATCGAGGGTAGCGACGTGTTCGAGATCCTGGCTCATGTTGACTAACCGCGCCGGTACTGGCCAGCCGGTGCCACGCCGTTCGACGAGCGGGACTACGAGGAGGAATACCGCATGGTGTTCCGTACCCTCGCCGGGACCGGTCGGGTGCTGGAGATCAACACCTGCGGCCCGCTGGCGTCTGTGCGGCTGGTGCGCTGGTGGCGGGAGGAAGGAGGAGACGCCGTGTCGTTCGGCAGCGACGCCCACTCCCCCACACGGGTGGGTGCCGATTTCGACGTTGCGGTGGCCGTCGTGGAGCAGGTCGGATTCCGGCCCGGCCGCGACCCGTTCGACTTCTGGTACCGGTAGCGCCCTCGCGTGGGCAGCACCCCGCCCCACCCGAGGTCGCCTAGGCTGTCGCTGCTCATCCGGATCGTCACCCGAGGAGTGGTCGTGCGGCTCGGTCCCGCGTTGCCGGCGCTTGTCACCGTGGCCCTGTTCGGCGGTTGCGCGAACACCGCGCAGCGGCCCAGCCTCATCGAGGCCAGCCCGACGTCGGTGGCCACGTCGCCCTCGCCGGCGCCGCGCGCGACCCGCTCCGAGCCGGTGGTCACTCGGGACGGACCATGCCCCTACTTCGACATCGACTTCGCCGCGCAGACCATCGGTCAGCACCTCGGTCGAAGCACGGTGACCACCGCACGCCCGTACCCCGGCTGCACGCTCTACCGACCGGACGGCGCGCCCGCGGTCCGGATACAACTGCGGGCCATGCCGACCATCGCCCAGGCCCAGGAGCTGGCCGTCGCCGGTCTCGGGCCCGGCGCGAACCCGGTCAGCGGAGTCGGCGACCGGGGCACCGTCCTTGTCGTACCGGACGGCACGCGGCTGCTCGTCAGCAGGGGGCGGGTCCTGGTCGATCTCTGGATCAACCAGCAGAGCTCGCTGCAAGCGAGCGACCTGGCCGCGGCCGCGCTCAGGTGGCTCGGCCAGGGCTGGACCCGTCGGGTCGTCGGGCTCGCTCATCGTGAGAGGATGGGCAGGATCGACGGTAATGACGCCGGACCGAGGAGCTGGAGTGGCGCAGTACGGGATCTTGCACACCAACCGTGGCGACATCCGTCTTGAGCTGTTCCCTGATCACGCGCCCAAGACGGTGCGCAACTTCGTCGAGCTCGCCGAGGGTGGGCGCGAGTGGACAGACCCCCGTACCGGCGCGAAGAGCACGGAACGGCTCTACGACGGCACCGTGTTCCATCGGGTCATCAAGGGATTCATGATCCAGGGTGGTGACCCGACCGGGACCGGCCGGGGCGGTCCCGGGTACCGGTTCGCTGACGAGATCCACCCCGATCTCGCCTTCACCCGGCCGTACCTGCTCGCCATGGCGAACTCGGGTCCGGGCACCAACGGCTGCCAGTTCTTCATCACGCTCGCGCCGACGAGCTGGCTCAACACCCGGCACACCATCTTCGGTGAGGTCGCCGACTCCGCCGGGCGGGCCGTGGTCGACGCGATCGGGGTAACCGACACCGACGGCAATGACCGGCCGGTGGAGGACGTGGTCATCAACTCGGTGACCATCGAGAGTTCCGCCGGCTGACCGACGGCTGACCGTCGCGAATCGCGGATCCGAGGGTGGACGGCGAGCAGCCCGCGCTGACCCGATGTTACCGGCATCGGGACCGGGAGACGGGCGTCCGGTGCACCCACTGTGACCGGCCGATCTGTCCGGACTGCTTGAGGTCGGCGTCGGTGGGGTACTGGTGCCCCGAGTGCGTACGCGAGGCGGAGGCGCGCGTACGGTCGGCGAAGGCACCGTATGGGGGGGCGCTGGTCGAGGGCGCTCTGGTCACCATGTCGTTGATCACGATGAACGTCGTGGCGTATGTGCTCACCGCGCTGAACAGTGCCGGCGGCTTCGCCAGCAACTATGCCTCGAGCATGTTCGGGCAGCTCGCGTTGTGGACCCCGGCGATCGCCGCTCACCAGCAGTACTGGCGCCTGCTGACCTCGATGTTCCTGCATTTCGGCCCGTTCCACCTGCTGGTGAACATGATCGCTCTGGCGGTCGTCGGGAACCAGCTCGAAGTGATCTTCGGCAGGGCTCGGTACCTCGCGGTGTATCTCGTCGCCGGTCTCGGCGGCTCGGTCGCGGTGTACCTGCTCCAGGCGCCGGGAGCGGTGACGGCGGGTGCCTCTGGCGCTCTGTTCGGGTTGTTCGGCGCGGTCCTGGTGGTGGTCCGTCGCCTTCGGGCGAACCCGCGGCCGATCTTGTTCACCATCGTCCTGAACCTGGTCGTGACGTTCCTGATCCCCAACATCAGCAAGTGGGCGCACATCGGCGGCCTCGTGACCGGCGTGGCGCTGGCGGCGGTGATCGTCTACGCGCCGGCCGGGAAGAACCGTTCGGCGCTGCAGGTCTCTGGTGTCGGCGTCATCGTCGCCGTCCTCGCCACGCTGGTCGTGCTGCGCACAGGTCAGCTGGTCGGGTGATCGTCCGGCGGCGTTCCCTGGCGCGGAATCTGGCTGCCATGCGCAAGGTGCGCGCGATGAGCCTGCTCGATCGCCGTCGCGACGTCGCGGGGATCGGCGCCGAGCGACCGCCTACCGAAGATGACCAGCTCGGTCCCGGAGTCGATCTCCAAGGTCCGCGTCGTCATCCCGAATCGCGGATGCTCATCGAGCCTGACCTCGCGGATCTCGGCCCAGCCGAGGTCCAGACGGCGGGCGGGCGTGCGGATCAGGAGACCAGCGGGCCCGACCGCCAGCCGGGGACGCCAGAGCAGGTCGCCACCGGCGAGCACGGCGAGGCCGGCAGCGCCGACCGATCCCAGCAACCTGCCGGCGGGATCGCTCATCAGCGCGAGGGTCAGCAGCGCTGCGGCAGCTCCCGCGCTCAGCACCGTTTCCGCACGGCGGACCGACCACTGAGTCGTCATGCAGTCCCCACTGTGATCATCCACAGCTGTGGATAGTGGCTGTTGATGAATGACAGTGATGTAGTACCACTCGTCGTCCGGAGGCGTGACCGTTGGTCAGCGCCAACGGACGGCCATCCCCAGACCGCCGACGAGCAGCCCGAAGCCGATCGCGAAGTTCCAGCCTCCAAGGTCCTTCATGACCGGGACCCGCTCACCGGCGAGGTAGTTGACCACGATGTAGATCAACCCCAGCAGTAGCACCACCCCCATGGCGGCCGGGTACCAGGCCGGGCTGGGGCCCTTCTTGCGGGCCACCGTCGCGCTGGAGGGCAGCACATCGCTGGGCGGGGTGTAGACGGCTTTCTTGCGGACACGAGACTTGGGCACGGTGGCTCTCCTGTAACCAGTACGTCCGGGCTAGCGTAGACACCACGGACAGAAGGGGGAGCGATGGGCGCACGGATCGGCGAACGGGTCTGGGCTGGCCTCGTGCCGACGACCTTCCTGCTCGCCGGCTTGCTGTTCGGGACCAGTGCGGAGACCGCCCACGGCACCGACCTGCGCCCCAGCGGGCGCCCCGACCTGTCCAGCCTGATCGCTGCCACAGAGCGTCGGGTCGGCAGCGACACCAGGCTTGTCACCAGCCTAGAGGACGAGGTCGACCGGTTGGACCGGGTCAGCGCCAGGAACGACACCCGGGTGGCCTCGGTGCAGGCCGGGTCCGACGCGCTGGCGGGGCCGGTCGGTCTGAACCCGGTGCACGGCCCTGGCCTGACCGTCGTGCTCAACGACGCGCCTCGGCGGCCGGACGGGAGCCTCCCGCCGAACGCCCGCAACGTCGACGACGTCGTCGTGCACCAGCAGGATGTCCAGGCTGTGGTCAACGCGCTGTGGGCAGGTGGAGCGGACGCGATGACGATCCAGGACCTGCGGGTCATCTCGACCGGCGCGGTCAAGTGTGTGGGCAACACCCTGTTGCTGTATGGGCACGTCTACTCGCCACCATTCCGGATCACCGCGATCGGCGACCCGGCGCGTCTTCGGGCCAGCCTGGAGGCCTCCAACGGGGTCCAGCAGTACCGTCTCGCCGTGGAGTATTTCGGGCTCGGCTACCGGGTGACCAGCGAGCGCGATGTCGTGCTCGTCGGGTACGACGGACCGGTACGGCTCGGGTACGCCGAGACCATCGCGGGACCGGGCGGCAACTAGCTCGGGATCGGGCACGAACGAGCAGGACTGGGAGACGAGCAGGTGCCGAAGGACGACCTCGTCGAGCAATTGCACCGGTTCCGCGACGAGCAGCGAGCCGTCCGCGCCGGCCGGCAGGCCGCTGGCCATCGCCCGGCGGCGCGGCAGCCGGCGATGTCCCTGGCTGGCAGGCCCGACCAGGAGCCGGCGACGGAGGTCGGGGAGTGGCTCGATCCCGGGACCGACCGACTCGCGGACGGGCCGCAACCTGCGGGTGACGGTGATCCCGCGGGCCCGACCGGATCGGGCGGTGACCCTCCGATCGGACCCGGCGACGGCGAGCCGGGCGACGGCGGCTCCGGCGGTGGGGATGGCGCCGGCTCGGGTGAGGTGTGGATCGAGCGGCTCCGTACCGGCGTGCGGGGCGTCGGCCAGGCCTTCATCACCCTCGGCGTGGTGATCCTGCTCTTCGTCGCCTACGAGCTGTGGATCACCGGCCTGTTCACCCAGCACAAGCAGGGCCAGCTCAAGACCAGGCTGGCCCAGGAGTGGAACAGTGGTGAGGATCCGACCGTCGCGGAACCTGGCGCCAAGGCGCGCGAGATCCCCCTCGGCCAGGGCATCGCGCTGATCAGGATTCCGGCGTTGGGCCTGGACTATGCCCGGGCGGTCGTGGAGGGTACCGGCGAGGCTGCGCTCGCCGAGGGGCCCGGGCACTACGTGTCCACCGCCATGCCCGGACAGATCGGGAACTTCTCGGTTGCCGGCCACCGGGTGGGCAAGGGATCGCCGTTCCTCGACCTGGACCGCCTCCGGGCTGGTGACTCGATCGTCGTCGAGACGCGGCAGTACTACTACCTCTACCGAGTTCTCGGCGACCAGCGGACCGGCAATCCCGGCACGCCCGGCCCGGCCGGGGTTCCCGGGTTGGAGATCGTCAGACCGACCGACGTCGGTGTGATCGCTCCGGTACCGAACCATCCGGGCATCACCCCGGATCGCCGGCTGCTGACGCTGACGACCTGCCACCCGAAGTTCTCCGCCGAGCAGCGGCTGATCATCCACGCGGAGCTGCAGGGCGTGCCCTGGCCGAAGTCCAAGGGGCTGCCGCCAGCGCTCACCGGCTGACCCGCCAACCACACACCCGTCCCCGGAGGAGCCTCGCGTCGTGTACAGCTGGATTTGGCGGAAGCTGCCGGGCGGCATGCCGGCCAAGGTCGTCGGTTGTGCGATCCTGTTCCTGGCCGCGGTCGCGCTGCTGTTCCTTGTCGTCTTTCCGTGGGCGGAGCCGAGATTGCCGTTCAACAACGTGACGGTGGACGGATGACCGCCCTGGGGTCGGGCCGCCCGGCGAGGGTGCTGGTCATCGACAACTACGACAGCTTCGTCTACAACCTGGTCCAGTACCTGGCCCAGCTCGGTGCCGAGTGCGTCGTCCGGCGCAACGACGCGGTCTCCGCCGGCGAGCTCGGTGACCTGGCCGTGGACGGGGTCTTGATCAGCCCCGGGCCCGGCGCCCCGGCGGGCGCCGGGGTGAGCATGTCGATGGTGTCGGCCTGTGCGGAGCGGCGTCTGCCGCTGCTCGGCGTCTGCCTCGGGCACCAGGCGATCGGCGCGGTCTTCGGCGGTGTCGTGGGGCAGGGACCGGAGCTGGTGCACGGCAAGACCAGTCTCGTCGAGCACGCCGGCGTCGGCGTGCTCGACGGCCTGCCGCAGCCGTTCCAGGCGACCCGGTACCACTCGCTGGTGGTGGCGGAGTCATCGCTGCCGGCAGAGATCGAGGTGACCGGGCGGACCGGTGGCGGAGTGGTCATGGCATTGCGGCACCGGTCGCTGCCGATCGAGGGCGTGCAGTTCCACCCGGAGTCGGTACTCACCGAGGGCGGCCACCTGCTGCTCGCGAACTGGTTGGCGAGCTGTGGCGACCCGACGGCCCGCGATCGGGTGCCGGAGCTGGCCGCCCCCTACGACGCCCTGCGCGAGGCGGCCTTCTCCGGCTGAACCCTTGGTGGAGCCCCGGTGGAGCTACGGTGTCACGGTCGGGCTGGGAGTCGGCGTGGGTGTGGGCGTCGGTGGCGGTGTCGTGGTGGGTGGCGGCGTCGTCGCCGTGGGCTTCGGAGGTGTCGTGAACACGGTGATCGTCGTGTCGAGGCTCTTCCGGCTCCCGGTGTCGGGCTTGCTCCCCCAGACATAGCCTCTCGGCAGGTCACTGCCGTCCGTCGGTGCGCTCTCGACGAACTTGTAGGAGCTGAATCCGGCGGTCCTGAGCAGCTGAATGGCCTCGGTGACGGTCTTGCCCGCCAGGTCCGGCACCGCGTTGAACCCGCTGGCGACGTACACGGTCACCGTGGCGTTCGGCTTGACGGCGGCACCCGCCGCCGGATCGGAACCGAGCACGCTGCCCTTCGGCTTCGCACTGTCCTGCTCGGTCCGTACCGCCTGGAGGCCGAGCTGTTCCAGAGCCTGCCGAGCGGCATCGAAGCTGGTGAAGTTCCGTACGTCCGGCACGGCGACCGTGTCCGGTGGCGCGCCAACCCACAGGGTGACCGTGGCGCCCTTCGTCACCTGGCTCGACGTGCGGGGGTCCGTCCGGGTCACCTTGCCGACCATGTCCGTGGAGGCGGTCATGTCCTGCTGGACGACCCCGACGTTGAGGCCGGCCTCGGTGAGGGTCTTGCGAGCGTCGGCCTCGCTCATGCCGACGACGTTCGGCAGCGCGAAGGTGCCCGGCCCGGCCTGCGGCGTGAGCAGCTTCGTGGTGAGGAGGGCGGCAAGCCCGAACACGGCCACCACGGCCAGGCCGAGCAGGACCATCGCCACCACCCGCCGGTTGCCGTCGCGGCCGTCCGGGCCGCCTGGGGGCCGCGGCAGACCGGTCCGGGTCGTTGCCGCCCCGTGCCAGTCGGCGGCGTTCATCCGGCTGGTGGCGGTGCCGCCGAGCACGGTGGTGTGCTCCTCCTCGTCCATCACCGGCTCCGCCTGCACCGGCCGGCCGGTCATCGCGCGGACCAGGTCGGCGCGCATCTCACCGGCCGACTGGTACCGGTTGAGCGGGTTCTTGGCCAGCGCCTTCATCACGATCGCGTCGAGTGACCGCGGCAGGTCCCGGTTGATCTGCGAGGGCGGCGGCGCCTGCTCCCGCACGTGCTGGTAGGCGACCGCGACCGGCGAGTCACCCGTGAATGGCGGCTGCCCGGTGAGGAGTTCGTACAGCATGCAGCCGAGCGAGTACACGTCGCTGCGCGCGTCGACCGGTACGCCCCGGGCCTGCTCCGGCGAGAGGTACTGGGCCGTGCCGATCACCGCCGCGGTGGCCGTGACGGTTGCGGCGTTGTCGGCCACCGCGCGGGCGATGCCGAAGTCCATCACCTTCACGGCGCCGTTCCGGGTGATCATCACGTTGCCCGGCTTCACGTCCCGGTGCACGATCCCGGCACGGTGCGAGAAGTCCAGTGCGGCGCAGACCTCAGCAGCGATCTCCATCGCGCGCTGTGGGTGCAGCCGGCCCTCGGACTTCAGGACCTCGCGAAGTGTGTGTCCGTCGACATACTCCATCACGATGTACGGCGTGTGCCCATTGACCCCCGTGACGCTGACGCTGTCCTCGCCGGTGTCGTAGACCGACACGATCGATGGGTGGTTCAGCGATGCGGCAGCCTGCGCCTCACGCTTGAACCTCGCCTGGAACGACGGGTCGCGGGCAAGGTCGGCGCGCAGCACCTTGATGGCGATCTCGCGGCCCAGCCGTACGTCGCGGCCGTGGTGCACCTCGGCCATGCCGCCGTAACCCAGGGTGTCTCCCACCTGGTAGCGGCCTCCCAGCAGGCGTGGCTGTGTCATCGTGTCCTCGATGGTTGTGGTCCGGTTGGTGGACTCGCCGGGCTGGCGCGTCCTCGGTCCGGTGGCACCGCGATCCGGTTGACCAGCCGGTAGCGGCCACCTAGGGGGACGTCACGGGTCTGTGTGGCCACCGACTCACCCTCCCCCCTGGATGCCGAGCACGGCCTTCATGACGTCGCGGGCGATCGGCGCCGCGGCCCTGCCGCCCGTCGTCTCGTTCCCGGCCACGCCCCCATTCTCGATGAGAACCGCCACCGCCACCTTCGGGGCGCTGTCCTGCATCGCGTACCCCACGAACCATGCGTGCGGCGGCTTGCCCGGTGCGTTGTCCGCCGTGCCGGTCTTGCCGCCGACCGTGTAGCCCGGGATCTGGGCGAGGGTGCCCGTACCGTTTTGCACGACGCTGGCCATCATCGTGCCGAGCTGGTCCGCGACGTCGGATGACAACACCCGGCGCTCGTCGCCCTGGGTCGTGCCCCCCACCACGGTGAGATCGGGCGCGCGCACCTGGCTGACCAGGTACGGCTGCGCCAACGTGCCCCGGTTGGCCACCACGGCCGCGATCATGGCGCCCTGCAGCGGTGTCATCTTCACGTTCATCTGCCCGATGCCGGTCAGCTTCAGCGCGGGTTCGTCGGGGACCTCGCCGATCGTGCTCGCGCTGACCGGCAGTGGCACCGCGGAGGCTTCGCCGGTGAGGCCGAAGGCCTCCGCCTGCTGCCGGATCGCGTCCTCGCCGAGGGTGTTGGCCAGCTGCCCGAACGCGGTGTTGCACGAGATGGTGAGCGCGTGGATGAGGGTGTCGGGGCCACCACCGGCGCAGCTCTCGCCGTCGAAGTTGTGCAGTGACCGCGTCGTCGTCGCAGGGGTCGAGGTGGACAGCGGCAGCGAGTCGGGAGCCGGGATCTGGGTTTCTGGGTGGTAGCTGCCGGTGCCGAGAGCCGCGGCGGCCACGATCACCTTGAAGACGCTGCCCGGTGGGTAGTTCTGGTTGACCGCCCGGTTGAGCACCGGACTGGCCGGATCGGTGATCAGTTTCTGATAGGCGGCGCTGATCTTCTTGGGGTCGTGCCCGGACAGCACCGTCGGGTCGTACGAGGGAGTGCTGACCATGGCCAGGATCGCGCCGGTGCTGGGGTCGAGGGCGACGACCGCGCCACGGTGGCCCGCCATCGACTGGTAGGCCACCTGCTGCGCGTGGGCGTTGATGGTCAGCACGACGCTGCCGCCCCGCGGGTCGCGCCCGGTGAACAGATCGGTGAGCCTGCTGGTGAACAGCCGAGGATCCTCACCGGACAGGATCGGTGCCTCGGCCTGCTCCAGGCCGCTCTTGCCGTAGATCAGCGAGTAGAAGCCGGTGAGTGTCCCGTACGCCGGGCCTCCCGGGTACTGCCGCAGGTAGCGCAACCGGTCGTCGGTCGCCCTGGAGGACGCGATCGCCCTGCCATCCACCACGATCTCCCCACGCTGCCGCTGGTACTCGCTCAGGAGCGGGCGGAGGTTGCTCGGGTCGTTGCGCAGCGCGTCGGCGTTGATCACCTGCACGTAGTTCGCGTTGGCAATCAGGAGGCCGAAGAGCACCATCACCGCGATGGCGACCCGGCGGACCGGCGCGTTCATTGCGTCACCACCTCGGTGACCGCCTCGGCGAGCGGTGGCGGCGGCGCGGCCGGCGGAGGGGCCGGTCGGCGGGCCCCGTCAGAGATCCGCAAGAGTAGCCCGACCAGTGCGAAGTTGGCGACCAGGGAAGAGCCGCCGTAGGACAGGAACGGCGAGGTGAGTCCGGTCAGCGGGACCAGCTTGGTGACTCCGCCGACGACCACGAACACCTGCCACGCCAGCGAGAACGCCAACCCGGCGGCGAGCAGCTTGCCGAAGGCGTCACGCACCTGCAGCGAGGTCCGGAATCCCCGCTCGACGATGATCGCGTATACCAGGAGCACTGCGACCAGCCCGAACATGCCGAGCTCCTCACCGATCGCGGCGAAGATGAAGTCGGTCTTCGCGAACGGCACCATCTCGGGGTGGCCGTTGCCGAGCCCGGTCCCCAACACGCCGCCGGTGGCCAGGCCGAAGAGCGCCTGCAGGATCTGGGTGGCGTTCGCCCGGTGCCCGAACGGGTCGAGCCAGTAGTCGAACCGGACCCGCACGTGCGGGATGGTGTGGTAGGCGAGGAAGGCGCCGCCAGCGAACAGCAGGACGCCGATCAGCACCCAACTTGTGCGCTCGGTGGCGATGTAGAGCATGGCCACGAAGATGCCGAAGAAGAGCAGCGAGGTACCCAGGTCGCTCTCGCCCACCAGGACCAGCAGGGACAGCGCCCAGGCCATGATCACCGGGCCGAGGTCGCGACCGCGGGGCAGGTCGATCCCGAGCACGCTGCGGCTGGCGAGGCTGAGCACGTCGCGTTTGGCCACCAGATACGCCGCGAAGAACACCATCAGCGCCAGCTTGGCGAACTCCCCCGGCTGGATCGTGAAGCCGAAGAGCTTGATCCAGATTTTGGCGCCGTTCACCTCGGAGTAGCGAGCGGGCAGCAGCGCAGGGAGGGCCAGGAACGTCAGGCCCGCGAACGCGAGCGTGTAGGCGTAGCGGGCCAGGGCCTTGTGGTTCCGGACGATCAGCAGGGTCGCGGTGAACAGCGCGAGCCCCAGTCCGGTCCACACGATCTGCACGCTGGCGTCGCCGCGGGGGATCGGATCGCCGCTTTGCCGGGCGCGTTCGATGACCGCGACGTCGAGTCGGCGGATGAGCACCAGTCCCAGCCCGTTGAGCAGCGCCGCGCTGGGCAGGAGCAGCGGATCGGCGTACGGCGCGAGCACCCGGACCACGATGTGCGCGGCCAGCCAGAGCAGCGTGAACCCGGCCCCGTAGGTGACGACGTCGGCACCGACCGAGTTGGTGGTGTTGAGGTCGACGATCGCGTCGGCGGCGGTCACCGTGAGGATGGCGAAGACGAGCAGGGCGAGCTCAAGGCCACGGCCGGTCCGGAGTGCTTCGTCCTGGGACGGGACGCCACGCATGCCAGCGGTCGCCTCGGTCATCACCCCACCGTCCGGCAGTCCCGGCCGGGAACCTGAGGAACCGTCGAGGGCGGTTCGGTGGTGGTCGGGGGCTGGGTCGACCGAGCCGCCCTCGGTGTGGTGGTCGCGGCGGCGGCGGTCGGGGCCTTGGTCCGGCCGGCTGCCGGTGCGCTGGTTGACGGAACACCGATCGATGGTGCGATGGTTGACGGAACACCGATCGATGGGGTCGGTTCGGAACATTCGGGAAGCATCTGGTCCTGCTCCAGACGACCGATGATGTCCGACGCTTCGGCCTGGCTGGAGGCGGTGAGGCTGCCGTCACGAACCTTGTCGCGGGCCAGCTGCTGAAGGTCGGCCAGCGCCAGCGAGCTGGTGTCGACCAGGTCGAAGAGATGAACCGGTCCGACGCTCGCGTTGATCCCGCGGTAGACACCCACCCGCTCGCCCGCAGCGCCCACGTAGTACTGGCTCTGGATCCACTGCCAGACCCCGTAGCCGGCTCCGGCGAGCATCAGCAGCGCGACGAACCCGAAGACCAGCCGGCGGCCCGTGCGGCGGGGGCGCGGTGGCGGCGTAGCAGTCGGTTCGACGTCTGACCCGGCTCGCTGGCGGGAGGTCGGTGCGGCGATCGCGGCCCTGCCGGCGGCACTGTTCGGGCGCACCTCCCGCCGGCCGTTGTGCAGGCCGGCCGCGCCGGCAACAACCGGGATGTCGTCGCCGTAGGCGCGGTCGATCACGTCCGCCACGATCACGGTGACGTTGTCCGGGCCACCCCCCCGCAGCGCCAGCTCGACCAGCCGGTCGGCGGCGGCGCGCGGATCGTTGGTCCGCAGCGCCTCGTGCAGGGTGTCGTTGGAGAGCACGTCGGTCAGGCCGTCCGAGCACAGCAGGTACCGGTCTCCTGGTCGAACCTCCCGCACCGAGAGATCGGGCACCAGGTCGCCACCGTTGACGGCACGCAGCAGCAGGGAGCGCTGCGGATGGTTGCTCGCCTCGGCGAGCGTGATCTGGCCCTCGTCCACGAGCGCCTGCACGTAGGTGTCGTCGTGGGTGATCTGGGCGAACTGGCTGCCACGCAGGAGGTAGCAGCGCGAGTCGCCGACATGGACCAGGCCGAGGCGGTTTCCGGCGAACAGCAGGGCGGTCAGGGTGGTGCCCATGCCTTCGAGGCCGGGGTCGGCCTCGACCAGCTCGCGCAGGTGTTGGTTGGCCGAGTCGGTGGCGTCGCGGAGGGCCCCGATCAGGTCCGGGCTCGGTGCGTCGTCGTCGAGATGGGCCAGCGCCGAGATTGCCACCTTGCTCGCCACCTCGCCGCCGACATGCCCCCCCATCCCGTCGGCGAGCGCGAGCAGCCTCGGGCCGGCGTACACCGAGTCCTCGTTGTTGCCGCGGATCAGCCCGCGGTCGGAGCGCACGGCGTAGCGCAACGCCAGGCTCATCGCCGTCTCCAGTCTGCGGCGTCCGCTCGGGAGCGCACGCACCAGTTGTGGTCGGTCATGAGCGAAGCTCGAGGACGGTCTTGCCGATGCGGATCGGCACGCCAGGGGGTACCTGCGTTGGTCCCGTTACCTTCGCTCGGTCGAGGTATGTGCCATTGGTCGAGCCGAGGTCCTCGACGTACCAGTCGCCCTCTCGCTGGGTCAGCCTGGCATGCCGTGAGCTGGCGTAGTCGTCGGTGAGCACCAGGGTGGAGTCGTTGGCACGGCCGATCATGATGGGCTGCTCGCCCAGCGCGATCTTCGTGCCAGTCAGGGCGCCGTCGACGACGAGCAGCTGGTGCGGTGCCTTGCCGCGACGCCTGGGTGTCGAGGGCCTCGGGGCCGTCCGGGCCGGGACGGTCGCCATCCGCGGTTGGTTGGAACCGAACAGATCGGCACGGATGACGCGCAATGCCGCGAAAACGAACAGCCACAGCACGATCAAGAACCCGACGCGTGTGGCCTGGACCACAACGAAGGGTGTGTTCATGCGGGTCCTTGCCGGTACACGACGACGCTGTGGCCAATCCGGATGACGTCACCGTCGACGAGCTGCCAGCTCTGCACCCGGTGGCCGTTGACGATAGTGCCGTTGGTCGATCCGAGGTCGTTCAGGGTCGCGACGTGCCCGTCAAATCGGATCTCGACGTGCCGGCGCGATACCCCGGTGTCGGCAAGGCGGAGGCGGGCATCCTGGCCGCGACCGACGACGTTCGGACCGACCTCCAGGGCGACCCGGCGTTCGGTGCCGTCCACCACCAGCCAGTGCCGGATCGGCGGTCCGCCCGGCGCCGGGTACGGCGGCTGCCGACCGGGGTACCCGTTCTGGTCATGGCTCTGCTGGTACTGGTCGTGTGGGGCCTGGTCGCCGCCGTATCCCGGCACGCCGTACCCGTCGCTGCGGTTTGGCTCCTCACCGTAGCCGGGACCGGTACCCCCAGGGCCGGCCGGATAACCCGGTCCGCCGCCGGGATGCGGTGGGTACTCGGGCTCCGGGTAACCACCCTGGTCGGGGTAACTACCCTGGTCGGGGTAACCGCCCTGGTCGGGGTAACCGCCTTGCTGGTAACCGCCTTGCTGGTAACCGCCTTGCTGGTAACCGCCGTATCCGCCCTGGTCGGGGTATCCGCCCTGGTCGGCGTAGCCGCCTTGCTGGTGGCCGCCGTAGTCGGCGTAGCCGCCCTGGTCCGGGTAGCCGTCCTGTTGGTAGCCGCGCTGGTCGGAGTAGCCACGGTCCCCGCCGTAGACCGGGCGGCGGCGCGGCCCGGCATCGGGGTCCACCCTGCTGTTGATCCGGAACATCCCGGTGGGGAGGTCGTGAGCCTGGGTCAGCGACACCTCGATGTCACCGAACGTCGACCAACCCTCGGCGTCGATGTGTTCCTGGACCATCTCGGCCAGAGTCTGGGTGAGCTGCCCCTCCCAGGGAGCCAGCCGCTCGTAGTCCGTGATCCCGAGCTGAACCTCATACCGGTTCGGCACCAGCACCCGGCCGGCGCCGACGATCGCCCGCTTCTCCTCGGCCTCGCGCTGGAGCGCCTTCGCGACCTCCACCGGTTCGACCTGGCCCTTGAAGAGGCGCGCGAAAGCGTTGCCGACCAGTCCCTCGAGTCGGCGCTCGAAGCGCTGCAACACACCCACGACTGACCCTCCTTGGACGTCCAGTTCCGATCGTATCCATCCCCATGCCCGAACGGGTCGTCAGTGCGCGACCGTGCTACCCTCCCCTGGCTGCTTGGGCGAGTGGCGGAATGGCAGACGCGCACGGTTCAGGTCCGTGTGTCCGCAAGGACGTGAGGGTTCAACTCCCTCCTCGCCCACTCGATAGTGTGCTATTGGTCATTCACCTCCGTCCGTGCGCGTCGCTCTAGGTTGTCACGTCCGGGCCGTCAGGTGACAGGCAGATCCGTCGGGGCGTTTCTGGAGCAGCCACCGCGACCGTTCGCCTAGCCGGTCGCCGCGAGCAGGAGTACGCCCGTCACCGCGGTGAACGCCCCCACCCGTTGCGCCGGGCGCAACCGCTCGCGGAGCAGGCTGCGCGCGAGCAATGCGGTGACCAGGGGGTAGAGGGACGCCAGGACCGCCACCACCGACAGCAGCCCGTTCCGGGTGGCCAGCCCGTAGGCGGCGTTCGCGGCGACGTCACCCAAGCCGATCGCGGCCGCCAACGCGAGGTCCTTGCCGGAGAAGCCGACCGAGATCCGGCTGCGGAGCAACAGCGGGCCGACGATGAGCAGGCCGCTGATCCGTTGTGTGACCAGCACCATCGTGAGGTCGTGCTGGGCGCCGCCGGCCATCGCTGTGTAGTACCCGCCGAAGCCGACGGCCGCCACGAGCGAGAGCAGGATCGTGCTCCAGGCAGCGCGTTGGCCGCCGCGGAGCTGCGCTCCGCTGGCCAGCACGATGCCGAGGATGGTCAGCGCGATGGCGACGAACCGCAGCGTCCCGGGTCGCTCACCGTGGCCGACGCCGACCAGTACGGGAAGCAGCACGGCGGTGGATGCGATGGCCGCCACCAGGCCCATCGGGCCGGCGGCCAGGGCCCAGTAGAAGGCCACGAGTCCCGCCGTACCCAGCACGCCGGCGGCCACGCCGTAGGGCAGGTACCCGTGCGGAGCACCCCACGACCACCGCACGCTGGCGAGCCCGACCAGCACGATCAGGGCCGCGAGCTAGGATATCAGGACGACCGCCAGCACTGGTCGGCGCCGGCTGAGGACCCCGCCACCGAAGTCCGAGGAGCCCCACAGGACGCTCGCCCCGAGCGCCATCAAGGCCGCCGCCATACCCCTCCCTTCCCGTGCGCCACCACGCCGTCCGACCGGCTCACGGTAACGCCTGCCGGCAGCCTGCTGGCGCGATGTGATTGACGGCGGCTTGCCGTCCTGTGGACACACCGGGGAATCTGCTCCCGACCGGACTACTGTCAATGCCACCATATGGTGCAATGCCGGGCGTGGAAGGTTGGGTGGGAATGGATCGGCACGATCGTGTTGAGGTGCAGCGGCAGCAGATCGAGCGTCGGATCGAGCGTTACGAGGAGCTCCGAGAGAAGATCGCGAAGCTCGCGGCCACGGTGACCTCCGCCGACGGATCGGTGTCCGTCACGGCCCGACCTGGTGGCGCGGTGACCCACCTCACGCTCTCGGCGCAGGCCATGCGGCGTGGCCCAGAGGGTCTCGCGGCACTGCTGCTGGCGACGATCCAGCAGGCCAACGCCGAGGTCGCAGCGCTCCTGACGGCCGAGACCAAGGAGTTCGTCTCTGACCGCACCGATCTGGCCGGGCTGCTCGGCGCGCGCCTGCCGGTGGTCGATCGCGCGGGCGGCGCTCCGCTTCCGCCTCGACCGGCGGGGCGGTAGTCGTGGCCGGCGAGTTCCACGTTCCGCTGGCCAGCCTGAGCGGGCTTGCCGACCAGCTGGCGGCTCTCGCCCGACGGGCCGCCGGCACGCGGGACCAGGCCATGGTCGCCGAGGTCAGGCCGGACGAATGGGGACTGCTGGGGTACGCCTGCGGACTCCCCATGAGCTATCACGCGCTCGCCGACGCGATCCATCGCGAACTCGACCTCTCGGTGTCATTTCTGGACGGCGCGGCGCAGCGGCTGGCGGTGACGGTCGACAGCTATCGGCGCGCGGACCAGGCGTCGGTCGGGCGAACCGACATCCTTGAGCGGCGGATCGGCGGGTCTGCTCAGTGAGCTACGCCCCGGCGGACGGCCAGATCATCGACACGCAGGACGTGCTCGGTCGGGCACCCGTGGTCGGGAACCTCATCGCCGACTGCACCGCGGCGGCCCATGGCGACTACCAGACGGTGATCGCGCAGTGTCTCGATCTGGGTATCCAGGGGTGGCAGCTCGGGGAGGACCCTCTTGGCTGGTTGATCGGCGCCGGGCTGAGCTGGCTGGTCGGGGTCTTCCAGCCGCTGGAGGACGGGCTCGGTCTGGTCACCGGCAATGGTGATCGGATCAAGCGGGACGCCGAGCAGTGGCACGAGGTCGCCCGCCAGCTCAAGGCGCTCTCGGTCGACCTGACGGGGTCCTGGGAGCGTGGTGTCGAGGACTGGCACGGGGATGCCGCAGACAGGGCGAACGCTCGGACGAGCCGGTTTCTGGACGGCGTCCACGGCGTCGGGGCGCAGATCGAGGCGCTTGGCTCGGTACTCGGCGCGAGCCAGCTGCTCATGGAGGTCGCCCGCGGCCTGGTGCTTTCGATCATCGCCGAGGTGGTGGAGAAGGTCGTCGTCACCTGGATCGCCGCTCAGGCCGTCGCGGTGGCGACGTTTGGTGCATCCGAGGCGTTGGCGATGGATCTCACCGTCATCGAGGTCGAGCTCGCCGAGGTCCGGGTCACGGCAGTTGTCGCGCGCTGCGAGCGTGCCCTCGTCTCGGTGGAGTCGGCGTTCGCCACGATGGCCGAGCGCGTCCTGCACGGCGCCGTCAGCGAGGGGATCCACGATGGCACCCGGGAGGCGTTGGCGGAGTTCGCGAGGGACGGCGTCAGGGAGGGCGTCAAGTCCGGCTATGTGGCGGCGGTGCCGGCGGTCGTCGGCGGTGTGCGGCCTGGCCCGGGTGAGCCGCCCGACTCAGGTCTGATCGAGAGCGAGCTCAACCCCGGGCAACCGCTGACCTAGCCGGCCGCGCTGGCCAGCCGGCTCCAGGTGCGCACGATGTCGCGGACCGACACGATCCCGCATGCCTCGCCGTCCTCGAGCACGATGAGGTGCCGGAACCCGCCCCGGACCATGGCCTCGGCCGCCTGATCGACCGTCCACTCGGTGCCCGCGAAGACCAGATCACTGGTGAGGTGGTCCGCGGCGAGTTCCAGGTCCGGGTTCTGGCCGGCCCCGAGAGAGCGGAGGATGTCCCGCTCGGTGAGGATTCCGATGCCCGATGTGTCGGGGTCGATGACGGCGGCCGCACCGACGTTGCGCGCGGCCATCAGCCTTGCTGCCGCACGAAGGGTGTGGTGTGGGCCGACCGATAAGACTGGTGCGTTCATTGCTTCACGGACCCGCATGTGGGGTCACCTCCGCACGGCCAAGGGTGTCTCCCCATGGTGACCTCGATGTGTGCTGGGTCACAAGCACCCGGTCCGACTACCTTCGATCATCGCGGGTGCAAGAGTGCACGATCACGGTGATTCCGCCGGGCGATCGTGGACCGGGCGGTGCCGCTTCGACGACGGCACCGCCCGGTCGGCGGGTGTGCTCAGCCGGTCGGGCGGCGGTAGTGGGCCCGCCAGATGAGCCGGTACACCGGGATCGCCCGGGGAATCGAGCGGATTCCCGGGATGAACGGTACGAAGACCATCACCAGCGTCAGGACCGCCATCAGCCCCCACACCAGGGCGTCGGCGTTGTCCGAGGTGGAGAACGGCGGGACCTGGTACCAGAACGTGTACAGCCACAGCCACGCCTGGCCCGGGTAGTTGCCGGTCTCGTTCATCATTCCCCACTGGTCGCCGCCGAGATGCTGCGCGCGGGCCTGGTCCTCCAGGTAGCCGCTATCGGCGAGGAACAGCAGCGGCTTGGTGAAGTCGCTGGCGTAGAACTGGCTGCCCTCGCTGACCAGCGCACCATCGAGCCCACCGCTCTGCGCCAGGGTGAGCAGCCGCCCGGTGAGCACCGGCACCGGCCCGTACTCGCCCGCGGCCACCTTGGCCGGGTCACCGTCCGGGGCGTTGGTGAGCGCGTCACCGTAGCTCGTCGCCCAACTGGTCTGCTGATCCGCGCTGGCAGCCGCGTAGGTCGCCATGGCGGTGCTCAGCTCCGTGTCACCGGGCACCGAGCGGAGCGGCGTGAGCACGAAGTCGCTCGCCGTATCCACCGGGGTACGGACCCCGCCCCACTTCTGCAGGACCAGCGGGCCGATCTTCTGCCCGTCGGCGGCCGTGTTGTACGGCGGACCGTACTCGGCGGTGCCGCTGCTGCCGTTGAGCTCGGAGACGGCGGTGGCCACGAAGTCGTTGGGATCTGCCTGGGCCCAACCCTGCAGCGTGATGGGCTTCTCGTCCGGTGAGGAGAAGACGGCGGCGAACCCGACCGTGAGGAGGGTCATCGCGAGCAGCGCGACGACGAACTCCTTGACCAGGTCGTAGCTGCGCCAGGGACCGGCCCAACCTTGGGCGGCCGGGCTGGCGGCGCGGCTGCGGCGCGTTGCGGTGGTCATGAGGTTGCCTCCTCCGCCGCCGCGGGGGCGGCGACCTCGAACGGCGGTACGACGCCCCGCAGCCGTACCAGCAGGACATGCAGCACCACGATGGCGCCGAGCACCAGCGGCAGCAGCACGACGTGCCACAGCAGCATCTGCCCGGTGTTCAACACGTTGAACCAGGCGCCGACGCCGACCGAGTTCAGACCGTCCCTGGCCTGCGTGGAGATCCACTGCGAGTCGAAGTTCTGCTGCACGAGGTAGCCGGTGAACGCCGTGCCGATCGACCCGAGGAAGGCGACCATCCCGGTGATCCAGGTCAGGGCGCGGCGGCCCCGCCAGGCGGCCATGAAGAACTTGCCCCACAGGTGGATCACCATGACAAAGAAGAACAGCTCCACGCTCCACAGGTGAAGCGAGTTGACGAAGAGGCCCACCGGCGAGCTGTGCCACCACGCGGCGCCGGCCAGCGCGAGCCAGCTGCCAGTCCCCACTACGACGATCAGGGCGGTCAGGCTCAGCATGCCGAAGACATAGATCCAGCTCGCCACGTAGGACGGCTGGTAGTCGGGAAGCAGCTGGTCGGGTGGCAGGGTGCGGACGGCGCGGCGGCGGACGGCCGCGGTCCATCCGGTCGCCGGCGGGTCGTCCGGCCGTACGTCGGCCGGAGGCACGTTGGTCGGAGGCACGTTGGTCGGAGGCGTGGTCATGGCTTCTGCCTTCCCTTCGGGAAGGGCAGCAGCAGGGCGACCGCGAACACGGCGATCATCACGAGGATGACCACGAAGTTCGCCAGGGAGATCTGGACGACCCCCCAGTGCAGGTAGTGCCCCGGTTGGTTCAGGTCAACCGGGGCCGAGAGAATGGTCACGGGCACCTTCCTTTCCGTGCCGGCCACTGCCGCCCGGATTGTCGGGCAGTCTGAGCCAGGGAACCGGCTGAGCAGCAGTGACGGTAGGGCATTACGGCCGTCCGGCGACGGCCGTAGTCCCTGCCGGGAGGCGCCGCCGTGGGCCCCCGCCACGGCGGCGACCCGGCCGGCGAGCATCCAGGTTGGTGGAATTTGCAGTAATTATCGCCGTCCGGGCCGGTTGTCCGCCGACGATCACCCGATCGTGGCTCGTCAGGTTACCGAGGCGCTAGGTTGCACCCGTGTTCACTACCCGCCCGGAGCTGGCCGGCACGTTCGGCATGGTGGCCTCCACCCACTGGCTGGCCACGGCCGCCGGCATGGCGGTCCTGGAGGACGGCGGCAACGCCTTCGACGCCGCGGTCGCGGCGGGCTTCGTCCTGCAGGTGGTGGAGCCGCACCTCAACGGTCCGGGTGGCGAGGTGCCGGCGGTCTTCGTCACCGCCCAGGATCAGGCGCCGAAGGTGCTCTGCGGCCAGGGAACGGCACCGGCGGGAGCGACCTCCGCCCACTTCCGGGAGCTTGGGCTGGAGCTCGTTCCCGGGACCGGTTTCCTGCCCGCCACGGTGCCGGGCGCGTTCGGTGCCTGGCTGGCGCTGCTGCGAGATCACGGGACGAAGCGGCTGCGGGATGTGCTCCGCTTCGCCATCGACTACGCCGGGGCGGGGCATCCGCTGTCGCCGAGCGCGGCGGCAGCCATCGCCTCGGTGGAGCCGATGTTCCGGGAGCACTGGCTGACGTCAGCGCCGGTGTGGTTGCCGTCGGGTCGCGTTCCGGAAGCCGGACGGTTGTTCCGGAACCCGGTGCTCGCCACGACCTACCGGCACATCCTCATCGAGGCCGAGTCGGCCGGCGCCGATCGCGAGACGCAGATCGAGGCCGCGCTCAGTTCCTGGTACGCGGGCTCGGTCGCCGCTGCGATCGAGAAGTTCTGCCAGCTTCCGGTGCTCGACGACTCCGGCCGCCGCCATGCCGGCGTGCTCACCGGAGCGGATCTGGCCGGCTGGCGGGCGTCGTACGAGGAACCGGTCCGGCTGGACTTTCGAGGCTGGACGGTGTGCAAGGTCGGCGGGTGGAGCCAGGGGCCGACGCTGCTCGCCCAGCTCGGCATGCTCGATGCCCTGGGTGAGCTTCCGCCGCTCGGCAGCGCCGACCTCGTGCATCGGGTCGTCGAGGTGGCGAAGCTCGCGTTTGCCGACCGGGAGGCCTGGTACGGCGATGTCCCTGATGTCCCGCTCGCCGGGTTGCTGTCCCGGCAGTACGCGGCGCGGCGGGCCGGGCTGGTCGGCGACACGGCGTCCCTTGAGCTGCGTCCCGGCGCGCCGGCCGGGCGGGCGCCACGCCTGCCGGAGTACCTGCGCCGCGGCATGGTGCCGGGCGGGCGGGCCGGGACGGCCGGTGCGCCCGGACTCGGCGAGCCGACGGTCTCGCCGCGGGGCACCACGCGGGGCGACACCTGCCACGTCGACGTGGTGGACCGATGGGGCAACATGATCTCGGCGACACCGTCCGGGGGATGGTTGCAGAGTTCCCCGGTCGTGCCGGGACTCGGCTTCTGTCTGGGCACCCGGGCGCAGATGTTCTGGCTGGAGGAGGGGCTGCCGAACTCGCTGGCCCCCGGCAAGCGGCCACGGAGCACCCTGTCGCCGACGCTGGCGCTGCGGGGCGGTAGCCCGGTGCTCGCCTTCGGCACGCCCGGTGGAGACCAGCAGGACCAGTGGCAGCTCGGCTTCTTCCTCAACCATGCCGTGTTCGGGCTGAACCTGCAGGCCGCGATCGACGCGCCGACCTGGCACACCACCGCGTTCCCGTCGTCGTTCTGTCCGCGCCGGACGGCGCTCGGCGAGGTCGTGGTCGAGGACCGGTTGGGACCGCGGGTCATCGAGGATCTCGCCAAGCGAGGCCACCGGGTCGTCCGGTCCGGTCCGTGGTCGCTCGGCCGGCTCTCCGCGGTGAGCCGGGACCCGGACAGTGGCCTGCTCCGCGCCGCGGCCAACCCCCGTGGCATGTTCGGCTACGCCGCCGGCCGCTGAAGGTCGGGCCGGCTCGCTCGGGTCGACCGGGTCAGCCGCGACTCACCGGATGACCCGCGGTACCGGCTTGCGGTCGGGCTGGCAGCGCCGGCAGGCCGAGCCGCGGTCGCGCCGCCGTGTTCGGCTGGTGCGCGGGCTGCTCGGCCAGCCGGTCGAGAGCCACGACGATGGCACGGTCGAGCTGCGGGTCGAGACCACGTGCGTAGTCCTGGGGCGCGATATCGACCTCGATATCCGGGTCGGTGCCGTAGTTCTCCACCCCCCAGTCCACGTCGTCGAAGGCGAAGGAGTACTCCGGCTGCGTGGTCACGGTGCCGTCGGCCAGCGCACGACGTGGGTAGATCCCGATCACCCCGCCCCAGGTGCGCTTGCCGATCAGCGGCCCGAGCCCGAGCATCTTGAAGGTGTGGCTGAAGATGTCGCCGTCCGAACCAGCCCACTCGTTGGTCAGGGCCACCATGGGTCCGCGGGGCGACTGCTCCTGGTAGGGCTCGGGCGTGCCCCAGCGCGAGTGGGCGTATCCCAGCCGCCTGCGCGCCAGCTTCTGCAGGAGCAACCCCGACACGGCGCCGCCCCGGTTGTACCGGACGTCGATGATCAGCGCCTCGCGGTCGTACTCGGTGAGGAAGCCCCGGTGGAACTCGGCGTGCCCGTTCCACATCATGTCCGGGATGTGCAGGTAGCCGACCCGACCACCGGTCCGTTCGCGCACCACCCGCCGGTTCGCCTCGACCCAGTCGCGGTACCGCGCCGGGGTCTCGCTGGCGAGGGTGCGGACGACGGACGTACGGGGTGCCTCGTCCCCCTGTCGTACGGTCAGCCGCACCTCCTGGTCGGCCAGGTTGACCAGCCGGTGACCAGGGCTGGACGCGGTCCCGCCGGGGCCGCCGACGGGCTGACCGTTGATCGCGATCACCTCGTCGCCGGGGCGGACGTCGGTGCCGGGCCGGTTGAGTGGCGAGGTCGCGTCGGCCCGCCACACGTCGCCCTCGAGGATCGTGCCGATCCGGTAACCGCCGGTGTCGGGGACCCGCTCCCACTCCACGCCGAGGAAACCCTGCTGGTACTGCGGTCCGGGGCGGTACTCGCCGCCACCCTCGTAGGCGTGCGAGGTGCCCAGTTCGCCGTGTAGCTCCCAGACCAGGTCGGAAAACTCCGACCTGGTCCCTACCCGGTCCAGCAGCGGCAGGTAGCGCCGGTAGACCTCGTCCCAGTCGACACCGGACATGTCCTCGGTCCAGAAGCGCTCGCGCTGGAGCAGCCATGCCTCCCGGAACATCTGACGCCATTCCGCCGCCGGCGCGACGGAGACCTTGACCCGGTTCAGGTCGATCCAGCCGCTGGCCCGACCGGGGGTGCTGGCGGGTTCGTCCTCGGCGGGCTTCACCCCGGCCCGCACCACCCGGAGGCGCTGCCCCGACCAGTACAGCAGGGTCCTGCCGTCCGGGCCGACCCGAAAGTCGCTGACCTCCTCGATCTGCCGCTCCAGCTTCTGGGTGACGAAGTCGAAGGCCTCGACCCAGCCGGTCGCCGCCGTGCGGTCGGACCGATCCAGGGTGCCCTCGACGGGGTGTCCGGACCAGATGGCTTTGCCCTTGATGCCCTGTACCCGGTCGTAACGGCCGACCGGGACCGGGAAGGGAACAATCCGCCGGGTGATCCCGTCGAGATCGATCCGTACCGGTTGGCCGCCCGGCTGTTGGTCAGGCTCCCTGCCGTCCGGCGCCACGCTGTCAGGCTCCTTGCCGTCCGGCGCCAGGGCGTCATCCGTCGGGTCGTCAGGCGCCCTGCCCTTCCCGGCGCCCCCTGCGGTCGAGGTGTCGGAGTCGGTCGGCTCCAGGGGGCGGGGCTGCGGCACGAACGGCGAGGGCAGGTCCGACCGCAGGATCACCGCATATGGCCGCTCCGACCGGGGAAACCCCAGGTCGAACTGGACCGAGTCGAACACCGGGTCGAGCTCCCGCTTCCCGATGAGGTAAAGGTACTTGCCTTCCGGGTCGAAGGCCGGGCTGCTGTCGTGCAGCACCGGTCGGGTGGCGAACGCCGTCTGCCCGCTGTCCACCTCGCAGAGCTTGATCGCGGTGGTCTGGGAGGTGTCGGCGTACGCGTAGGCGATCCAGCGACCGTCCGGGGACCAGGCCACGTCCGCGATCTCCTGGTGCGGGCTGTGGTCGAGGCGCCGGCCGGTTGGGGCGTCGGTGAGGTCCACCAGCAGCAGCTCGTGCCGATGGTTGGTCAGCGCCACCCGCGCGGCGACCGGCGAGACCTCCAGCGAGCTCACCAGGCCGATCACCAGGCCGATCGCAAGGTCATCGATGACGACCGGCGGGGCGCTGCCGTCGGCGGTGAGGATGGCCAGCCGCTCGGCCTCCCCGTCGTCCGCCACGGCGGCCACGAGCCGGCGCCGGTCCGGCAGCCAGCTCAGCATCCGGTACCGCGTGCCGTCGGTGTCGCCGAGCTGATCGACGGGACCTTCCCAGCTGCCGAAGTGGAAGGCCTTTCCCCGGGTGGTGATCGCCAGCCCGCTCCCGTCCGGGCTGAGCCGGGCGCTGTCGAGGAACGTCTCGGCCGGGGTGAACCTGCGGTTGCGTTGGGTCCGGGAGGAATCCAGCCGTGCCTCGATCCGGTTCGGCCCGTCTTCATCCGGATCGAGCAGGTAGAGCTCGCCGGCCGAGTGGTACACCAGCCGGGCACCGTCGCTGGTGAGGTTGCGGGCGTAGTAGTCGGCGTGGCCGGTGCAGCCAGGCGACGCCGTGCGGCGTCCCGGCTCCGCTGGAGTAGACGATCCGGCCATCCGGGGACCAACCGGCGATCACGCACGTCGGCGCAGCCTGGTGGGTCAGCCGGCTGGCTGCGCCGCCGCCGGCGGGCATCACGTAGACCTCGGGTGGACCCTCCTCGCTGCCGACGAAGGCGAGCAGGGTGCCGTCAGGCGACAGCCGTGGGGTGCCCGCCTCGGCCACTCCGGTGGTCAGCCGCCAGGCCCGGCCGCCACCGCCCGGCACGGTCCACAGGTCGTCCTCGCACACGAAGACCACCGTGTCGCCGTACACGGAGGGCAGTCGGAGGTATCCCGTCGGGTCCTGCTGGAGCGCCGCCATGGCCCGACCTTACAAGTACGTGACGGCCAATCCGGACGTTGCCGTGGTGGCGTCATCGGGTGTGCGGAGGTCCTACCCTGGCGGGATGTTCTCCGCACGTTCCATGCCGGTGATGCCCGCCCGCGAGTCGGCCCTACCGGGCCGGTCGACCCCGTTGACCGCGTCGACCTCCCACCTCGTCAGCGGCAACCGGACCGTGCCGCCGTTCCCATCGGGACTGGCCACGGCGGTGTTCGGGCTGGGCTGCTTCTGGGGTGCGGAGCGCGCCTTCTGGCAGCTGCCCGGCGTCCACTCCACGGCGGTCGGGTACGCCGGCGGCTACACCCCGAACCCGACGTACGAGGAGGTCTGCTCGGGGCGGACCGGGCACGCCGAGGTGGTCCTCGTGGTCTTCGACCCCGAGGTCGTCAGCTACGAGGTGCTGCTGTCGGCATTCTGGGAGAATCACGACCCGACGCAGGGCATGCGGCAGGGCAACGATGTCGGGACCCAGTACCGGTCGGCGATCTACCACGCCGACGAGGCACAGCACGCGGCCGCCGTCCGCAGCCGGGACGGCTATGCGGCGCGGCTGGCCGACGCCGGGTACGGCGCCGTCACCACCGAGATCGCGGCGGCCGGGCCGTTCTACTACGCCGAGGACTACCACCAGCAGTACCTGGCCCGGAACGTCGACGGCTACTGCGGCCTCGGTGGTACGGGTGTGTCCTGCCCGGTCGGCCTCGGCGTCTGAGCGGACGAGCGCCCAGCGCTGCGGGCGCTCGTGGGCGAGGAGTGGGTAGAGCAGGCCGTCCCGCCAGGCGCCATTCGTGAACACGTGGTCGCGTGCCGTTCGGAGACACCTCAGGTCGGGGGACGGCGGGCCGATGACTCCGTTGCGGGCGTGGGCCGCAGGTTGCGTGCCACCTGGACAGGCGTGGGATGTGCACGCCTGGTGCCAGGTGCCGCGCGATGGATGGGCCCGTGGTCGCGTGCCGACCCGATCAGGAGGAAACATCGTGGGCGATGTGGCGACTACCGCGTTCGATCAGCTTGGGGTCCCGCTCGAACGGGACCTGTTCCTGCGCAGCCTCATCCGCGAGCTGGCCGGCACCCTTGAGGACGTCGTCGGGCTCGCCGAGGCGTCCGGCTTCATCAGCGTCGTCGGGCAGCGCATCGGCGAGATCATCAACAACGACTACAAGGCGGCGCTCGACCAGTCCACGCTGAGCCGCGAGCAGGTGTCGGCGGCGCTGGTGGACCTCAAGGCGCGGATCCAGGGTGACTTCTACGTCGTTCACGAGGACGAGGACAAGATCGTCTACGGCAACCGGGTCTGCCCGTTCGCCGAGAAGGTGTTGGACCGGACCTCGATGTGCATGATGACGTCCAACGTCTTCGGCACGATCGCGGCTGACAACCTCGGCTACGCCAAGGTCGAGCTCCAGCAGACGATCGCCGCTGGCGACGCCGGCTGCCGGGTCGTCGTCCACCTCACGCAGACCGCCGAGGCGGAGCTTGCCGAGGGGCGCGAATACTTCGGGAGCATCACGCCAGCATGATCGACGCACTGCGCGCGGTGATCCGGACCCTCCCCGAGCCGGCGGTGGTTGTCTCAGGGGAGGGTGCGGTGCTCGTCGCGAATCCAGCGCTGGCCAAGCTGCTCGACCGGCCAGCTGCGGAGCTGGAGTCCACGCAGTTCGGCGGCTACGTCGATGCCGAGCCCGCCCGGTTCGCCGGGTACCTCCGGGCCTGCGTGCGCAGCAGTGACCCGACGCCCGGCCGGCTGCTGGTACGCACCCGCGACGGACAGGTCGTGGACCTGCGGTGCACCGGTGCGGCGGTGCGGGGACGGGCGGCCGCTGGCCCGCCCGCGGTGCTGATCCGGCTGGAGCCGGCCGAGCAGGCCGGCTCCGTCTTCGCCGAGCTCAACACGCGGATGACCGAGCTGGCCGCGGGCTACACCGCTCTCGAGGCCGAGAAGCTGCAGCTCGAGTTCCGGGTCGCGAGCCGAACGGCGGCGCTTCGGGCGCGGACCACGCAGCTGGAGGAGAGCGAGGCCCGCACCCGAGCGATTGTCGAGGCCGCAGCCGACGGCATCGTCACGCTCAGTGACGAGGGCCTGGTCGAATCGTTCAACGGGGCAGCGGCCCGGATGTTCGGATACCCGTCGCATGACGCGGTCGGCATGCCCATCTCGACCCTCTTCCCGGCCCTCCACACCCCAGCACGGTCGGACCGGCAGTTCGGCGACCGCTTCGGTCGGGACGGCCGCGGTGATGACTACCGCGAGCTCGCCGCCCAGCGGCGGGACGGCGAGAACTTCCCGGTGGAGCTGGCGCTGTCCGAGGTCAAACTCGCCGATCGGGTGATCTACAGCGGAATCATCCGGGACATCACGGCCCGGCGCCTCGCGGCCCAGCAGGTCGACGCCCTGACCAAGCAGCTCATGGACGCCTCGCGGCGGGCCGGGATGGCCGAGATCGCGACCGGCGTCCTGCACAACGTCGGCAACGTGCTCAACAGTGTCAACGTCTCAACCGGCGTGCTCACCGACGGTATTCGCAAGTCGAAGGTCTCGTCGCTGGCAAAGGTCGTCGAGCTCCTTGACACGCACGCGGACGAGATCGGGACATTCCTCACCGAGGACGACGCCGGTCGGCGGATCCCCAGCTACCTCGCGGACCTGGCGAAACATCTGGAGGCGGAGAAGGCGCGCCTGCTCGGCGAGCTTCAGTCACTCACCGCGAGCGTCGATCACATCAAGGCGATCGTCACGCTCCAGCATTCCTACGTCGGCACGATGGGGGTCAGCGAGCTGATCTCGGTCCAGGCGGTCATGGACGACGCGCTGCGCATCAACTCGGCGGCACTCGACCGGCACGTGATCACGGTCGTCAAGGAATACGACGACCTGGCGCCGATCATGGTCGACAGGCATCGGCTGTTGCAGATACTCGTCAACCTGGTGCGGAACGCGAAGCACGCGATAGCGGATCACGAGATGGACCCGCGAGTGCTCACCCTGTCCGTCGCCAAGGGTGAGCAGGCGACCATCCGGATCGCGGTCGCCGACACGGGTGTGGGCATCCCCGCGGACATCATGGACAAGATCTTCGCGCACGGTTTCACGACCCGACCGGATGGGCACGGCTTCGGCCTGCACCACAGCGCGAACGCCGCGACCGAGATGGCCGGATCGCTCACCGCGCACAGCGACGGGCTCGGCACCGGAGCGACCTTCACCCTGGTCCTCCCGGCGACCACGGACGAGGCCGGGTCGTGATCGGCGGGGATCGGTACGAGACCAGGCGGGTCCTCGTCATCGACGACAACGAGGCGATCCACCAGGATTTCGCGAAGATTCTGGGCGGCAGTTCCGGGCCGGACGGCGGTCTCGCCGAGGTCGAGGCCGCGCTGTTCGGCGACGAGCCGACCATGAAACCGCTCGGTACCTTCGAGATGGACTCGGCCTTCCAGGGGCGTGACGGGTTCCGGATGGCTCGGGTGGCCCGCGAGGAAGGGCGACCCTACGCGCTGGCCTTCGTCGATGTTCGGATGCCGCCGGGATGGGACGGGATCACGACCATCGAGCATCTCTGGAGCGAGGATCCGACGCTCCAGGTGGTGATCTGCACCGCCTACTCCGACTACGGCTGGGATGAGACGCTCCAGCGCCTCGGGAGCCCGCAGAACCTGCTGATCCTCAAGAAACCGTTCGACAGCGCTGAGGCGCTCCAGCTCGCGTACGCGTTGAGCGAGAAGTGGCGGCTGGAGCTGCTCATCCAGAAGAAGATCGACGAGTTGGACCGTGCGGTGGCCAGCCAGGCCGAGAAGCTCAGCGAGCAGCGTCGTGAGCTTCAGACCGCGCATTCCCAGCTACTCCAGTCCCAGAAGCTCGAGGCGATCGGGCAGCTGGCGGCGGGCATAGCGCACGAGATCAACACGCCGGTCCAGTTCGTCGCCGACAACCTGCTCTTCCTGCAGGACGCGTTCGGCGGGTTGACCAATCTCATCACGGCTCACCAGCGGTTGCTGGGCGCCAGCCGTGCGGGGCCGGCGCCGGCCGAGGCGCTCGCCGACGTCGACTCGGTTGTCGCCGGGATGGATCTCGAGTTCTTGATGAGCGAGGCGCCGCAGGCGATCGAGCAGGCAGGCGACGGTGTGCAGCGCATCTCCAAGATCGTCAGATCGCTGAAGAACTTCTCCCATCCAGGGGGCGAGGCATTGCGACTGTCGGACCTGAACGAGGCGATCGAGAGCACCATCACGGTCGCCGGCAGCGAGTGGAAGTACGTCGCTGAGGTGGTCGCCCGCTACGACCCGAACCTTCCACTCGTGTCCTGCGTGCTGGGGGAGTTCAACCAGGTGATCCTCAACATGGTGGTGAATGCCGCGCACGCGATCAAGGACGTCGTCGGAGACAGCGGCGAGAAGGGAACCATCACGGTCACCACCCGGGCGGACGGCCAGTGGGTGGAGATCACGATCCAGGACACCGGCGCCGGGATCCCCCCGGACGTTCGGGCGAAGATCTTCGACCCCTTCTTCACCACCAAGGAGGTTGGTCGGGGGACCGGGCAGGGGTTGGCCATCGCGCACTCGGTGGTGGTGAGCAGCCACCACGGCAAGATCGATGTGGAGAGCGAGGTCGGTCACGGCACGGTGTTCACGATCCGGTTGCCGATCGAGCAGGACTCCGCACTCGCCGGGTAGCGGGCCCCGTCACCCCGCGGAGACGTCGTCGATGTGGTGGATCACGTCGTGGACGAGGTAGCGGGCCAGCGTGTCGATGGTGAACCGGGCGCCGTCGCTACGGCCACCGGTGCGTTGCCACTGCTCGCCGGTGACCCCATCGAAGGTCGCGGCGATCTGCTCGGCGGCCTCCGCGAGCTGCGCGGCGACCTCGGCCGGGTCCTGATCGGTGTAGTGCTCCGCCACAGCGGTCGCGTCCTGGTCCCAGTTGGGGAACTCCGGGTCGTCCTCGACGAGCATCAGCCGGAGGCGCTCGTCGTACCGGCGGAACACGTCACGCACGTGGCAGCCGTACTCCAGCGGCGACCAGACGTCCGGTGCAGGTCGCTGGCGCACGTCACCCGAACCGGTCAGCACGGCACGCCAGTCGGTTGCGTTGGCGCGGATCATGGCGGGCACCGCCTGCCGGTCCAGCGCACGGGTGTCAAGGCCGCACTCCGCGCAGGGGCGGTCCAGCACCCAGGTCCAGTCCTTGGTGTCCGGGACGATGGTCACGCCCCAGAGGGTAGCGGCCGCGCTCGCGGTGGCGGCAGTGATCTCGGCGCCGTCGCCTGGGTTGCTGGAGCACTAGGGTGCCGGCGTGCGCCCTGATGCCCGTGCCGTTGAGGACGCCCCACCGGTCGGGGCGGTCTACCTGGTCGGCGACATCGGGTCGACGTACACCAAGCTGGTGGCCGTCGAGGCGGGTACCGGCCGGCTGCTGGCGACCGCTGCGCACCCGACGACCGTCGGCGGTGACGTGCTCGACGGCTACGACGCGGCCAGGACCGCGCTGCTGGACGCCATCGGCGGCCCGCCAGAGATCACCGAGATGGCCTGCTCCAGTGCGGGCGGTGGGCTCCGGCTCGCGGTGGTCGGCCAGGAGCGGCTGATCTCGGCCGAGGCCGGCCACCGGGTCGCCCTGTCGGCCGGTGCCCGCGTGGTCGCGGTGACGTCGGGTCGGCTCGATGCCGACCGGCTTCGCGAGCTGCGGGCCGCCAGTCCGGACGTGATCCTGCTGGTGGGCGGCACGGACGGCGGTGATGAGTTGGTGCTGCGGCACAACGCGGGTCGGCTGGCCGGCGCGCGGCTGGCTGGCGCGCGGCTGGCGGTTCCGCTCGTCGTGGCCGGCAACGTGGCGGCCCGCGATGACCTGGTCGCGATGCTCCGTGCCCGCGGTCGGCTGGCGTTGCCGACCGCGAACGTGCTCCCCGACATCGGCGTGCTGGACCCGCAGCCGGCCCGCGCGGTGATCCGGCAGGTCTTCCTCGACCACGTCATCGGTGGCAAGCGGTTGTCCCGCCAGCCGCGGTTCGGCGAGCTCGTCCGGGCCGTCACGCCGGACGCGGTGCTGGACGGCGTGACCCTGCTGGCCCGAACCGTGGCAGCCGCCGACGAGACCGCCGGCGACGTCCTCGTCGTCGACGTCGGCGGGGCGACCACCGACGTCTACTCGGCGGTCAACCACCCCGGCGAGGAGTTCGGACCCGCCCGGCAGGCCGTCGCGGAGCTACCGGACCGGCGCACCGTGGAGGCCGATCTCGGGGTGCGCTGGTCCGCGCCGGGTGTGCTCGACGCGGCGGCGGCCGGCGGGCTGGCCGTCGACGATCTGGCCGGACCCGCCGCGCGGCGGGCGGCCGATCCCGCGTTGCTGCCCCTCGATCCGGGCGAGGCGTCGGTTGACCTGCGGTTGGCGACCCTGGCCGCGACGATCGCGGTGCGCCGGCACCACCGTCAGGTCGCCGGCCACGGCCTGCACGGGGTGACCCATGTCGTGATCTCCGGTGGTGTGTTCCGGCACGCCCCGGCGGAGGCCCGGCAGGCGGCCCTGGCCAGCCTGCGGACCGACCCCGTGGTCGGGACGCTCCTCGGCTCCGCCGGGCAGGCGATCGACGGGCACTATGTCCTTGCTGCGGCCGGTTTGCTCGCCCGGGTCGATCCCCGAACCGGCGGTCGGCTGCTGCGGCGGTACCTGATCCGCCCCGGCCCATGACACCATGCGTGGCATGCAGCAGGTCCCACACATCCCGTACGTCGAGGTCCCCGCCGTCCCCGGTGACGCGCTCCTGCTTGACGTCCGCGAGCCCGACGAATGGTCCGCCGGACGGGTCAAGGATTCACTGCATGTCCCGATGGGGCAGGTCCCGGCCCGGCTCGCGGACATCCCGGCGGACCGTCGGATCGTGGTCGTGTGCCGCAGCGGCGGCCGGTCGGCCCGGGTCACCGAGTTCCTCCGCCAGCACGGATACGACGCGGTCAACCTGAACGGGGGTCTGCAGGCCTGGGATCGGGCCGGCCGCAGCCTGGTGAGCGACAACGCCGGGGTTGGTCAGCTCCGCTGATCCGGCCGGGTCAGCCGTAGCGAGCCGGACTCGTGATCGAGAAGCCAGCGTTTCACCGGGAGGCCGTAGGCGTATCCGCCGAGGCTACTGTCGGTCCTGACCACCCGGTGGCACGGCACGACCGGCGCGATGACGTTGCGCGCGCAGGCCTGTCCGGCGGCCCGCACCGCCCTCGGTGAGCCGGCCCGCGCGGCCAGGTCGGCGTAGCTGATCGGGTGTCCCGGTGGCACCGTGCGCAGCACCTTCCACGCCTGCTGCATGAACGGGCCGCCCGGCTGCTCGACCGGCAGCTCGTCCAGCGCCGTCAGGTCACCGGCGAGGTAGGCGCGCACCGCCTGGGTGATGGCGCCGAGGTCGCTCCGCTGCCGCACGGCTGGCGTGCCGAGCCGGGCGAGCAGTCCCGCGGCGGACCCGAAGCCGGCGCCACGCAGCGCCCCGGCGTCGTCGGCGACCAGGGTTAGCGGCCCGGTCGGGGTGTCGACGGTGGACAGGTGCATCGCGCCTCCCGGCGTTCGTGGTCGAGGTTGGGCAGGTTCCACAGGTACATGGCCGCGTAGGCCCGCCACGGCCGCCACCGCTCCGCGCAGCCGGCCAGGTCGGTGATCCCGAGCGTGGCGGCGGCCCGGCGCAGCCCGAGATCGCCGGCCGGCAGCGCGTCCGGATCGCCCAGGGCCCGCATGGCGACGTAGCCGGCCGTCCACGGTCCGATGCCGGGCAGCGCGCGCAGCGCCAGGTCGGTGGCGTGCCGGTCCGCTCCCGGGTCCAGCGTGACCGCCCCGGACCCGACCGCCGCGGCGAGCGCGCGCAGCGTGCCCTGCCGCGTCCTCGGCAGCCCCAGCTGCGACAGGTCCGCCTCGGCCACGACCCCGGCGGTCGGGAACAGCCGCCACACCGCCGCCTCGCCGGTCTCCCCCATCGTCCCGGCGGGCGCGAACGCGGGCGCGGGCAGCGGCTCGCCGAGCGCGCTGACCAGCCGGCCGCAGATCGTGCGTGCCCCGGCGACGGTCACCTGCTGGCCGAGCACCGCACGGACGGCCAGCTCGAAGCCGTCGGCCGCGCCCGGCACCCGCAGGCCCGGCCCGGCGGCGATCAGCGGCGCGAGCCTCCGGTCGGTGCCGAGGATGCTCGCGACCGCGTCCGGGTCCGCGTCGGTGTCCAGCAGCCGCCGGCAGCGCTGCACGGCCGGGGTCAGGTCGCGCAGGTCGGTGAGGTACAGCCGGACCTGGCTGGCGTCGGTGTCCGGGGTGAGCTCGGCGAACGCGGCGCCGTGCGGCAGGCGGAGCGTACGCCGGTAGCTTCCGCCGGACACCGTCTCCAGGCCGGGCACGGCCCGCGCCGCGTACCACCGCAGCAGCGCCCCGACCTGGTACGGCGGGCGGTGCCGGAGCCGCAGGGTGATCGGCCCGCCGGCCTCGGGCCCGGCCGGTGCGGCGAGCCGGGCCTGCGACGGGGTACGGCCGAAGGCCGCCCGGAACTCGTCGTTGAACTGCCGGATGCTGCCGAACCCGGCGGCGAAGGCGACGTCCGCCAGCGGCATCGCGCTCGACTCGACCAGCAGCCGGGCCGTCTGCGCACGCCGGGTCCGAGCCAGCGCCAGCGGCCCGGCGCCGACCTCCGCGACCAGGGTCCGGTGCAGGTGCCGCTCGCTCACCGCCAACCGGCGGGCGACCTCGGTCACCCCGCCGGCGTCGGCGGCACCATCCGCGATCAGGCGCAGCGCACGGGCCGCGAGGTCGGCCCGCACGTCCCACTCCGGCGATCCGGGGGTGGCGTCTGGCAGGCAGCGGCGGCAGGCCCGGAACCCGGCCGCCTGCGCCGCCCCGGGCACCCGGTAGAACCGGACGTTCGCCGGCTTCGGGGTCTGCGCGGGGCAGCTCGGCCGGCAGTAGATCCCGGTCGAGGTGACCGCCGTCACGAATCGGCCGTCGAACCGGCGGTCCCGGCTGGCCACCGCCCGGTAGCAGCTCTCGAAGTCCTCCAGCACGGGTCCAGTCTGCGCCGGGTCCGGTCCCGCTGCTGGCGGGATTCGGACCCGGCCGTGGGGCGGGCTACCCGGTCGGCAACGTGTAGCCGGCGAACCTCGTCCGGAGGTCCTTCTTCGAGAACTTCCCGACCGAGGTCTTCGGCACCTCGTCGATGAACACGACGTCGTCCGGCAGCCACCACTTCGCCACCCTCGGCGTGAGGAACTCGATCAGCTCCTCCTTGGTCGCCGTCGCACCCGCCGCGAGCACGACGCAGGCCAGCGGCCGTTCCTGCCACTTCGGGTGCGCGACCCCGATCACCGCTGCCTCGGCCACCGCGGGGTGCGCCATCAGGTGGTTCTCCAGGTCCACGGAGCTGATCCACTCGCCGCCGGTCTTGATCAGATCCTTGGTGCGGTCGACGAGCCGGATGCTGCCGGAGCGGTCGACCGCGGCCACGTCACCGGTGCGGAGCCAGCCGTCCGCGGTGAACTGCTCGGCGCCATCGCCCCGGTAGTACGCCGAGGCGATCCACGGACCCCGGACCTGGAGCTCACCGGTGACCTCGTCGTCCCAGGGCAGCTCGTCGGTGGTGTCCGGTTCGACGATGCGCACATCGACGCCGACCGGCGGGTAGCCCTGCCGCGACCGGATCTCCGCCAGCTCCTCCTCGGGTCGGCCGGCCAGCTCGGGGGGGAGGTTGTTCATCGACCCGAGTGGGCTGGTCTCCGTCATCCCCCAGGCCTGGGTGATCGGCAGTCCCAGCTTCGCGCGGTAGGCCTCCGACAGCGCCGTGGGCACCGCCGACCCGCCGCACACGATCAGCCGGAGGCTCGACAGGTCGCGCCCCTCCAGCATGGGCAGCGCGGCCATCCAGATCGTCGGTACGCCCGCGGCGAGGGTGACCCGCTCCGACTCGATCAGCTCGGCCAGCGGTCCGGGCTGCATCCGCGGGCCGGGCAGCACCAGCGCCGCGCCGGACATCACCGGCGCCTGGGCGAGTCCCCAGGCGTTGGCGTGGAACATCGGCACGATCGGGAGCACCACATCGCTCTGCCGGATCGCCATCACCTGCTCGGTCATGATCGACAATGAGTGCAGGTACAGCGACCGGTGGGAGTACAGCACGCCCTTCGGGTTGCCGGTGGTGCCGCTCGTGTAGCACATCGCGGCGGCCAGGTTCTCGTCCTCGATCCGGTACCGCATCGGTGCCGCGCCGGCCAGCAGGTCGGCGAAGTGCACGATCCGTGGGTCGTCCGGGATCTCGGCCGGCGCCCCGTCGTCCATCACGACGATGTGCCGGACCGTGGCGAACGTCGGCACCAGCGGCCACAGCAGCGGCAGCAGCGACCGGTCGACGAAGATCACCTCGTCCTCGGCGTGGTTGACCACGAAGGTGAGCTGCTCGGGGAAGAGCCGGATGTTCAGCGTGTGCAGGACGCGCCCGCTGCACGGCGCCGCCCAGTACAGGGCGAGGTGCCGTGCGGTGTTCCACGCGAACGTGCCGATCCGGGCCCGCTCGGACAGGCCGAGTGACTCGAACGCGCTGCCGAGCCGGCGGACCAGGCCCGCCCACTCGCCGTACGTCGTGCGTTCGACTCCGGTCGCTGTCGCGGTGACCAGCTGCCGGTCGGCGTACATCCGTTCGGCCCGATCGAGAACAGGGGGCAGCGTCAGCGGATAGGACTGCATCAGGCCATCCATGGGGGTTCTCCTCGCTCCGGGTTCCGCACCCGCCGACACTGCCGGGCACACCATCGCAGCACAAGGCCCGCTCGGCCGCTCGGACCGGTGCTTTTTCCGGAGATCCACGGCCGGCGGCCGGGGCCGCAGGTACCGTCACGGTGGCCGCGCCGCCGCGCCGCGCGGGTCCGGGGAGGCTCAGATGAGTGGGTCCGTGCTGGTGGTCGCCCACCGCGGTTCGTCGCACCGGCGGCCCGAGCACACGCTGGCGGCGTATGTCGCCGCGGTCGAGGAGGGTGCCGACGCGCTGGAGTGCGATGTGCGGCTGACCAGGGACGGGCACCTCGTGTGTGTCCACGACCGCAGGGTGAACCGCACCTCCGACGGCCGCGGCGTGGTCAGCGAGAAGTCCCTCGCCGACCTGGCCACGCTCGACTTCGGCTCCTGGCACGGCGGGCTGCCCGACGCCGCCGACGAGCTGGTCGCGCCGGACTTCGACGACGACGGAGCGGACCGCCGGGTGCTCACCCTGTCCCGGCTGCTGGAGTTCGTGGTCGACGCCGGGCGACCGGTGCGGCTGTTCGTGGAGACCAAGCACCCGACCCGGTACGGGGGTCTCGTCGAGCAGCAGCTCGTCCAGGTGCTGCGGTACTTCGGGCTGGACCGGCCGGACGACCGGGACGGGTCCCCGGTGGTCATGATGAGCTTCGCCGCCGCGGCCGTCCGGCGGGTCCGGACCCTCGCCCCGGGCCTGCCGACGATGGTGCTCCTCGACCGGCTCCTGGCGGTACGGCGATCCGGCCGGCTGCCCACCGGCGTGGTCTGGTCCGGACCCGGTCTGCACGTCGTGCGGGCGGTACCGGACTACGTGCAGCGGGTGAAGGCCCGCGGTGGTCGGGTGTACGTGTGGACCGTCGACGAGGCACCCGACATCGAGCTGGTGCGGTCGCTCGGCGTTGACGCCATCGCGACGAACCGTCCCACCGAGGTGCTGGCCCGGCTGGCCGGATACGGCTGACATCGGGCCGGGAAAGCGGTCCAGGGTTGAGGGGTGCCGACCGATGGGTACTCCATGGGTTCGAGGTGCTGCCCGACCAGGCAGGGCGCGGGGGTGACAGACGTGCTGAGGTCCGTCTCGGTGCCGCACGACGTGGCCAGCGCCGTCCAGGTCCGCCGGCAGCTCGCCGCGGACCTGCGGGAGTGCGGGCTGGCCGAGGACTCGGTGCGGGACGCTGTGCTGCTCGGCAGCGAGCTGGTGGGCAACGCGGTACGGCATGCCCGGCCGCTACCGGACGGCACGGTCCGGGTTAGTTGGCAGATCACCGGCGGCCGGCTGCGGCTGACCGTGACCGATGGCGGAACCGGCACCGGCACCGGTGCGCCGCACCTGGTGTCCGCCGACCCGACCGCCACGGCGGGCCGCGGGCTGTCCATCGTGGACGCGATCGCCTCCCTCTGGGGGGTCGAGACGACCGACGGCAGCACGCAGGTGTGGGTGGCCCTGCCGGCCCGGTCCGGCGCCGCCGCGGGGTCGCCGCGGGCGCTGGCTAGGCTGGCGGCGCCGACCTGAGCACCCGGAGCGTTCCCGGGGCCGATCCGTCCACTGGAGCATGCCGTGAGCCGACGTCGCCGTCCCGTCACCGCTGGATCGCCGGCCGGCGACTCGCGCCGCCGGCCCTGCCCCTGCGGCTCGGGCAAGCGCTACAAGAACTGCCACGGCTCGGCCACCGACGTGCTGGTGGCCCGGCCGTTCGCGGGGCGGGTGGACGAGTGCGACTGGGTCGCGTTGCGCGAGCTGGTACCGGCGGCCACCGCGCCGCTCCGGATGGCCGACCCGGCCCATGCCGGCCGGTCCGTGCTGCTCGCGACGGTGCTGCCGGTGGCGCTGCCGGCGATCGTGCGGGCCGACGGGACGATCCTGGTCGGGCTCCAGGTGCCCGTTCGCTCCGGTGACGTGAGCCGGGACATCGGGCGCGCACTACAGCGGGCGTTGGACGCCGAGCCCGGCACGATGCTGTCGTCGGCGGAACTGCCCGGGGCCGGCCCCCGGATCCAGGAGCTGCTCGACCCGGCGCCGCTGGAGATCACCGTGCGCCAGGACTTCGGGTTCTGGATGGACGACCCGGAGCTGGCCGGGGCCGAGGTCCAGGCATCGCTGGAGCGGGCGAACGCGGCGGCGCTGCCGACCGAACGGCTGGCCTCCGTGGACGCGGCGTACTGGATCGACGCCGGAGAGCGGGCGCACCTGCGATGGGTCCTGCCGCAGGAGGAGGACGCGGTGCTGGATGCGCTGGCCCGCCTCTCCGCGGTGGGCGAGCTGGGGTTGGGTCAGCGCACCCGGTACGCCGGATCGTTCCGGACCCACGGCCTGATGGCTCCGGTGTGGGACCTGCCACCCGACGTACCCGCCACCGAATGGGAGGCGCCGGCGAAGGAGTTCGCCGGCCGGCTCGCCGAGGCCCTCGCCGATCCGGCGCCGCTCACCGACCGTCAGCGGCGTGCCCGCGACGGCATCCGGTCCCGCCAGCTCACGCTGCGCTGAGGGCAGTCGGGTATAGCTGCTCACCGTGGCGACAGGTGCTCGCGGAGGAACGCAGGCGGTGGCCTTCCGTGCTGGCGGGCCAGGTTACGCACGGTGAGGGCGTCGGTGAGCCTCGGTCGGTCATCTGTGAGGTCGGCTTCGCGCAGGCGGCCGTCGTCATCGAAGCGGAGGGTCAGCACACGGGCCTCGTCGAGCAGCCAGAAATCCTCCATGGGTATGTCGAGCTGGGCGGCATCTGCCCGGTCGATGTAGGTGATCCGTTCGCCGGCGGCGACGGCGAGGGCCACCATCTGCATCCCGAACAGGGCGTAGTCCGAGGGGGGCCAGGTGACGACCCTCAGCCGCTCGAACCGGATGCCATTGGTGTGGCGGTCGGCGATGAAGTCTGGCCAGTGGCGATACCAGCGGTGGTCGGTGTCGGGTTCGCCAGCGAGGAACCGGGCGAGGTGCTCGGTCTCGTCCGGCTCCTCGTACCGTTCGCGGGTCTCCAGGCGGAACGCGGAGTGTTCGACGCCCATGACCAGGGCGTCGAACTCCTCCCGCGTGGTGATGGTTCGAGTCACTGCGCCGTCGGGAAGTGCCGCACGAGGCCGGCGGGGATCTCGATGGCGTCCTCGTGCTCGGGTAGGCCACGTTCCCGCAACGTGGTGAGCGCGTCGGGGTCGGCGATCTTCCAGCCTTGAACGACATAGGTGCCGTGGTCGGTGGCATAGACCGACGGGCAGCCAGTCCCGATGGACTCGGTGCCGAGGTGGGTCAGCTTCACGATGATCAACTCCCGTTCATGCGGCCGGAATGCTGCCGTCGTCCCGCAATGCGGGCGTTGTTCTTCCGGAGCCAGGGTAGGGCAGCAACACCAGCCACGCAGCACGGAGGCAGCGCTTGCGGGCAGGTGACCTGGTACGTTCGGATGGCCCGAACGAGTTGTTCCAGCGACCGGTCCCCATGGTCGCCTACGTGGCCGCTACCACGCGATGGGCATGGTCGCATGCGCGGGGACGACAACAGTCAGGTAACTACGTTGCGGATTTCTCCGTACAGGTCGTTGGCACTCGCGGCACCGTGGAACGGCGCCGCGCGAAGTAGACTGCCAAGTCGGTCGAGGCGCTTTTTGATCCAGGAAATCTGTCGTTCTGGTGGTAGATCAAGAATCGGGCGCACCGCTATCGCTGCGGCGTCCAGGTCGCCGAGCTGGAGATGTGCCGTGCCCTGGTAGACCTGGGCAAGAGCCTCGTCGTCGAGTGACCGGGTCTCGGGCGGTTCCGACTTCCACCTCGTGATCGCCTCGGTTGCCTCTTGCGCCGCGCGTTCGGCGTTACCCTTGCCGTCGAGCCAGATGAGACTGCTACTCGCGTAGTAGTGCTGTTTGGCAACAGAGAACTCAAATATGCCACCGAGGGTATCGGGTGTGGAGAGACGATCGCGTTCGTCCCGGGCGGTATCGAGCGCGCTGTTCGTTCCCGCTGAGTCGCCGAGGTTGGCGTGGCACTGCGCCATGCCGCACAACAGCCTTATCCGTCCGGCGCCCGACGCGGGATATCGTAGGCCATCTCGCACGTATTCTAGAGCTTGTCCGTAGTTGGCCTGGAAGCGTGCGACAAGGCTTTGTGTGCCGCGCACCCATGAACGTAGCGCGTCGTCGTCGGCACGTTCCGCGCAAGTCCAAGCAGCCTCGATGTGGGTTGAGGCGGCGTCCGCGTTTCCGAGATCAAGTGCAGCGTACGCAAGTACACCCTGCACATGGCCGAGCGCAACGTAAAGGCCAGCGAGATCGTGTGACTGATAGTTCTGGTACCGCAAGCGGTGAAGGATTTCGCTACGCAGCGAAACTGCTTCTTGAAGCATCGGGGCTGGCGCATTCCCCATATAGGCTATGGCTAGCCTATCGACTTCAATATCGATGTCATTCGACGTAAGTCGTTCGTCAGTGGTGGCGATCAAGCGAAGCGAATCCGTCACCGACGCGGTGAGCAGCCTGCCGACCAGTTCGGACCGTTTCCGATCTTCTGCCTCAAGTTCCCATACTTCGGTCAACGTGCCGCTGCACCCGAGCGCGCTGTCCGCAAGTTCGGCGAACCGGCGGTGCGGAAACTTCTCCCCTTTTTCCACGTGACCAATGTAGCCACGATTGAAACGGATGTTGTCGCCGAGATCCCTGAGCGACCATCCTTGTTCGCGACGCTTCTGGCGTACAAGCGCACCGAACGGCTGCGTAGAACCGGAGCCGGCGGGCTCTGAAGGCTGAGGCACGGCGCGGCCTCCTTCCTGTCGCCTGATGATGCCTGGCTGCGGTGGGCGACACCTGAAGTATCGACGGCATCCCAACGTCCGAGGAAGCTGGAGTCATGCCAGGAACGATATTGGTCGGCTCATCTCCACGTCGAGTCCGTGCCTGTAGGCGATGACCATGGCTGTGGTCGGACGGAGTCTGCCGTCCTCGACGCTCGACAGGTAGCTGTGGCTGTAGCTCGCGCGCGTGGCCGTGTCCGACGACGTGAGACCCGCCGGGTCACGCGCGTCCCCGAGGCTCGCACCGATGCCGTCGAGACGGGCGAGAGGCTCCCCGGCCGGACGCGCCCGACGCGGGTAGACCCGTCCGGGCCGGGTGAAGGGGGTCGCGGTGGTGGCTCCCCGGCCACCGCCGCGACCTCACCGAAGGGCATCTGGGTCCGCGCCTGCGGGTGCGGCCGTGGCCGGTGCCTCTGGTCGATGTGGAGGGCGGGCGATGGGTACGACGGCGGAGGTGATCGCGTTGTTGCGCGCGGCCGTCGCGGCGATGGAGCAGGTCGTCCGTGGCTCCGCCACGGACGGGGAGGTCCGGCGTCTGGTCGGTGCCGTTGCCGGGCTGGTCGCTCGTCGCGATCCAGCCGGGCCGCTAGCGCAACGCGGCCGCGACATGCCTTGTATGGATCATCCTTCCGCTGGACGATGGAGCAATCCCGCGAAATCCCGAGGATTGGAGATCGTCATGCAGCTAACGCTCCTGGGTGGAGACTCTGGGCCGAACGGCAGCCCGAGGGCGTACGCCACCGACCGGGGAACCTTCGTGGTCCAAGGCTACAAGGTGGAGGACGCCGAAGCTCTCGGCCAACTGTCCATACCCGACCACGAGACGGTCATCGAGATTCCGGCCGAACTGCTCAAGTACCTCCCAAAGGGCTGACAACCCATGACCTTGCTTGTCGGCGAGGACTTCTTCGACCTGTTCCGGACGTTCGAGCACACGGCCTACCGGCTGGAGGTCCGGGAGAGCTACTACGAAAAGGAGCAGCTCGGGCAGTTCCTTGCCGGTCAGCGGGTCAACCTGACCTACATGGAGGCGTGGTTCTCCCTCATCGTCCAGCGGCGAGTGGAGGGCAAGCGGATCGAGCGGGTACGGGTGGTGTCGCGGCCACACTCGGACTACACGCGCTACGGCCTGTGGCTGTGCGCGTACAACACCCAGGCGGGCGAAGACATCCGCTACCTGGAACGCCAGCACGCAGCCGGCCTGCCGGACCTTGACTACTGGCTGCTGGATTCGAACCGGCTGTACGCCGTGCGCTTTGGCGAGGGTGACGACCTGCTGGGGGCGGAGCTGGTGGAGGACCCGGCCGCGGTGATCCAGGCCGGCTGGTGGCGAGATGTGGCCTGGCATCACGCGGTTCCCTACAGCGAGTATGTGAAGGCGACTGGCTTCGGTGTCGAACATCCAACAAGCGCGTGAGGCGCTGGGTACGCATCTACGAGCGCTGAGGCGGGCGGCTGGCGTCAACGGCAAGGAGTTTGCCGAACAACTGGGCTGGACGGCTTCCAAGGTGTCGAAGCTGGAACTGGGCCAGCAGACGCCGACGACGGTGGACCTTGTGGCCTGGGTAGAGGCGTGCGGACAGCCGGAAGCGGCCGAAGCCCTGGCGGGCGAGCTGTCGGCCTTGGAGAGCTTCTACCAGGAGTACCGGCGGCGTCTGAGGTCCGGGATGCGCTTTCGGCAGCAGGAAGCGTTCGACACGGAGGCGAAAGCACACCTGATCCGGGTGTTCGACACACACTATGTGACGGCCTTCTTCCAGACGGCGGAGTATGCCCGGCACATGCTGGCCAAGGGCGCCAGGCTGCACGGCGCGCCGGATGACGTGAGTGAAGCGGTGGCGGTACGGCTGAAGCGGCAGGAGCTGCTGTACAGACCGGGCAAGGCGTTTCATCTCGTGATTACCGAGGCGGCGCTGCGCAGCGAGGCGGCGGCACCCCGCGAGGTGATGACGGCGCAGCTTGACCGGTTGGTAGCGGCAACCACGCTGGGGCCGAACGTGAGGTTCGGGATTATTCCGTTCTCTGTGCAGTGGCCGGTGTTTCTGGACCACGGGTTTTGGATTATTGACGACGACTACGTGATCGTCGAAACGCTGGCGGCTGAGCTGCGGCTGACGCGACCAGACGAGGTGGCGACGTACGCGCGGGTGTTTGACCAGCTCGCGGCGATTGCCGTGTATGGCCCGGCGGCCCGGGCTCTCGTCACGCGGGTACTCCTGGAACGCGACGGTGAATCCACAGAAGGCGAAATTCTTCCCTAGAAATTTCGCGATATTGCTGGATTGCCCAGCGACCCGCCTCGTACGGTCTTGGTCATGGCACCGGGACGGGTGCCCCGAGTGCAGCGGGTACGTCGGTCTCCCGGAACGCCACAGACAGCGTTCCGGCGAACGCCCCGGTGAGCCAGGTGGAGGGCGGGCGATGGGTACGACGGCGGAGGTGATCGCGTTGTTGCGCGCGGCCGTCGCGGCGATGGAGCAGGTCGTCCGTGGCTCCGCCACGGACGGGGAGGTCCGGCGTCTGGTCGGTGCCGTTGCCGGGCTGGTCG
>JACQDL010000009.1 GCA_016201065.1 Actinomycetota bacterium
AGTCACCCGACGTCATAGCAGGAGCTTCGCTGCACTCAGGGCACGCGACGACTTACAGACAGCACCGTTACCAAACCGCAACATTGGCCGATAGAACCGGACATCAACCCACAGAAGTCCGTGAAGTTAAGGGCAGTGGCTGGCGGGCTTGCAGGTGCAGCGCACGCCGGTAGGACACTCGGGAGCGGGTTGGGGTGTAGCCGAAGAGGGTGAGCATGCGGAGTTCGAGTTGTTCCAGGAACGCAATGCGGGCGGCTTCGGTGAGGTATACGCCACGGTTTTCAGGGTCGGGCCTTGTCGCGTCGGCGGGCACCGTGCCGCGGCGGGCGCAGCCCAGCATGACGGTGTCGACGATGACGGGCCGGAACTCCTCGACGAGGTCCAGGGCGAGGCCGGGTCGGTCACCGTCGGCGTGCAGCAAGCCGATGCCGGGGTCGAGTCCGGCTGCCGCGGCGGCGCCGGTGGCTTCGCCGGTGAGGCAGGCGTAGCCGAGGGAGAGCATGGCGTTGACGACGTCGGTGGGTGGGCGGCGGCGGCGGCCGGGGAAGACATACCCCTCGGGAAGGAGCATGGCGAGTGCCTCGAAGTAGCGGCGGGCGGAGACGCCCTCCATGCCGAGGAGTTGATCACAGTCCTCGGCATGGAGGGCGAGGCGGGCGTAGCGGTCGAGGTCGTCGGCCGCCCGGGCGACGCTCTCGGGGTCGCGGGAGCGGCCGGCGTAGCGCAGCAGCAGGGCGCGTTGGTTGGCGATCTTGCCGAGGACGATGGCGGTGGCGATGCCCAGCCGGTAGGTGTCGTCGGTTGAGGCCGCGTATTGCCGGCGTCGTGCGGTGGTGGCCTCCGGTTCGGAACCGTCGAGCCGGCCCAGATAGTGGCCGCGGCGGGACAGCAGGACCACGGGGATGTCGTGGTAGAGGGTGTGGGCGCGGGCGGCGCAGCTCAACCCGACGGCACCGAACAGGGTGATCCGACCGACCTGGGACTGGGGTACCGCGAGGAGTTCGTCCTTTCCTCTGCTGACCAGCAGCTTGCCTTTGGCCAGGTGCACCGAGGAGCCTTGCCGGCCCACGTACAGGGTCCGCCGGTCGGGTTGTTGTCGGGGTTCGGTGTGCTCGGGGTAGGGACCGGCGAAGTCCCCGCCGAGGAACGCGAACCCCTCGGCGAAGCTCATCACCTCGGTCTTGTCCGGATGAAGCTCAAGACCCACGCGGGTCACCTCCTGACGTAGGCAGCGCAGGGCCCGTTCGGCGACCTGCGCTCCGGTGACCGGTAGGGCCAGATCGTCGGCGAACCGCACCGTGGGCCAGCCGCGCCGGATGAGAGAACGATCGAGGATGTCGAGGTAGAGGTTGCACAGCAGCGGTGACAGGGGGCTGCCCTGGGCGATACCGCGGTCGGCGGTGCGCAGCGACCCACGCCACCACGCTGGGCGGGCGCACAGCCGCCGTACCAGGGCGAGCAGCGCGTGGTCGTCGACCCGTTCGGCGAGCGCGGCGATCACCCTGCTGCGATCCAGGGTGTCGAAGCAGTCCCGCAGGTCCGCGCGTACCACATGGGTGGCGCCGCCGTCCCGTTCGGCGGCCAGCAGGCGGTGCGCGTCGGTCACAGACATGCCGGGGCGGTAGGCGAACGACCAGGGGGTGAACCACGGGTCGGTCAGGTCGGTGAGGGTGTCGACGAGGCAGCGTTCCACGACCCGGTCGGCGACGGTGGGGATCTGTAACCGGCGCACACCACCGGAGGGTTTCGGTATGGCGACGCCGACGAGCGCTCCGGGTTGGTAGGTGCCGGCGCGGAGTTCCTCGGCGAGGACCCGGCGGAGGGTGCGGCAGAATCGCCGGTGTGCCGAGCCGCTGGAGTCTGCTGCTGAGCGTCCGCGACCCGGGCGTGGTGCGACCCGAGCAGTTGTACGGCCTGATCGCCGGGTGGATCGAGGCGGGGATCGACGACACCGGCCACCACGCCCCCCGCAAGCCCTACACCCTCTCGCCGTTGCGGCCCCTGCCCGGCCGGCCGGCCGGGCATGTCGCCATTGACGTCGGGTTCCTCGACGACGATCTGGCTGCCCGCCTGCTGGCGGCCGCCGGGGAGCTGGTCGCCGTCAGCGGGCGGTTGGGGCGGCAGGCGGTGCGGTGTCTGCCCTGGCCGGACGGGCGGATCGGCCGGTTGGAGTCGGCCGCTGACTGGGCTGATCTGGCCACGGAACGGCAGGTCGGCGACCAGTTCAGCGTCAGGTTGCTCAGCCCGACGGCGTTCCGCAGTGGCCGTATCCACCTGCCGTTTCCGCTGCCCGGTCTGGTCCTCGGTCACCTGCGGGAGCAGTGGACCCGGTGGGGACCAGATGTTGCGCACCCCTCCATCGACGACTGCGACGTCGCCGTCGTGGACTACCGGCTGGACTGCATCCAGCTGACCCTGCGGGGCCGCCCTGTGGTGGCCAGCGTCGGTGAGGTGACCTACCGGGTTGGCAGCCGGGATGTCGAGCACCGGCGGGCCATCGGCCGCTGGTTGGCGTTGCTGCCCTTCGCCAGCGTGGGTGCCGACACCCGGATGGGCCTCGGGCAGGCCGAGGCCCATCTTATCCGTGACCACCGCGTCCCTGCCCGGTAGGCGGCCGTGGCCGGCCGCCGTTGCGGCGGTCCTGTCCGCTCCGTGGCCCCGGCCCAGGCGCAGTGCGGCGGTCGTCGTCGGCGGGTAGCAGGTACGGCAGGCGGGGTTCGAGGTCGCGGACGTGTGGCAGTGGCCATCCGTGCGTCAGCTGCTGGTTTCGGACCCGTTCGTTCTGGACGAACCATTCGTAGCTTTCGGGTGCGGGTTCGGGTGATCGTCTGGGGTAGTGCACCGGATGCGCTACCGGGGCGACGGCAGCCAGATAGGAAGCGATCCCTTCGGTAAGCGCGGGGTGAGCGTCGGTGGTCGTCTGGAAGTCGTCCGTCAGGCGCTGGAGCGTCGTGGGTGGGGCTGGGGCTGGACGTTGCAGTTGCCGCCAACCATCGGCCAGCGCCACGCCATCCCACAGGTGGGTGGCAGACCAGTCCACCTCACAGTCCACGACACCGAATCCCAGCGGCTTACCGGCACCGAGACGCAGGGGAGCCTGCTCACCCCGGCTGACCAGCCACAGCAGCGCGCCCAGCTCAATGCTGCTGAGACCATCGACGAACAGCTCCGCATCGAAGGTCACGCCGGGCCGCACCCAGGAGGTGTGGCGGGCGGTCTGCTTCGCCGGAGCGCCAGGATCGAGGTACTCGCGGTGCCGGCCGTTGAGCGCGTGCGCCCCCTGGTGGCCGGGATTCCAGTACCCATCGGGGTTGGTCTCCCACCGGTAGACCTTCCGGCCTCGCAGTCCGCTGTTGGTGGTGTAGCCGTCTTCCTTTCGCGCACGCCGTTCTACCGGCGCACCATCCGGGTTGCTGGCGGCGTAGAACCGGAACTGCGTGGGCTTGGGGGTGCTCAGTGGCGCCAACACGACACCGTTTGGGGGGAGCGGCGGCTCTGGTTGCCAATCGTCGGTGCGGCACCGCACACCCCGTACCGCTAACCGTCCCCGGTAGCCGGAGGACATGCGGCGGCCGTGGCGCGAGGTGTTGGCGGCCGTCGGCACCCACCCGAACACGCGGTCGGCAGGTGAGAACTCCTCGGGTGTGCTGGCCGGCCGCAGCGAGGGGTCGAGGACGGTGGCGGGAGACAGCTCGAAGGGCATCCGTCCGATCATCACCGGGTGGACCCCGGTGACATGGTGCCGCTGTTGGTCGACGGTGACGTAGACGAGGGTGCCTTCTGGAAGAGCGTGGAGCTGTTTGGCGTCGTCCACGTGGCGGGAGCGTTCGTACCCGGCGGGCACCACGTTGTATTCCTTCGCGGCCTGGTAGGCGTCGAGCACCGACTGCCAGAACGCGAGGTGCTCTTTCTCGATGGGGATGTCGGCGTCGGTGGGTGGTTCGATGAACAGCCGTTCGTCGTGCTTGGACTCGATGGAGTTCCCGGTGATCGACAACCGACCGGTCACGAGTCGTGGGTGGGTCTTGTCGTTCAGGGTGAGCCGCGACGTCGGGTCGCTCGGATCGTCGGGCTGGGCGGGTAGTGCCTGCTGGAGTTCTTGCATGTTCCCGGCGAGGTGGGTCACCCGCCACACCTCGAACCGCACGGGATTGTTCGGGCGGTGTGGTTGGGTTCGTTGGTAGGTGTAGCGGCAGATCCGGGCCGCGACCTCCTCCTGGTGCAGCGCGGCGAGGTTGCGGTTGTTCGCCAACCCGCCGAGGAGGTGAAGGTGGCAGCGTTGTCCCTTGTACGCCGGCACCCACGCGGCGGCCTCAGCCGAAAGTCGGAAGACTGGCTCGCCGGCCTGGTTGCGGCCGACGACCGCGGGCACCACGGTGAGGCCTTGTTGGGCTGGGATGCGGTAGGCGAGGCGCTGGTCGTGTCCGGGGAAGATCCCGAACCGGCTCGCGGTGATGATCTCGTACGCCGACCGCAGCGCCCCCTTCAGTGACGTGGCCGCGAGCAGTGGCCGGTTGTCGTGATCGAGGCGGATGTCGTAGACGGTGCGTTCGACGTCGGCACCGGTCCCGCGTCGCGCCCGTCCGGTGTCCGGCAGCAGCAGCGGGCTGAGGGTGGTCAACGTCAGCCGCAGCCGACCTGTCCATTGCCCGGGGGTGTAGCGGGCGTGGCTGGGTGGCCCGGCGGGGCCACTGTCACCGAGTCCGCTCTGCCCGGGTTCGGTGGTGAGGTCGCCGCGAGGTGGCGTCGGGACGAACGTGTAGGGGTTGACGAAACCACCGTGTTCGTTGAGCGCCGTGGCCCGCGCCGGGTCGGTGGCGATGGCCGCGACGCCCGGCCGGTTGGCCAGCTCCAGGCGTCCGGTCGCATCACTGCTCACGATGACGATCACCTCCACCTGGTCGCCGTCGGCTGCCGAGGCGAACCAGGACGCGAGGTCGGTGTCCCACTGCGTCGGGCCGTAGGGGCGGTGCTTGGCGCGGCTGGGGTCACGGGAGTGCGACACCGTCGCGGTGAGGTTCCGGCCTTCTTTGGTGGCCAGGACCGGGTACCGGGCCAGTTCAATGGTCATGACTCGTCCTTCCTCGACCGGTCCTGGTCCCGGATCAGCGTTGAGGCCCGCAGGTCACGGCGGGCGCGGGCGGCGAGGTGCAATCGGCGGGTGTCGGTGACGGTGCGGTTGCCGTGTTCGTCCTCGACGGCGTAGTCGACCGACTCCAGGATGAGGACAATCTGGTCGGCACCAGTGCCGGCGGCTGCCTCGGAGGTGAGGTCCACCGGCACGGCGGCGGGGTCGTAGCGGGCCGAGCCCACCGTCACCCAACCGGCCGTCAGAGGGGTGGGTTGGCCGGCGAGCATCCGATGGTGGGAGCCGATGGCGGTGGGGGTGCGGGGATCGGTGACATCGTTGCCCAGCGGCAGGAGGTCGGGGTCCTCGGCGAGGGCCACGGCGTGGCCGTGCCCGGCGTCGGTGTGCAGCCAGCGCAACTCCCGGTGCCCGTCGAAGGCGAGCAGCTCGTAGGCGCCTGCCAGGTCCAGCGGGCCATGCGGTCCCCGGGGCGTGGGTGGGGTGGCCGGGTCGAGTCGCCACCAGGTCGCGGCGTTCGCTGACAGGGCGAACCCAACCGGTTCGCCGAGCATCGGGTGGGCGGACGTGCTGGGGGTGTCCCGCCACCAGTCGAGGGCCTGCGGGAGGGTGAGGGGAGTGGGTGCGGTCACCGCGTGCAGGATGCCCGTCACGGCGTCACCTTCGGGGAGTGTGGGTTAGGGAACGTCTCGGCCCACCGGGTCATCGCTTCGGCGACGCCCGGTGGTGGGTCGTTCAGGATCTGTTCCAGGGTTCGGCCGGTCAGCTGCGACCACGGCTCGGCCAGCCCAGCTCCGGTGAAGCGGATCTGGTCTACGGCGATCTGGCCGCGGCCTCGGGTGCCGCCGAACCCGACGGTCAGCCACCCGTCGGCGAGGTCACGCAGGATGAGGAGCAGCAGCGCCACGCTCAACGCGGTGCGCGTATCCAAAGGTTGATCCGTGTTTCCCGGCTGGTCTGTCTTGGTGGGGGCGGCGAGGCGGGTCGTGTCCAGCCTCAACCGCAGTGGCTCCCAGGTGATGCGAGTGGGTTCCAGCACCGAGTACAGCAGTCCCTCGGCTGCGCCACCGGTCCACCGGTCGATCGCCACATGGTCGGCGACCCGCAGGCTGATCTGGTTGTTCAGTGCGTCCAGTTGCGCCGTCAGCGCGCCGCGTCCCGCGTCCCGTTCGTCGCCCCGCTGCTGGCGGGCTTCCCGGGTGGTGCGGCCATCGGTGCCGCCGTGGGGTGTGTCGCGGGTGGGGTGCGCGGTGATCACCGCCTGCCATTGCTCGGTGGTGACGTGCGCGGTGCTGTGGCAGTCGGCGACCTCCAGCGCACCCCGCCAACCGGGGTCCCGGTCCTGACCCCGGTTCGGCCGGTCACCGTTGGTCGGGCGTTGGGGGCCACTGCCGAACAGGGGGACCACACCCGGCAGGCGTTCCCGGTCAAGGACCACCCGAAGTGAGGCGTCGGCGTCGGTACCGCGCAGGGTGCGTACGATCCGTTCGGCGTGTGCGCGCAGTACACCCTTCACCGACGAGCCGGGCAGCAGCAGGTGCACCCGATCGTCGGTGGTTCGTTCGGTCAGCGGCAGGGTGTCGACAAGCGCACCGTCGAGTGAGTCCTTCACCAGGAGCGGCCCGGCAGGTTCCCAGTCGATGTCGATGCTCAACCACCCGGTCGATACCGGCTCCTCAGGGGTGGTGGTGACCGGCCGCCAGGTGGCGCTCCCCGCCAACCAGGCCAGCATCCCGTCCCGCTGGGACAGGTCCGCCTGCCGGGTGCGGACCTGGGTGAGGGTGACCCGACCCAGGCCGCGAGTGCGCCCGGCACCGATCGTGATCTGACCGGTGCGCAGCCCGGTGACCAACAGCTCCACCGTCTGCGCCACAGTCGGGTCCCCGCCGGGTGGTTCGTCGGCGGCCAACCGGAACGAGAAGGTGGCGCCGACCGGGAGCACTTCGCGTTCGTAGAGGAACCCGGCGGCGGCGGAGCCGGTACGCCGGTCGATGGCCACCCCGTCCCGGATCACCGGTTCGAGGTCAGCGTCACACGCGGGGGCGTCGTCGATGCGGATCCTTGCGGGGCTTCCCAGCTGCTCGCGTTCCTCCAGGTGACCGAAAAGCTCACGAATCGTGGAGTCGGTGAACCGGCGGTCACCGGCCCCGTCGCGGACCTGGGTGAGCCAGCCGCGAAGCGCCCCGGCCAGGGACGTGCCGGGGATCATCGGCCGGTCCAGCCCGTCGCGCGCCACAGCGAGGTCGGCGGCGGCGGAGGGGTCCCAGCCGCCGACGTGTAGGGGGCTGTCACAGGTGAGGACCCCGACCACCTCGTGTCGGGTCCCGACGTTCCAGGTCATGGCCGTCCCCCCGCGTCGACGGTGTCCCGTTCAGTGGTCTCCAGGTCGCTGGTCTCCTGCTCGGCGCGAAGCTGACGCAGCAGCTCCTCGACCAGCACCGCCCGGGCCTCCCACCGCAACCGATCCCGCAACAGCTCCTCCCGCCCCGGGGTGAGGACCAGCCGGTCCTGGGCGTCGTCGAGCCCCAACAACCGCCACACCAGGCCGGGGTCGTCCAGCAGCAGAGCACGGGCCCGGGGTAGCGCCTCACCCCACTGGGTCTCGCGGCGTTTGACGGCGGTGATGGCGTCGAACCACTCCGCGACGGCAGCGTTCCCACTGGGTAGGGCCAGGCGTTCCAGTTGGGAGCGCAACCCACCCAGCTGCGCGCGGGGCAGCCGGGCCAGGCCAGGGATGATCTCCTCACGGCGGGCGGCGTCGGTGGTGCGTTCGGCGGCGCGGCGGCGGATCTGTCGCCGCCAGGCGGCCAGCTCCAGCGGATGCGGCGTCGTGGGTGGCACCCAGCCGGGGGCCTCCTTGTCGGAATGTGTCGCGGTCGCCGTGCCGGGTGGGGTGCCGCGTTCTACGGCGGGCTTGTCGACCCGTAGTTCCGGTGGGTTGAGGAGCAGCCGCCCGAACCCTTCTGTCGTGCGGTCCCCGACCCCGTCCCGCTCCACATCGATCACCCGCGCCGGGTTGATCCGGGCACCCTCGGCCAGCCGCAGGGTCACCACGCTGCCCGCCCGCAGGGCGACCTGGGTGCGGCGGGGACGACCCCACCGGCGGGCGAAACCATCCCGGCGGGTCGCCTCGACGACCGTGGGACGCCGTTCGTCCTCACCGGTGACCGCCACCGCCTTGACTGCACCGTCCGTCATGCCCAGTGCCGCGGCGAGCACGGCGGCCAGTCGATGTGGTGAGGGGTCGGGGGCCAGGCGCTCGTCGTGCAGCAGCACGTCGGAGACGCACCACACCCGCAGCAGCCGGCCACCGTCGCCGTCGTGGTTGGTGGGTGCGGGTTCACCGACTGGTGTGGGCAGCTCGCGGACGCCGATCACCCGGACCTGACCGAAGTCGTCCTTGCGGGAGCGACCCAACCGCAGTGTGGCACCGGCCTGAAGGTGCAGCGTGGCGTCGGCGGGGATCACGACATCACTGACCAGCAGAGTGCCTGGCTCGAGCCCCAGGTAGGTGAACACCCCACCACCGGTGGTGGTCGGGCGGCGTGCCTCGTCGTCGACGACCGCGTGAGTGGAGATCGCCTCGGCGGCCTCGACCTGCCGCCACCGATCCGACCCGAGCCGCGCCACCCGGCCACGCACCGGCTTGGGCTGATCACCCGCATCGAGGCGGGTCGTGGCTGCGTTGATCACCACCGGACCCTGGCCCTTCTTGGTGCGATGCCAGGACGCGGGGACCGGGAGCGCGGGCACCAAGCCGCCGTCGTCAGCGCGGACCGCGGGTACGGCGTCACCGATCCGCAGGTCCGCCAACCCCAACCCACCATCGCGGCGCAGGTGCGGCAGCAGCGCGGGCAGCATGACTGTGCCGGTGATCTCACCACGGGTGGTGACGATGTTGCCCAACACCCGGTCAACGACGACCACCGGTGTGATCACCTGAAGTTCGAGGCGGACCGTGTGGCGCCCGCCGGCCCGCGCGCCGGGCTGTAGAGGCGCGGCTGTCGCCGCGACCGCTGGGGGGACACCGGGGTCAGCGAGTAGCAGCGGGTCGTTCAGCAGCTCCACCAGCCGCCCATCCGCCGGTAGCTCCTGCGGTGGGCACTCATCCCCAAGAGGTGCGGGGGCATCGAGTAGCAGGATCGCGACCCGGCCGGCACCCCGGTTCCGCTTTCCCCCCACGGCATCCACCAGGCGGGCACCACCACGCAGCAGCAACTCCGCCGCCGCAGGCACGCCAGCGCCGTCGGTGGCGACGTGCGCGTCGGCACGCAGTTCGGTGCCGCGCAAGGCCCGCTCCTCCAGCCGCAGGAACTTCTCCCGCGCGGTACCGGAGTTGGCATCCAACGCCACCCCGGGACGCACCAGCACCGCCGCCTCAAGCAGCGCCGGCTTGTCGCGCACCGCCGCCCGCAGACCCCGCGGCGCGCGGGCCGGGGCGAGGCTCAACGCCGCCGGCACCGGCGCCAGGTTCCCCGCGGCGCGCCGGTCGCCGCGTCGGGCCGGTTGCGACCCGAACAACCAGTCCACCCACGCCGCCCACGCCCCACCCGCGCCACCGCCAGGCGCGCCGGGTGCGTTGGGTGCGCCGTCCAGGGCGGCGGCGACCGTCTCGCACGCGTCCCGCCACACCCCGATCAGCGTCTTCGCCGGGACGAACGGCAACCCGTCGGCGTCGCGCCGGACCACAGCGTCCACGGCCGCCAGACGACCCTCCCCGGTGCCGATCAACCAGTCGCTGAGAAACACCAGCCGCACCCCGAAATCCGCCGTCAACCCGTTCACCGCGCACCCCCCGTTCGACCATCGGCGCCCGCCAGCACCGGTTCCGGCTCATCCGCCGCGGCTGGCGCGTGTTCGATGCTGTTCAGCAACATGGCGTCAACGAGCCGCACGAACCGTTCCGGCCCGGTGTCCGCTTCGACGGTGACCGTGTCCAACAACCCGGCCCAGCTCCCGTTGCCCTCCGGCGGGTTGGGGGATTCCCGCTGCTGCTGGCTTCCGGCGCGGGCCACCACGACCCGGCAACGCGCCTCATACTCGACCAGGCCCCGATCCAGGGCGCCCCGCAGATCATGCGCACGGGCCGACGACAGACGGCCGTCGTCGAGCACGTCCAGGAGGTCGTCCAGGTGCCGGTCGTCACGGTTCCGCAGCCACTCGACCTGGGTCTCCGTCAACCCGTCGGGCCTCGTGCTGGTCTCCTCCCGCACGAGGTACGGCCCACCATGCCGATACACCGCACCGCCGGCCTCGTGCAGCGTCAGCGCGGCACGCAGCCGAGGTAGCGGGCGCAGCGTCGACTCGTGGGCCACATGCAGGTCGTAACCGGACATACCCACCTCGGGTACCACCCGTTTGGCTTGTTTGGCGGAGCTGGTGAGCTCCTCGGCGAGGTCGTAGGCGGCAGCGAACGGGTGATGTGGTTTGACGATCGCGATTCCCGCGGCCGCGGTCAGCCCCCCGCCCGGGTGCTGCTGCCCCAGGATCGTGCGCCGGTACGCCGTGGTCAGCGCCGCGATGACCTTCCGGTGCCGGGTCTGCTCCTCAAACGCCCGCAGGTAGCCACGCACCAACGGCCGGGCCAGCCTCGCGTGGCAGGCCAGGGTGACGTCATCACCACCCACCACCACCGGCAACAACACCCCGACCCGGTCCTCGTCCGACCAGTCCGACACGGCCTCGGTGATGCCGTCCCGCAGCGCGCACCTTGTCGCCTCCTCCAACTCGGAGGCGAAGTCGCTGAGGTAGCGGCAGTAGGTGTCCAGGGACAGCTCCGGTTCACCCGCGACCTGGCTGATCAGTGCGGGGAAGTGGTGCAGCAGGGCACCCACCCCGTTACCGTCGGCGTGGATCACCGCGATCCACCCGTCGTGCCGCAGATCGTCGATCACCTTCGGAATGACATCGGCGTGCGCCTCACCGACCATGTTGGTCAAGCGCTGGCGGGCCTCGCGCTGTACCCGGGAGCGGGCCAGGACCCCCGCACCCGCGGGATGCCAGTCCTGCTCAACCGTCGGGTCGGTGCCGTAGAGCTCCAGACCAGCCGACGGCATCCCGGTCTCCCGACACAACTCATGCCAGGGCAGGACCGTGTCCCGCACCAGCCGCGCCGGTCGGGCGGCCCGCACCCGACCATGCGCCCGGAACGTCGCTCGCAGTGCCGTGACGTGGTCCAGCGGGGCATCGCGGGCCACCTCGGCGTCACCGGAGCCGGTGGTGGGCCGGTGGGGGAGCGCCTCATCGAATCCGGGGCCGACGACCCCGGTCACCTCCAGTCCCGGGGCCCGCGCCAACACCATGTCACTGAGTCGATGGATGAGAATCCGACCGGTCTCCGCCTCGTCGACCAACAGCCGTGCCTTGCCAGAGATGAGCTGCACCTCCCGCACACCAACCAACCCCGCACAGGCCTCCCGTACCCAGCTGGTCCCGGCGCGCAAGACCAGCTCGGAGGCGCCGATGACGTGGCGGAGCCGGTTACTGCCGAAGATGAAGCGCTGGGTGCCCCCGGTCTCCACCACCACCCAATGCTTGGTCACGAAACCTCCAGTGCCGTGGACGGACCAGTCAGCTCGCCGTGCGGGTCGTACAGCGCGATGAGCGCCCGGAACGTGCGTTTCGTCTTCGTGCCGGCGCGGGTGGCCGGCGGTGGGGGAGTCGAGGTGTAGGTCACCGCCACCCCAGCGGCCTCGGCCGCCCGGTAGGTCGCCAACGACATCGGAACGGTGCCGCCAGTGATGTCCACAGCGAGCACCTGACCCTCCCCGAGTGTCTGCCGAAGCCCCGCCAGCTTCGTGCGCAGCTCATGCAGCGAGTCAGGTGCGACGTCGAAGGCGGGCAGCGCGTGCAGGACCTGACCCTGCACCGGCCGTGGCGTTGCCGCCGCCACCAGCTGCGCCAACCGCTCGTTCGCCAACTCCGGATCACCGGGTTGGCCCACCGGCGACCCGATCACGGCGTAGACATGCCGGACCTTGGTCAGCACCGGCAGCAGCGTGTGAAGGTTCTGTTCCTCGGTCTTCGTCACGTCCACCGTGAGGACCAGGTGAGTGATCGCGTCCAACCTGCGCACACCCCGGACCTCACCCGCCGCGCCCCGAAGCAACCGCTGCCGCCGCTGCTCCAACCGCACCGACCACCCGAACAATGCGGCGATGACGACAGACAGCACCAGCGACCAGCCCCACCAGGGAAGCCAACGGCCGAACCCCTCAAACAGCTGGGTCAGCAGGGTCGGGACCAATGCCACCCCGACGAAGAAGCTGATCCGCAGCTGGTCCACCGCCGCCCGCAGCGCGGGACGGCGACTGCGGGTACTCACCGTCGCTGGCTTTCCGTGTCGATCGGCCTCAGCGGCAGGTGACCGGCCTCAGCGAAGCGCTCAGCCAGCGCGAGCAGCTCCGCCTCCTGCGGGTCGGCTGTGGCAGCGGTCATCGCCGGGTCGCTTGGCGCCGATGTGGTGGACCCGGCGGACCGTTCCAGGTGGAGCAGCGCCGACCCGAGCAACGCCCGGGCCTGCCGCACGGTGTACTCCCCAACCCCGATCGGATCACCGTGCAACGCCTCGACCAGCGGTGGGAGGATCGCCGCGGCGGCGCTCACCACCGCGGCGTCAGCGTCCGGGCGGAGAAGCAACCGCTGGGTGGTGGCGTTGTCCAGCACCGCGACAGCGTGCCGCAGGGCCGCCGCACGGGCAGTGAGGCGCGCGTGACGATCACGGTCCGGCAGGCGACCGGCGAGGGTATGCGCGATCCGGGCGGTGACCTCGTGGGCGGTGCGTGCTGCGGTGTGCTTGGCGGTGTAGGCGGCCGGTTCGGTTCGGGCCACCTCATCACGGACCGCGGTGACCGCCTCCGCCATGACCAGGGCCCGCCGCAACTGGGTCCGCTCACCCCGCTCGGCCAGGAAGCTGGCGTAGTGCAGCAGGTGGAACAGCTGAGCCGGGCTCAGCTCCGGCACCCGCGCCGCGATGTCGGCAGCCTCGCCCAGACCCCGCGCCGCAAGACACGCACGCCACTGCCGCGCCAGCGCCCGCTCGATCCCGACCGGTCGGTCCAGCACCGCCGACGCCTGCGCCAACGCGACGTTGGCGATTTCCAGGAGATAGGTGCCAGCCCCGGGATCAACCTGCCCGGCGTCCACAGCCGCCATCACCTGATCGGCGCAGACCACCAGACGTTCGGCGGCCACCCGAACCGCGGCCGTGTCCCGCGGGGCCTGCCGTAGCTGATCCCAGAGCGCGAGGTAACACCCATACGAAGTGATCAGGATGGTGGCGGGGTCATCCGGCCCCAGCCGCTGGTTCGCCACGCTGACCGTGTCAGCCACCCACGCCCGGGTCGCCGCACGAAGCGCAGGCCAACCCTGCAAGAGTTCATCCCTGTAGCGCAGGTAGTTCACCGCGACGTGGACCGCAACCACATGGGCACGAAGCCCTGCGCGGCTCAGGCCAGCCAACTCCGCCGGGGACGGCGATACCGGCAGCCGCGTGAGCGCCGGACCCGGCGTGGTGTCCACCATCTCCGCCACGAACGGCGCGACCATCGCACCAACCCGCAGATAGGCATGGACCCTGCGATGCCCCCGGTCGTCGGTCAGCCACACCAGCCCGTGTCCCGGGCGCCCCAGCCGCAGCAACCGGCGACACCACGCGTCAGCGACATCCCCCAACCGGTCATCGCTGAACCGGTCCGAACCGTCACCGGCCGCGTCGGCGATCGTCAGATCCAGCAACGGCAACGTGGCATCGACCAGATCAAAGCCGACCGGCTGGTAGCCCCCCACCCGGCCGACGCCGCCCGCAGCCGCGTCATCCTCGCCGATGGGTGCGGCCCGCGCCCCCAACTCGCACCTCGCCACCTCGCCAACCACAGCCGAGGTGGCAACGCTGTCTCCCCAGCGAGCCGTCAACGACCGCTGCACACTGCGGGCCTGCACCGCCGCGACCACCAGCGCGGGCTGAGCCCGGAACACCTCCAACACCACACCGGCCCACGTCGCCAACCGCACCTGCGGGTCGGCGCCGCTCGTCGCCAACCACCGGCTGACCGCCCCGACCGCGTCAGTCGCCTCCCGGAGTAACCGGTTGGCGCCGGTCAACACCACAGCAGCCTTCGTGTCCGGTCCGAACCGGTTCAGCGTCGCGTTCGCCACCACGCCAGGCGCTGGCGAACGCTGCGGCGTCCACACCCCCCGACCAGCCCACCGCCAGCCCGCCGGCGGCGCCTCACCGGCCGCACCGTCCATGCGCGCCTGTTCCTCCCGGCTGGGCAGTGGCGCACCACGTGCGATCTCCGCCAACGTCAGCGCACCGAAGTCACACACCCACGTCCGATCGAACGGGCCACCCAGCCACGGCACCCCGAACAGCACAGCGACCTTCCGCGCCAACCGCACAGACACGACATCCGAACGGGGCGACTCGCCCTCGGGCACCACAGCCGGCAACACATGCACGGGCCACAGCCTAGGCACCATCGACCCTGCACCGGCATGCACCACGCAGAGAATCTTCTGTCACAGAAAGAAGTAGCTGAACGGGTGAACGGTTGGACGCAGGTACCGTGGCGTACCGAGCGCCGCAGAGGCAGAGCCAGATCGTGCAGCATGGCCATAAGACGACTACGGACAGTCATCATCGCAGCCCAGAGGGTGGCACGCTACTGACCAGTAGCCGCACCTCGCGTGCAGGCCCGTGACCTGCACAGAGTCCGATTTATCCGCTCATCCCGTAAGCCTTGGAGCACTCCGTCGGAGCGTCGCATGCAGACGGACTCCATCACCGCAGGTCGATGGGCTACTCTCGACCGTGCCCTTCCAAGGCACCCGCGCACAAGAGCGCATAGAAACCACGGACTGACGAATTGGAGGGTCAGACCATCGCCTTCCAAGGCACCCGCGCACAAGAGCGCATAGAAACCAGTTCATCAGGACGGACGAGGTGTGCACGCGCGACTTCCAAGGCACCCGCGCACAAGAGCGCATAGAAACTCGAGCGTCGCGCCCGCGTACTTGTTGAACGGGGCGACCTTCCAAGGCACCCGCGCACAAGAGCGCATAGAAACAACAGCGTGGCGTGCGCGGTCAGCATGTCGCTGGCAGCCTTCCAAGGCACCCGCGCACAAGAGCGCAAAGATTCTCTGTTGTAACCTGCCTGTAGCTATGGCCGCAATTAAACAAAATCGGCCTCGCCCATCGGGATTGAGAGGTGCTCGAAGTCGTATCTGAACGTCCCATTCTTGATGAACAATTCGAAGGCGCTGAAGGTGTGGTCGGCGGTCTCTCGCTGGATGTTCGCG